>JAGPVT010000056.1 GCA_018066865.1 Marinobacter sp. | reverse complement strand
CTCATGGCACGCAGAATGCGATCGGGTACCGGCGACGGCCCTGGTATCTGAAGGAAATGCCGACCTGAGGGATGAAAATCAAGTTTCAACATGGGGAATACTCCGTGAGTCTGTGATAGCTATGAATTATGTATTTTGAATTCAAGTACAAGGCGCGTTTCGCTGTACCGATTGGGTCGATTGGCTACTTGATGCACCCTTCTTGGCGGAGGTGATCGACCTCTTCTTCACTTACCCCAACGCTGTGCAGGATTTCATCGGTATGCTGCGCAAAAAGTGGCGCCGGGTATCGAATCTGTGAGGGCGTACGGGAAAATTTGCTGGGAAAGCCGATGGTTTTCATCTTGCCGATCACCGGGTGATCCATCTCCTCAACCATGCCTCTGGCGAGATAGTGTTCATCCTGCATGGCTTGGGCGAAATTATTGATCGGACCGGCGGGCACGCCTGCAATATCACAACGATCCAGCCAATGTGCCGTTTCGCGAAGGCACAGTATGTCTTCCAGAAGCGCTTCGAGTTGCTCAACATTGCGTCCACGGTCGCTGTTGGTCGAGAATCGCTCATCGGTAATCAGATCGTCCCGCGCGATAACGTCCCGGCAAAAACGCTCCCAGGTTCGCTGGTTAGCGCAACCCAGCATCATGTAACCATCCAGGGTTTTTACGGCCTGGTAAGGTGCGGAAACACGATGACGCCAGCCAGTGGCCTCAGGTACTTTTCCTTCGGAAAAGTACGCCGCTGCTTCCCAGCTGAACCAGGGCAAACCGCATTCGGTGATGGCAATATCAATCTGCTGGCCTTCGCCGGTGTTCATCTTGTGGATACACGCCGCCAGAATTGAATAGACCGCGGTGATGCCAGCACCGATATCGTAGACGGCGATGCCGGTTTTTACCGGTCGTTTGCCGGGTTCACCTGTCATCGACATCAAGCCGCTCATGCCTTGGGCCACCAGATCAAAGCCACCTTTATTGCTATACGGGCCGGTTTGACCATAGCCTGAAATAGAGCAGTAAATTATGCCCGGATTGATCTTTTTGATGGTCTCATAATCGATCTCCAGCGATTTCGTTACCCCAGGCCGATAGTTCTCGACAATGACATCGGCATCTTTGGCGAGTCGGTAAAATATCTCCCTGGCACGCGCATCTTTGAGGTTCAAGGAGATACTTTTCTTGTTCCGGTTGATCTGTGAAAAACAGGTCGACTCGTCATTCACATAAGGCCCCATTTGTCGGCTGTCGTCACCGCCATTGGCCTTTTCCACCTTGATGACTTCGGCTCCCATGTCACCAAGAACCATGGTGCAATACGGCCCGGCCATGATTTGCGAGACATCCAGAACTTTGATGTTTTTCAAGGGCAGCATATTCATTCTCCGCGTAGGAAAATCTGTGGGGTAAGCTATTTCCCGGTCCATTCGAACGGCGCCTTGTTAACGAATTTATTAACCGCTGCTTTGAAGTCGGCGCTGCTATAACAGGTTCTTACCCAGTCATCGCTGACGTCCGCAGCCGTCCGTCTGTGTTCCAGCACGCGATTGATGGTCTCTTTAGCGGCCTGCACGGTCAACGGCGCCCGCTGTTTGAACGCCTGTGCCTTCTTGGTCACTTCCTGCGCGATGTTATCCGCCTCAAAAACCTCGCTGACCAATCCAAAGGAGGCTGCTTCCGGCGCCTCGATCAGCTTCGCCGCCATCAGAATTTCCTTGGTTCTGGGAATGCCAACAAGGTCCATCAGGCGTGAAACGTTGGTGACCGACAGGCAATTGCCCAGGGTTTTGGCAATCGGCACCCCGAACTTCAAAGATGGCGTGCAGTAACGAAAGTCACAGGCTAGCGCAATGGCTGCACCACCGCCGACACAGAAGCCTTCGAGCATGGCGATGGTGGGTGTTTTCATGGTTTCCAGGCTTTTGAGCACGGTATCGATCCGACGCTCATAAGCAACGCCCTGATCGCCATGTTCGAAATCTGCAAATTGCTTGATGTCCGTTCCAGCGATAAATGCCTCTCCGCCACAGCCGTGGAAAACGACAGCGTTCACGCCGGTATCCGCATCCACCTCTTTACAAATGCGCTCCAGTGAATCGTACATACTCCAGGTCATCGCATTGCGGCTTTCTGGACGGTTAAAGCCGATCCAGGCCACCCCTTCGCTTACCTTGCAGTCAACGCTGCCTTGGCTCGGTTCATTCATCTTGTATCCCCTTTTATGTATCAGGTGCCATAAACCAGGTTCACCAATGCCAATGCAAAGGCCGGCACATAGGTATTGACGATGAGAATCAGGAACAGCACGCCAAGGAACCAGAGGTTAGTGCGCGAGGTTGCCCAGATATCGGATTTTGCGATAGAGCACGAAGCAATCAGCACACTGGCCACAGGGGGAGTTTGTTGCCCTATTGCCAGGTTCAAGGTAACGACCAAACCGAAATGGACAGGATCAATACCCACAGCGAGAATCAGCGGAAGAACGATAGGAACTACCAGGATGATGGCCGCAGCAGAGTGCAGAAAAATACCGAGAATCAGAAAAATGACATTGAGCAGCGCCAGTATGATGTATTTGTTATCGGTCAGGTCGCTGATGGAATTGGCAAGCTGTTGTGGCAGTTGCGTTTCAGTGAGATAAAGCCCCACCACCGCCGAACTCGCTACCAGCAACATAACCACAGCGGTCTGGATACCAGCATCAAGGCAGGACTTGTAGAAAATACGCAAATTGAATTCGCGGTAGACAACGGTGCTAATGAAGATGGCGACAACGACGGCCAGGGCGGCACCTTCTGTTGCGGTTACGATTCCGCCAAATATACCGCCCAGAATGATGACCGGAATCAACAGGGCCCATATTGCACCCTTGAAAGCATCCCAGAGCTTTTTGGCCTGGAATTCACCTTCCGAAGGGAAGTTATTCTTTTTAGCGAGGTAATAGCACATGGCTGCAAGACCCATGGCACCAAGGATCCCCGGCAGAATACCGGCGACAAACATTTTGACCACAGATACGCCCGACATCACGGCATACAGAATCATGGGAATGGACGGCGGCAATATGATGGCCAGGCTCGCCGCTGAAGAAGAAATAGCTGCCGAGAACTCTTTCGAATAGCCCTTCTTTTTCATCGCGGGGATCATGATGCTGCCAATGGCAGAAACACCTGCGACTGCGGAACCCGAAATTTCTGCGAAAAATATCGAAGCGCCTATGGTGACCATAGACAGCCCGCCCCTTATAAAGCCCAGCATGGCCGACGCGAGATCAATCAGCCGTCTCGATATACTGGAGGCGTTCATAATGGCACCCGCCAATATGAAAAGTGGTATCGCAATGAGTGGAAATTTCGTCGCACCATCAAACATCACCATCGCGACATTGGGCAGTGCCAAGACCCCATAACTACTGACGGTCGCAACAGCGCCAACGATACCTAGCGCTATCGCTACAGGCACGTTGATCAGAATCAGAAATATAAGACCAACGAACATTAAAAAGATGATCATCTTATTATTCTCCTGGGCTTGCTCAAGGCTGCTATTTAGTGGCTATTGAAGCCTTGTCGTACCCGAGGCCCGCTTCCTCCAGTTCATGATCCGTAAACCCTTTTCCTTTAGCGCTGGCGATCACCTCCGGCAAGTGCAAGAGCTCAGCGATAATGAAGAGGACGGCTCCAACGGGAATCGCAGATTGCGTGAGCTGCACGGATACACTGGTCAGACTGATAAGTGTCGAGCCCTCAAGGATCATAACGACCTGGGTGCCGGTGTATGCCAGTAAAACGAAGAAACCAATGGTGATGGCCTCCGCGACTAACGCAATGGGCAACCGGATAGCGGGGGGGAAGTAGTTCACGACAGTCGGGCAACCAATATGGGCGCCCTTCGCGGCGGCAAGTGCAGCGCCATAGTATGTCAGCCAGGCCAGGCCGACAGACGCAACTTCGTCATACCAGCTGAACGGTGAACCAACAAGCCTTGAGAGAAAACCCACGGTAACGACCGACGCCAGCGCAATCATGATGGCAACGACGATGATCTCAAGAAACTTGCAATAGCCATTTTTAAATGTTGTAAGTGACTTCATTCATAACTCCTGAAACACGAGTGCCAGCCAGTAACCGCCTGTTCACAGGGTCCGCTCAGTGCCTGCGAACCGTGTGAACAGGCAGCAATCGATCACTATTGCTTGCGGAGCTGACTAACCTTGTCCAGCATTTTCTTGCCGCCTTCGACTTCATCGGCGAACTTTGCATAGATAGCGTCTGAGCCGGCGACGAATGCTTTCTGGTCTGCTTTATTCACCTGCATCCCTTCCGCTTTCATTTTTTCGACCAGACTGTTGTCGAGCATTTCGCCTTGCTGAAGTGCGAAGGCCTCCACCTCCTCAGCGGTCTCGATCAGCACATTTCTGACCTCCTCTGGCAGCCGGTTCCAACGGGCGCCAGCCAACACGTAAGCAGGGGTATAAACGTGGTTGGTAATTGAGAGGTAATCCTGAACTTCATGGAATCGTTGGGAGTAGATCTGGACCAGAGGGTTCTCCTGACCGTCCATCGCGCCTGTCTGCAACGCCACGAAGGCTTCAGAAAGTGCCATTGGGGCAGGATTCGCACCGTAGCTCTTGAACATTTCAACGCGCCAGATGCCGTTGGGGGTTCTTAGCTTGACCCCTTCAAGGTCGGCAGGCACAACGATAGGGCGGACATTATTGGTTATTTGCCGAAAGCCGTTCTCCCACACGCCAATAATTTTGTAGGCTTTATCTTCAGCGGCCTGATACAACACATCCCGCACAAGTTCATTGCGCACGCGTTTCATATGTTCCCTGTCTTCAATCAGATAGGGCATCTCAAACACGGAAAACTCGGGCGCCACACTGCTCATGACGGAGGATGGCAAAGCCAGATCAAGCGTCCCCAGCTTCAGTTTATTGAGCATCTGGGAGTCACTGCCTAACTGGCTGGAACCAAAAGGTATAACCTCGGCTTTACCTTCCAGTTTCTCGTTGGCAATTCTTGCGAATTCATTGACTGATTTTTCGAATAGAGACCCTGGTCCTCCTACATGACCAAATTTGATCTGGGTCTCTGCTGCCTGCGCGGCTTGTACGCCTAGCGCAAGCACGGAAGCGAGCAATGCTGTCTTCAAGATTTTCATACTAATCTCCGATGTTTCATTGTTGTTGTTTGCAGGCAAAACCGTCGATAGCTAAATCTCTCTAAAAATCATTGTGTTACCGTTCTTCGTTACCTTCATGGATGACCGGCTAGCCAGATTTGTCGAATTCTGCGGCCAAAAAACTGTGCTCCGGTAAGCCGTTCAGATTACCCACAACTCAAATATGAATTCATAATTCATTATTCTGTATTATACTTTAGTCTAATTATGGCGCAGGGCCAGCGCGAACCGACTCCAGTACCAAAGAGCGTTTCAATAGTTGAACCAAATGTCTGAAGCTGGGCGTTGAGGGAAAATTGGGAGAGAGATAGGGCAGATATACGGGTATGCATTGGGTGTAGGTAAGGCGGCTGCTCAGGTTTCAGAGCCAGCCACCGTGTTGGGGCGTGAGCAGCATGAGTGCGGCCTTGAAGACGAGCAATAGCCGCCCGCAGTTTTAGTCTGGAGCGGTTCCCGCCTTAAAACCGGCTGCTTCAATGCCGGCAATCGCCACCTGCTCATCTTCATCTGAGGATGCGCCGCTAACCCCCACCGCTCCGATGACCTCATCGTTCGTATCGAGAATCAGCACACCACCGGCTACGGGTATGAACTGACCATCCGAAGCTGCGGCAACCGACGCTAAAAAAGCCGGCCGCTGCTCGTTACGCTCCCCCACGGTTCGACTGGAGGCACCATTACCCAAAGCGGCGAACGCCTTACCTCTGGAGACGGAAAGGCGCAGTGGCGCACAGCCATCTTCCCGTTCGGCGGAAATCATGTTGCCTCCCCCATCCATAACAAACGCCGTCAGGGGATCCATATCCTGGGCACGTGCCATAGCAAATGCACCGTCCACGATTTGCCGGGCCTGCGCCCGTGAAATTTTTACACTGGAGCGATAAACCTTGCCTGCCATATAGCCTCCAAAATCATCTGGGATGAACAAATACACATAGATTTTTCCAGCCGGGGAGGCTGGCTAGCCCAACGTTCAGGCTCCCAGAACCCCAGAACCCCAGGACGGATGAAGCACCGTTCCGCCAGCTAAATCGGGCGTCTAAGGTCTTCGAGCCTTTCAAATCGACGCGCTGCACACTATTTTGGGCTTCAAATACTATTTTGAATTCTTAATACAAGGTACAGTTTAATTACAGGATTCCATTCTGAGATACAACAGTCACACGAAAATCGCCGACATCTCAATACTCTTTAAGAAAAGGTCACATGGAAAAGATACAACATAGAGTTCTCTATCAAGAAGCTGCTGACAGGATCAGGGGATTAATTGAACACGGCACACTGGCTGCCGGAGAGAAAATTTCCGAAAAAGAGCTCTGTGAAAAGTTTGGCATTTCCAGAACGCCCCTCCGCGAAGCGTTGAAAGTTCTGAAGTCCGAAGGTCTGATTGAAATGCTGCCGAATCGCGGTGCCCGTGTAACCCGGCTGACCCTGGATGACGTCAAGCACACCTATGACATCATGGGCGCCCTGGAAGGACTGTCCGGTGAAACCGCCTGCCGATACATCAGTGACGCTGAGGTTGCCCACATCCGCGATCTTCACAATAAAATGGTCGCACATTTCCATCGTAATGAACTCAAAGAGTACTTTCATGCCAACCAGAAAATTCATGAATGTATCATGCTGGCTTCAAAGAACGACGTGCTTCTGGAGATGTATAACAACCTGAGTCAGCGTATTAAACGAATCCGCTATTCATCTGAAATGAGTGATGATTTCTGGCGCAAAGCCGTAAATGACCATGAAAACATGATCGAGGCACTTCAGGCCCGCGACGGAGAACGTCTTGGGCATATTCTGCGGAGTCACTTAAGCCATAAACTGGAAGCTGCAAATTTGACGGGGATCGTAACCGACTAATCCAGAGCGGATGTTCAGGTACCTCGCACCTGAACATCAGTCGTCGTAATTTCATGCATCCAGAAGGGGCAAGCCATCTCTGACTCCGTTTTGTGGCCCTGTTTTTTCAAATAATCTGGCATTCACGGCTGGCCGCGGGCGCCAGGATCATTGTTTAATAGCGACGCAATGATTTCAAAACCACACAAGAAAGTGCCTCCTCTATGACAGAGCTCAAACAGATTATCGGCCTCGCACCGGACCAGCTTCTCAACATTGAAGGGCACCTTGACCGTCGCTATATCCAGCCTGGTAAATTGCCCGGTGCGCTGACACTGGTGGCCCGGAGAGGGGAGATCGCCTATGTAAAAGCCCAGGGGCTGATGGATGTGGAACGCAATAAGCCGGTTCGCCGGGATACGGTTTTCCGCATTTACTCGATGACCAAGCCGATCACCTCTATCGCCATGATGCAGCTTTATGAGCAAGGGCGGTTTTTGCTGGACGATCCGGTACACAAGTATATTCCGGCCTGGAAAAACCTGCGGGTTTATAAAAGCGGTGTCTATCCTGATTTCCTGACCACACCCGCAACCAGCACCATGACCATTCGCGACCTGTTCACTCATATGTCAGGCCTGACCTACGGATTTATGAACCGTACCAACGTTGACGCTGCCTACCGGGAGTTAAAGCTGGATGGCAGCCGGGATCTGACGATGGAAGCACTGGTCAGTCAGTTGGCGGAACTGCCGCTGGAGTTCTCACCGGGTACGGCCTGGAATTATTCGGTCAGCACGGATGTGCTGGGGTATCTGGTGCAGTTGCTGTCGGATCAGCCATTTGATGAGTATTTGCGCGAGCATATCTTTGCCCCCCTGGACATGCCCGACACCGGCTTCGACGTCCGTGATGACCAGCTTGACCGCTTCGCCGCCTGCTATCAGTACCAGCCCGGCGATCAGTTCAAGCTGCAGGACGATCCGGAGACCTCACCTTTCCGGCGTAAGGGAAGGTTTCTGTCGGGCGGCGGCGGGCTGGTCTCCACCATTGACGATTATTTTCATTTTGCCCAGGCACTGTGTCAGGGCGGGGAATTTCAGGGGCAGCGGATCATTGGTCGCAAAACCCTGGAATTCATGCGTAGCAACCATCTACCCGGTAATCAGGATCTGCCGGGCCTCTCGGTGGGTGCGTTCAGTGAGACACCTTATGCCGGGAGTGGCTTTGGCCTGGGCTTTTCGGTCAAGACCGACGTTGCCAAATCCCAGACCAACGGATCGGTCGGCGAGTACGGTTGGGGTGGCTTGGCGAGCACCAGCTTTTTTATCGATCCGGTCGAAGAGTTGGTGATGATCTTCATGGCGCAACTGATTCCGTCGTCGTCTTACCCGATCCGACAGGAGTTGCGGGCCATTGTTAATGGTGCGCTGGTGTGACCCACAAAGTCCCATTACTCCGGGCTTGGAGCTAAACCAGGAAAAGCTGAACAATAAAACTGCCCGGGATTTATTCAGTTTTAACAATAGCTTTAGCTCTATCTGGTCGCGACAGGCTCATGCTCACAGCAGATCAACTCCACCTCGGTCGCGGATAGCGGCTCCTGAGTTAATTGATAGAAAAACTTCCCTTCACTCAGTTTTTGGTTGTGGCGACAGCTATGGCATTGGTTGGTACACGTCCGGCAAACCCATCTTGAGCCTGATTCCGCAGCCTTCAAGATAGTGTCCACTTATTCTTTAGTGGACACTATCTATCAACAACGTAAGCGTAACTCGCCCTTACCGAAAACGCCGTCGACACTCCCCGGAATTTAAAGCTCGGCTGGTGGCCGAGTGCCTCAATCCGGGTGCGTCTGTTTCTCGTATTGCCCTGGATAATGACCCCAACGCGAACCAACTTCGGCGTTGGATCAGAGAGTCGAAGCAAATAGATAGAAGCCTACCTCCAGCCTTTGTACCGGTTCGATTGCCGGCAACGGGCGGGAATACCACGAAGCCTGCCGATAAGGATCGCACCATCCGAATCGAGATTCCCCGAGCCGGCGGCCCGGTTGTGGTCGAGTGGCCCGCCGATCAAGGCCAGCAGTGCGCGGCGTTTCTACGCGAACTGTTACCATGATCCGCATTGACGAGATCTGGCTGGCCACCGAGCCCTTGGATATGCGGGCTGGGCCAGACACGGCGCTGGCACGTGTCGTTCAGGTGTTTGGCTCGGCTAGGCCTCACTGTGCATACCTGTTCGCCAACAAACGGGGCAACCGAATGAAAGTGTTGATCCACGATGGTCTTGGTATATGGCTCTGTGCCCGTCGTCTGAATCGGGGCAAGTTCCACTGGGGCGAAACCTGGCGTGGCAAACACCTACTATCTAACGAACGAGCAGTTGGCCGCACTGTTGCAAGGTCTGCCCTGGCAGCGTCTTGGCGCTGCCGGTGTGATCTCGGTTTTGTAACCACAAGCCGGTTACCCAGACCATCATCAGAATGGCGCATCGTCTTGGTGGCCATGGCTTGGCATGCTGCTCGGTATGTCACAACACCCCGATCTTAACCAACTCTCTGCCGATCAACTCCGTGCCCTGGCAACGGAGTTGATGGCGTCCCTGGAAGCCAAGGAACAGGCACTGAACCTGAAAGATCGAACGCTGGTGCACCGCGATGCGGTCATCGAAAAGCTGACCCATGAGCTGGCCATTCTGAAGCGCCATAAGTTCGCCAAGCGCAGCGAACAACTGGATGCGGTTCAGCGCAACCTGCTGGATGAATGGATCGACGGCGATCTGGCCGCCATTGAAGCGGAACTGGCACAGCTCACCGTCAATGAAACACCGGTCAGTATGCTGGCTCCGGGCAAAAAGAAAACCCATAAAGCCTACGTATGGGCCTATTGCACCACACCGTTCTCTGATCTGAAGGCTGTTGTTTACGTCTTCGCTCCAACCCGGGCGGGTGAGCACGCTCCAACCTTCCTGGAAGGCTGGCAAGGCAAACTGGTCTGCGACGATTACTCCGGCTATAAAGCGGGCTTCGGCAACGGCATCACCGAAATCGGGTGCCTGGCTCATGCCCGCCGTAAGTTCTACGACCTGCATCAGGCCAACAAGAGTCAACTTGCAGCACAGGCCCTGGAATACATCGGCCAGCTTTACCACGTTGAGCGAGAAACCAAAGACCTGCCGCCGGACAAACGACACTCCATCCGAAATGAAAAAGCACGGCCGATTGCCGATGCCCTGCATCAATGGATGCTCGTGCACCGACAGAAAGTGCCGGATGGCTCCGGCACAGCCAGAGCCTTGGACTACAGCCTTAAACGCTGGACAGCGCTGACGCGCTATCTGGACGATGGCGCAGTGCCCATCGACAATAACTGGGTGGAAAACCAGATACGCCCGTGGGCGCTGGGTCGGAGCAACTGGCTGTTCGCGGGTCCACTGAGAAGCGGCCAACGCGCTGCCGCAGTGATGACGTTAATCCAGTCCGCAAAGCGCAATGGGCACGATCCGTATGCTTACCTGAAAGATGTTCTGACGAAACTGCCGACGCAGAAAAACAACGCCATTGATGAACTGCTACCGCACAACTGGAAGCCGGTGAGCATTAGCAATGTGTGATTGCCGGCCGCTTACCGTTCGAGGACGATGTTCATGGATTGAACGGTATCTTGATATGGAAAAACTGGCTTCAGCCAGAGCGACTCGGCATTTATGTCAGTTTTTTTTACATTCGTTAAAACCACAAGCTTGATAACAAATTGAAATATATAAATAAAAAACTTGTGGTTTGATTATTGCCTTAATCTGATTCGGGCAATCCGAGTTTCAAGGAGAAAAAAATCTATGAACTTTTTTGGAAGATTCATTTCAGTTGCGTCCATCTTCGCTGTCACATCTTTTGCTAATGGCGCGGTCATCACCACGTCTTTGGAGGATGCAACTAACGGTGGTGGATTTTTTGGCGAGGTGACATTTACGGACAGCGGCACCAATGTGGTCACAATTGCTGCGAACATCTCAGACCCGGTCAACATCGGTCTCTCCAAGGGTGACATCCTGGGACTGTGGTTTGATTTTGCCGACTTTGGTGCGCTTTCAGGGGGAGCAACGTTCAGCAACCAGAACCCGGCCAGTATAATTACGGGGTCAGATTTCGGTGAGGACACTGTTAGTTCGTCTCTCGGTGGAAATGTGAACCTGAACGGGACCGGCGAAACTGCTTGGGACTTTGCAGTTATGACTGGCAGTAACGGTGGGCCGGACTTTTACCAGACGCTTAGTTTTGATTTGACGATTGCCGGGCTGGACGCGAACCAGTTCTCTAACCAGAGAGTAGGCATGCGCGTGCAAAGCATTGAGGGAGGCGAATTTCAGGAGGGCTCGTCAAAGCTGATTGGCGGCGGAACTCCACCAGTTAACGTCCCGGAACCTGGCACTTTCGCCTTGTTAGCTCTGGGTATGCTAGGACTTGGAATAAGTCGTCGCAAACAACGGACTTGAAACGAATCCACTACGAAGCCCGTCCACAAGGCGGGTTTTTTTGGTGCGCCCGGCATGGGCGCGCTCCTGGAGGTGCAAGTCCTCCTGTGAGCTGGCCACAGCGAACGAAGTGAAGCGCAACTGCGGAAGGGCGACCGCCCCCCCTTTGTCAGTTGTCCGCTTTGATGAGTTACTACCGCACAACTGGACGCCGGAAATCATTGGCAAGGTGTGGTGGGCGGACGCTTACGAATTAAGGGTTGCCTGACGCTTTTGATAAGAGCGAGGTACGCTTGCGTTGCTCAAGATGGGATCACCGGACGGTTATCCTCGGATTCATTCAGGGCAAAGTGGTTTAAGGTGTAGATCTCTTGCAGATAACGCTTAAAGTCTGGGCCATCTTCATGGCTGTAGTTCAGGTTAAGGAAGAAACCGGCCAGCTTGGTGAAGTGTTCACGGATGGTGTCTTTATCCTGCATCGGAGGATGCTTGAATAAGCAGCGTTTCAGCAAGCGTAAGATGCGCATCTGGCGCTTCATCGGTGTTGAGGCATCAACATCATCAAATGCGTCTTGTTGCAGGTACACCTGATCCAGGCATTGCGAGCGGCTAAAGGTTAAGAAGTCACTTAGCGTGACGCCTTCTTCACCGGTCACCTGCATCATCTGCTGGATATCTTCGCCTTGGATGAGCAGTTTGTGCATCTGCTTAACATCTTCTACCCATTGTGTATCGAGGTTGTCACCGTACCAAGCGCTGAGCTGATCCAGATAGCGTGACCATGAGATGAGTGGATCAACCGCTGGATAAGCGCGTTTATAAGCACGGTCTGCACTTAAGCCCAAGAAGGTTTTCACGGTACGCAGGGTAGACTGGGTGACCGGCTCTTCAAAGTTACCACCGGCCGGGGATACCGTGCCGATGAGCGTTAAGCTGCCATGTTCGCCTTCATTGTTACGAATCAGGCCCGCGCGCTCATAAAGACTTTTAATGGAGGAGTCCAGATACGCCGGGAAAGCCTCTTCCCCCGGAATCTCTTCCAGACGACCGGAGGTTTCACGCATCGCCTGTGCCCAACGCGAGGTTGAGTCGGCAATTAGGAGCGTGTTGTAACCCATCTGGCGGTAATATTCGCTTAACGTGATACCCGTGTAGATAGAGGCTTCACGGGCGGCAACCGGCATGGATGAGGTATTACAGATAATGATGGTGCGGTCCATCAAGGTGCCGCCTTTAGGGTCGGGCAGGGCCGGGAACTCGGTAATGGTCTCAACCACTTCACCGGCGCGCTCACCACAGGCCACAATAATCACGATATCGACATCAGAAAAGCGTGAAATCAGCCCCTGCAATACGGTTTTACCAGCGCCAAACGGCCCCGGAATACAGGCGGTGCCGCCTTTGGCAATCGGGAAAAAGGTGTCGATCAAGCGAATCGAGGTGAAAAGCGGTTGCTCTGGGTATTCACGCTCGCTATAGCGCTGGGCTAATAGCGGCTGACACACAGGAATACGCACGGGCCATTTCTGCTGCATGGTCAGCCCGCGCTCTTCACCCTTGTGGTCTTTGATGCGGGCGATGGGCGTTGTAGTGGAGAAGGTGCCTTCTTGAATCCACGTAACCTCAACCTTACCGACCTGGTTAAAGGGCACCATAATTTTGTGCTTAAAGCGGCCTTCCTGTACGTGACCCAGAGGATCACCGGCTTTCAGGCGTGCGCCCGCTTTAACCGTTGGCTGAAAGGCCCACTGTTTCTGGCTGTCGATACCTTCTACTTTCAGCCCGCGCGGCAAAAAGAAACCGTGCTGACCGGCAATAATTTCAAGTGGGTTTTGCAGCCCGTCATACACTTGGCCCAGTAGGCCGGGGCCTAAGGTTACCGAAAGCATCTGGCCAGATTGGCGCACGGGGTCACCAATGGCGACACCACGGGTACTCTCAAATACCTGTACATCGGCTTGACCGTGACGAATCCGCAGTACTTCGGCCTGAAGGTATTCCTGGCGGTTATCCTCGGGGGTACGCGTTGGGCAGATGTAAACCACTTCGTTTTTAATCAGTGGGTAAAAATTATCTTGTTCATCCCTTTCCAGCCGCAGGGTAACGATATCATCCCGCACGCCGGTTACGCGTGCTGTAACCTGTACATCCTTCATCAGGAAAGTTCCTCAAAGGCTGATTCTATGTGTTCCGTGATAGCAGGCGCTGAAATCAGCGTCTCAACCATAGATTCAAAGGCGTCCAGTGCCTGGTCGGCATCATTTTCGATCTGTTTTTCCGCGATACCCCAGCGTAAAACAAAGCAGATAACGGTTTCTAGTTGAAAGGCATGGCTGCGTTCCACCTGAAACAGGTTTTGCCACAGCCAGGTATTAATCTGCTCTTCAACTTCACCGGCGGCGCCCTTTTGCATCTGTGGCTGTAGTTCGCTCAGTAAGGGCATGGCATCTTCAAGGCCAAAAGCGGGCTCTTGCCAGTGCTGGCGAATGCGGGTTGTCCAACGGCCCAAACCAAAATACTGCTCTGGGCCTTTATCGCCCTGCTGGCGTTGGCGCATCGCCGCAATCACGCTTTGCCACTCAAGCCGGAGCTGAACGCATTCCCGGATAACCGTGGAGTGGATCTGCTCAAGCTGAGACTGCCACTGATAGACCAACTTCTGATCAGACACGGCTGGCTGCGGGCTCTCAGAAAAATGATAAAGGCTTTCTGCCAGTTGCAGTTGCTTCAGATCTTCCTCCTCAAGCATGGTTAACCGACGCTCCAGGGCGATTCTGGAGATGGGTAACTGTTTACACTTGGCAAGAGGAGGCAAATCCGGCAGCGCGGTCATCAGGGTGTAGTAGCTCACTAGCGGATGACCCCTTCCAATAGTGCGCGGAAACGGGGTTGAAGGTGACGCAGCAAGAGTTTGGCCACCGCGGTATCGGTGAGATCCACTTCCACCTCTTTGCCTACAAGATGAACACGAATGCCAGATCCGCTATGGGTGTTAAAGCTAACGCCTTCCCGCAGCAACTCAACGGACAAAGACTGTACAAACTGGCTTAAACGGCCTGTTTTGTACTCGTCGGCATTTTTGCGCAGCTCATCGAGCCCGATAAAGCTTTCGGGTAGCAGCACGTCAATTTTTTCCGCTTGCTCAAGACCGGCGCTTTTACGGGTGCGACCGACAAGCTCCAGGATCATTTGTTGCATGAACTCCTGATTATCCATCTGCTGCTCGATCAGGCGTTCCACCTGATCGGTAAAGCTGTGGGCAAGGTTCTCTTTAACGTCGAGTAGAAGGTCACGAGCCGACATTTTTAACGCATCTTCACCGGCTTGCTGCTTCCTGGCTACGTCACGCCTTGCTTTACTAACCATGGCATCCGCTGCTTCACGGGCCTGACGTAACAGAAGGTCAGCCTCTTTTTTCGCGTCATGCAGAATTTGATCAGCCTCTGTACGCCCCTTATTAACGCCCTCTTGGCGCAGTTTTTCGATAAGTGCTTCGATACCTGAGGAGGCCTGGTTTTTCTCAATATCTGTCATAACGTGCTTCTTCCTATGTCACACAGTGATCAGGCAGGTATACCAGCGCTGAGGACTAGAGCAAAGATAAAGGCAAATACGGCAAAACCCTCAACAATCGCAGCGGGGGCTAGCGACATACCAAAGATCTCAGGGCGAATTTTTGACACGTTAATCGCGGAAGCACAGCTACGGCCTTGGTAAATAGCGCTGAACATAAGCGCCAAGCCACACAGCAGACCAATGGCGGCCAAGCCGGGCGCGTTGCCCAACGTCAGCTCCCGGTTCAGGGCAAACATCACCACGATGCCGTAAATAGACTGTGAGGAAGGCATCGCTGAAATACCAATATAGCGACCGTGGCCCGTTTCAGTTTCCAGTAGCGCTCCTGCAGCGGCCTGACCGGCTATAGAGCAGCCGATCATGCTGCCTATTGCACCCAGTGCCATAGGGCCATACAAGCCTGCCCATCCCAGGGCCAGGATCAGGTTATCCAAGGTGTTACCTCCTGTTTTGAAAACGGCTGAAAGGGGTAGCCTTCGTCAGCCAAACTCCAGTTATAGAACTCGATCAGATTTAAACGTAAGCCGTGAATAACACCGCTGACGACGGTTAAAACAAAATTCAGCAGGTGTCCTGCCAGTAAAATCAGAATATGCAGCAGAAAACCGATACCCGGTAGCGCATCGCCAACATCCGCCGCCAGTTGGTTAAAGGTGATGGCCAATGAGGCGCTGGCAAGCCCTAAAGCGAACAAACGCAAATAGCTTAAAACATCGCCAAAAATCTTGGTGACATTGGCCAATGCCAGTAAGCCTGAAATAAGCCGAGCCACCCCAAAGCCTTTGGCTGGTGTTGAAAACAGCAACACCAGCGTCAGGCCCAGACCAAAAACAACCCAGTGAGTCATGGTAAAGTCGGTAAGCCAGCCCATTAGGGCAGACCCAACTGAGACTGCCCAACCCACGGAGGAGAGTGCTTGATTTGAACTTCTTCGCACCCAGGCCATTACAAGGTTGGCAAGAATCAAATGCAGCGCACCGATACTGACCGACAGGGCCATCATGCTGTCAAAATCGTTCAGATCGAACACCTTTAACTGCCCCAAGGCGGAGATGGGTGCAGAGGCACCAAAGTAACTACCGACCAAAGCGCCCCAGAACACACCGGCACCGGTTAGAGCTACGCCCATGGCTCGCAGGCGACGACCACTTTCTGAGCGCGCCATCGATTTCCAGTACCAGGCTAAAATTGCACCAAACAGGAGTGAGTAGCCCACATCAGACATGATGATGGCAAAGAAGCTAACGAAGGAGAAAAACACAACGCGGGATGGGTCCCAGCTACGATAGTTGGGTGTTTGAAAGAAACTCACCACTTCCTGACCACCACCTACCGCTATGGAGTTTTTCAGCAAGGTTGGGGGATTTTCAGAGTCTATAGGGTCATCTAACAGCAGTACCAAGCCTTTGTTTTCGGCAAACGCCTCCAGCTGGGCGCTATCCCTTACAGAAACCCAGCCTTGAAGTGCAAAGAGCTCGTTATAGTTTTGGGTTTGATCAGAAATATCATCCAGTAGCGCTTTATCTTCTGTGCTGGCAACGCTTTGCTGCAGCAGGAAAATCCAGCGGGTCAGGGCTTCTCGCTCTGCTTCAACCGCTTCCAACTGAATTTCCGCATCTTCAAGTTGCTCTTTCAGTTGGTTTAATGGGATATGGCCGGTGTGGGTACGCGGCACCGGCATGATACTCGCCTGCGGCTCTTGTTCCGCAATGGCGACAACATAGGCGTGCCGGTTATCGCGGTGCACCACCGTCCACGGCAGATGCGATTGCTCCACATCCTGTATTTTGTAGTTGGGCACCAGATAGAACCACAGCCTTTCATGGTTCAAATCAGCCAGATCGGGCAGGGTAAACTCGCCCCAAGGCTCCAAATCCTTGATCCGTTTATCCAGAAAGTCGCGTTTTTCACTTAAGCGAATACGGTGTTGGCGGTTGTGATCCACTTCATGCAGCACCTTATCAAGATCAAATTGCTGTTCACGGGTCACCTGCCGGCGTTTTTGCGGACTGCTTAATAAGTACTGCAGGGAGCGCTTCAGCAACTCCGGGTTGGTATCTTCCGTGTCGTTTACACGACGGCTGCTCACATCCTGAAGAGGAATAATGTGTAATAGACCTAAGCCCTGAAGGGCGTCCAGGATGTCGGTTTTATCCTGACTTAGCCCGACAATGGAGGCTTTTTTAAGCTGGAGGATACTCATGCCACGCCTGCCTTCAGCCGCTTGTTCTTGGCAATTTTAGAGATGATTACGCCAGCACGCTCACTGTCGGAGAGAGCGATACGGATTTTGCGAATGTTTTCCTCAGCCTGCGGGATTAAAACCTTCTCAAACAGATTTAAACGCTGGGTTGTCTTTCGTAGGCCTACTTCAAGCAGCTCTAAGCGTTTGTTCAACACGTGCTGTTTGAGCTGTAATTCGACGCTTTGTTTGAGCAAGATCACTAAGGGGTCTAGCCAATGCTCGGTGGCCAGCGCTGAGTAGGGGTGAATTTTTAGCGACAGACTTTCCAGCACAGGCAGGCGAATACCCACGAGGTTGACCTGAGTGAGACTGAAATCCTCAATCTCAACCAGCTGATCAACGCTGCCTTTAAAGTTAGACAGCATAGGCAACTGCTCTTTAACGCGCAGACGCACGTCATCAAGGGTCTGATCAAGATCGGAAAGCGCTCGTTTTGAGGCCGCACGTTCGGCCAGAAGTTGCTTACGCTTGAGATCAAGTGCCGGAACAAATTTCTTGTAGGCTTTGACCTTGCGCCCTTCCTTGTTAAGGGTGCTTTTATTCAGTGCCAGCTTACCCACGCGATAATTCCTGTCAGGCGTTTTCTGGTGAACTTTCTTTCGAGAAGACCTTTTCTTTCAAGAAATACTTGTCGACTAAGCTCTGCTTCATCAGCAGCTCTTCCTCACGGAAGCATTCCGCCAGAATCGTCCAGCCGGTATCCAGTGCTTGTTCTAGCGGCATACTGACGTCGATATCCATAAACTTATCGTGGAACAGGCGACCAAACTTGAGTGCGCGCTCGTCAAACTCACTCAGCTCAAACGACATCGCCTGTTTCTGCTCGGCATCTTGGGCGGCGGCATAGAAACGGATCAAGGTGTTCATGACCTGGCTATGATCTTCACGGGTCACTTTGCCGATCACATGCTGCTTAAGGCGTGAGAGGGAACCAAACGGGTCGATGACGCCGTTGTGCAGATAGAGCTGACCTTCGGTGATGTAGCCTGTGTTATCAGGTACTGGATGGGTGACGTCATCACCTGGCATAGTGGTCACCGACAAAATAGTCACGGAACCTGCGCCTTTATAGTCACAGGCTTTTTCATAACGGCGAGCCAGCTGCGAATACAGGTCACCAATGTAGCCACGGTTTGACGGTACGTGCTCCATGGAGATGCCCACCTCTTTCAGGGCATCGGCATAAGAGGTCATATCCGTTAATAGCACCAGTACCCGTTTGCCTTCGCTGACGGCATAGCGTTCGGCCACAGCCAGCGCCATATCCGGTACTAAAAGAGCTTCAACGGTTGGATCAGAGCCTTGGTGAACAAACATCACGGTACGGGCAGAGGCTCCGGCTTCTTCAAAGGTGCGGCGGAAGAAGTGATAGTCATCGAAGATCAAGCCGATACCACCGAATACAATAATATCCGCATCGGCCTGTGCGCCAATTCGGGCGAGCAATTGGTTGTATGGCTCACCGGCAACAGAGAAGATCGGGATCTTCTGGCTTTCAACGAGGCAGTTAAAAACATCGATCATCGGCACATCGGTGCGAATCATGCGCGAGGCCAAAATACGGCGCGCAGGGTTCACCGTCGGGCCATCAATCTCAATCTTGGGCTCGTCTGTTAACGCAGGGCCACCATCAATCGGTTGGCCCGTACCGGAAAAGGTACGACCTAAAATGTTAGGCGAGAACGTCACTTCCATCGGGCGGCCTAAAAAGCGCACGACCGAGTGGGTAGAAAGGCCTTTGGTACCGGAGAACACTTGCAAGGAAACATGTTCGCCCTTAAGCAGAATCACTTGAGCGGTTCGGGGCAGGATGTCTTGGCTGTTATCTTTGCTTTCAATGAGGGCTAAATCCCCAAAGCTGATCTGCGAGGCTCCAGATTCAGAGGTAGGAACATGCACTTTGACAATATCGCCGACAATTTCAAGAATTCGGGAATAACGAATCAACAGTTGCGACAAAACTACCTCCATGTGGCCTGAGCTCAGATAATAATGGCAGAACTTTGGCATAACCGGACATAACGATACCAGATATGCGCTCTGCTTGTAGCAGGAAACAACCAACGGTATATAGCGCCTTCTGAAGCCAATACGAGGAGCTATCCAGACTCTCACGCCGGATAGTTGAAGACACCGATGGCTCGTCGTCAGACGAACTTATCGGAAATCAATTTCAAGTGTTGTGGCGCAGCTGAATATCCGGGTGAGTTGTTTGAACCTGGCGGGGGAAACATCAGCCAGGGCATACGCACGGGCAAACTGGATCAGAAACAGGTAATCCTGCTTCAGGTAATGCTGGAAAGCCTCCGGCGCAAGCGACGCATCGCCCAGCTGTTGCAGAAACGTTAAATTTCATTGGTAATAATGGACTTTTTTCGCAAATGACACGCTCATGATCACCCTCGACCACGCCACCGCTCAGCGTATTGTAGACCGGGCGATGCAGGTTATTGGCCACTCGGTAAATGTGATGACCCCAGACGGAATCATCATCGCGTCGGGAGACCCACTTCGCGTTGGTGAAGTTCACCAGGGCGCACGTCATGTGGCGCTGCGGGGAGAGCCCTTGGCGGTTGATGCCGACAATGCGGAACAATTTCCCGGAGTTCGCCATGGCGTTAACGTCCCTATCACTGCTGGCCATCAGATTGTAGCCGTTGTTGGTATTTCCGGAGAGCCTGCATCCTGGCTGGCAGCAGCGGGAACTGTTGCGCCCCTTGCAAGCGCTGCAGGCGCACCCCCGTCACCTTTTGTATGTGCGCACTCTGCATGCGTTTCTTGACGCCAATGGTGATGTGCAAAAATGTGCGACGGCTCTGCACTTACACCGGAACACCATTCGATATCGTCTGAAAAGCATTGAACAACTGACCGGGCTGTCTCCATTCCGGCTCCCGGAACTTATCCATCTGTATCTGGCGCTGAACTCTGATAGCCACCCAAGCAACCGTTGATTTGTACAGATGCACAGAAATCGGCAACTGATTGCTTGAATATCAGGCCGTCTGTCTAAAGACGAATCTTCGCTCAGCTTCTAAGCTCAGGGCTTGAACCAAGTTCCCTCATCGGAAAAATAATAATTAAGGCGATGCCGGAGATTTCCTATGTACATGGTTTTAATTTTAATCGCTCTTATTGCGTTCATTGTGTTCGCAACGAGTAAATTGCGCCTCAACCCTTTTATTACGCTTTTGCTGGCATCGTTCATCGCCGCTTTTGCATTTGGCCTACCCTTCGACTCCATTGAATCAACGATACGTGGTGGTTTTGGCAAAATTCTCGGCTACATCGGCCTTGTTATTGTTTTGGGTACCATCATAGGCGTCATTCTTGAGCGCACCGGTGCCGCTATTGTGATGGCTGAAACCATCATTAAGTTTTTGGGCAAGAAGTTTCCCACGATGACGATGTCCATCGTTGGTTTTATTGTGTCCATTCCGGTGTTTTGTGATTCCGGTTTCGTCATTCTAAACAGTCTGAAGCGCTCTATGGCGAGAACCTTGAGCGTATCCCCCGTAGCCATGACGGTGGCGCTTTCGACGGGTCTGTTTGCAACCCATACCCTGGTACCACCCACACCCGGTCCGATTGCGGCAGCGGGCAATCTGGGCCTGGTTATTGGCGTCGGCCTTGGTTTTGCCATAATCGCGGCGATAGCGGGTTTGGTTTGGGCGTATTTTTCACGTAACCTGCTCAGTACAGAACTTGAACTGGCAGAGGAAGCATTTCAGGAAGGCAAAGAGCATTACGGCGAACTGCCTGGCCCTTGGAAAGCTTTTGCCCCTATTTTTGTCCCTATCGCGCTGATTTGTCTGGGCTCAGTAGCCAGTTACCCCACCGCCCCCTTGGGTGATGGTGCTTTGTATGAAGTACTGAACTTTCTCGGTAAGCCACTGAATGCCTTGTTGATTGGCCTTGGGTTTGCGTTGCTGTTGATTCAAGGCAACGAAAAGCTCAAAGAGTTTGCCCGTCACACCGAAAAAGGTCTGGTTGTCTCGGCGCCGGTGCCATGACCGTTTCCCACGCGAACGACAGCTATTTTTGGGTAGTATCCCAGTTCAGTAAAATGGACGTCGCAACGGCGTATCGCTCACACACAGCAGCAACGCTGTTTATGGGGTTAGTGACAATTAGTGCGGTGTGGCTGGTATCAATGATGGTGCTGTAAGCGCCCTTAGCGATACTTTAAACAACTTACTGGTAAGGACGCAGCATGCGTGTACTCATTGCCCCTGACTCATTCAAAGAGTGCCTAACGGCAGAAGCCGTCGCTGATGCCATTGCCGCCGGTTGGTTGCGCGGTGCTCCGGCTGATCAGGTGGTTAAAATACCTCTGGCAGATGGCGGCGAAGGCACGACAGCCACTCTTGTGGGGGCAATGCGCGGCACACTGCACCGAACACGCGTAACCGGGCCTTCCGGCGCTCCTGTCAACGCCAGTTACGGACTGATAGAGGATGGGAAAACCGCCATTGTTGAAGTCGCTGAGGCCAGCGGCCTGCACTGTGTGGCCGAAGCAGACCGCAATGCGATGACAGCATCCAGTTATGGCACCGGTGAGCTCATCATGGCCGCCCTGGAACACCAGCCAGAGACGCTCATCGTTTGCCTTGGTGGCAGTGCCACCACCGATGGTGGTGCGGGTTTGCTGCAGGCGATGGGCGCGCAACTGCTGGACGACAACGGCCACCCCATACCACCCGGTGGTGAGGGGCTACAGCATATCAGCCACTTTGATCTTGCCGAAGCTAAGGCCCGTCTGGCGGGTATACGCATCGTGGTGGCTTGTGATGTTACTAATCCCCTGCTCGGTGATCTGGGTGCTGCGGCGGTATTCGGGCCGCAAAAAGGTGCCTCGCCAGACGATGTCAGGGTGCTCGACAACAATCTTTGCCATTTCGCCCAGTGCGTGGAGAAAAGCGGTTACAACATAAGAAGCTTTGCAGGAAGTGGCGCTGCCGGCGGTATTGGCGGAGCCGTCGCTGGTATCCTCGGTGGGCTCCTGAAGCCCGGCATTGAGTTGGTGATGTCAGCCGTGGATATGGAAGCACACATGCAGGCAGCCGATCTGGTGATTACGGCCGAAGGGGCTATTGACGGCCAAAGCGCGTCGGGAAAAACACCAACAGGTGTCGCCAAACTGGCACAACACTACCATGTGCCTGTTATTGGCCTTGCTGGCAAGTTGGGGGAGGGCGATATGACAGCCATTCATGAAGCAGGCATTACGGCGGTTTTCTCGATCGCCCCGGGGCCAATCAGTAAAGACGACGCTATCGCTAACGCCGCGCTCTACCTCGAGAACACGACCGAACAACTGGCCAGGCTTATTTCAGGGCTGAAATAAAAAACCCCAACCAGCAATTATGACAGCCATTCCTTAAAAGTTTGTGCGGCCGGCTTCAGCGGCTCCTTGATCCCGTGCACCAAAAAATCATACTTACCGGAGTCGTAAACAAACTCGCCCACCCGTCGTAGCCGACCTTCGCTGATTGCTTGGGCAACCATGAAATCCCAACCGAGGCTCACGCCCAGGCCCTCCAGTGCGGCGCGGTAACTGAGGGATACCTGATTGAATTTCAGGCTGTGGGGTCGAGGCGTGTACTCCTCGTTGAAGTGGGCGAACCAATCCACCCAGTCGATGCAATCCCAGGCACTGGAATCCAGTTCGATCAGCGGCAGTTCTTTCAAGTCCGCCAACGTTTGGAGTTCCGGTAGCTCAAGGTCCGAACGGCAGACTGGATAGACGCGTTCAGCGAATAAGGGCTGCACATCCAAGCCTGGCCAACCTCCGCGGCCAAAGATAATGCCGAAGTCATACTCGTTAATGACCGCTGGCGAAATGGCATTGTCGGACTGGATGCTCACTGTGATGTCCGGGTGCTCACGATTAAACGCAATGACCTTCGGAAACAGCCAGTAATGGGATACCGCGTGGGTTGCAATCACGTTTACCGTATTGGCATCGTGCCGCTGACGAATTCGTTCAATACCGCTGGATAACTGTGCCAACGCGGGCTGGATTTCCTGCAGTAAGGCGGTGCCGGTGGATGTTAGCTCAATGCCCCGGGCGTGCCTGCGAAAAACCGGCGAGCGGGTGTGCTTCTCAAGTGTCCTGACTTGTTTGCTGACAGCGCTTTGGCTGAGGTGAAGCTCCTCGGCCGCTGAGGAAAAGCTGCCGTGCCGGGCGACTGCCTCAAACGCTGACAGGGCATGGATTGGCGGAAGACGTTTAAGCTTGGTGATCAACAGGTAGATCCTGGGGCGGTGGTGAGTGAATGTCTGCTGATTATTTTGCGCCAGTGATGCCTGGAAAGACAGCCCTCCAGCCATGCCAGTATGGCATACCCCCATGCTGTATTGTCGCTACTGACCACAGGGCCAGAGCCGGTAGAGTTACTCCTTCTTGATTATCCAATCCGAGGGGTAGTAAACATGATTCGAACGGGAGTGCTGCTGGGTGCTGCGGCCGGAGCCTGCTGGGGTCTGGTTTTTTTAAGCCCGCTGGTGCTGAGTGCGTTCAGCGCTCTTGAAATTGCCGCTGGCCGGTTTTTGGTTTATGGAGCGGTTTCACTGGTCTGTCTGCTTCCGTTCGTCCGTACCTTACCGGAGCGTCTCACCGCATCCGATGTTAGGTTGCTGTTGTTGCTTGGTGCCTGTGGAAATGTTGCCTTTTTTGCACTCTTGGCGGCGTCGATCCAGAAGGTAGGCATTGCACCTGCCTCTCTGATCGTTGGTCTTGTGCCGGTGGTGGTGACGGTATGGGGGCGACATGATCACGGCGCTGTCCCCCTCCGGCAACTGGCGTGGCCCCTGGTACTGATCTTCGCCGGCGTGGCTTGTATCAACCTGGATGTGCTGGGCAGTATCTCGGCCACACCAAACAATCTGATTGATGTTGTTCTGGGGCTAACCTTTGCCTTTGCTGCATTGGCAAGCTGGAGCCTGTTTGCAGTGCTGAACGCTCGGGCACTTAAGTCTGTTACGGGTGTTTCCAGCCAACAATGGTCCTACCTGACGGGCCTGGCGTCTGGGCTTTGGGCTTTGGTGCTGGCTGGAGTGATTTGGGGCGGTGGTTCTTCGGCCGCGGAACCTCATGCCGACGTATTAGAGAAGATCGTCGTGCACCGGGACGGGCAAGTGTTCTGGCTGGTCAGCGGTGGTATCGGCATTGCCGGCTCGTTGGTTGCGAACGCTTTGTGGAATGGCGCATCCCGGCGTCTCCCGCTGACCTTAACGGGGCAGGTGTTTGTGTTTGAGCCTCTGTTCGCACTGTTCTATGGATTTGTGTACGAGGCCCGGGCGCCAAGAGTGCTGGAGATGGTTGCGATTGCCCTGATGATCAGTGGGGTGCTCTGGACGATCCGGAAGCATGCGCCCCGCAATACGTCTGTTGGGGAGGCTTCTGTTCTGCCCGGAGGCCTCACTGGCCCGGGGGGGAGTGGGTATTGAGCACTTTGGGTTTAGGTCGCAGACTCTCTGCGAAGATCATAGCTCGTAATTCATTGCCCCCTTCGGCTCCTGGATGAAGTATCCCTGGAAGTTGCGAATGCCACGCTCCCAGAACCAGGACAGCGCTTTGGCGTCTTCTACGCCGGTTACAACAATTTGCAGGTTGGAGCTGAAGGCGCTTTTGAGTTGGTGCAGCAGTTGCTCCAGAGCCGGAGTTTGTTGGGCACTGGCGCCGAGTGCCGGTACTAGTTTCACGAAATCCACTGAGCCCAGTTCTTTTAGTAGCTCCACCGAGGCGGTATCCGTGGCAACGTGTTCGATGACCAGCCCACAGCCCATGGCCTGGACCAGTTTCGCTATCTTTTTTGCTCTGGGCACATCTTTTAATACGGTCGGACTCGACAATGCCAGGTAGATGCGACGATTGCCCTTAATGCGATTTTCGCGTATCGCGCTACTGAGCACCGTCAGCAAATGTTCCACGTCAACCATGGGGGAGGACAGTTTTACGCTTACCGAATAGCTGGCGGAGGCTTTGCCATCCAAGTGTGTGAGGCCTTCTACAGCGTGTTGAATCACCCAGCGATCCAGCGCGTAGAATGGGCCCCTGCTGCCTTCAGGTAACCACGGCAGGAATTGGCCGGGCAAATACACCGCATTGTCTTCGTCTACCAATCGCACGAGTGCCTCAAAAAGGGTGCCGCCCGTTTCCATGTTGACGATGGGCTGGTAGTGAAGCTTGAAGGCCTGCGCCGCTATCAATTCTTTGATGTGATCATCCAATCTGGATTCGGGTGGCCGTTCGGTCGCCTGTTGCCATATCAGATTGTTGCTACCGGACTGCATGGCTTTGCTGCAGGCTTTTTCCACCTCGATCAGTGCCTTGTCTTCATCCATGGCATGATTCAGGGTCAGCGCGCCCAGGCTCAGGGTGACGGGGTCGGAGGTATTTTCTATAGCCCAGGCGGGATTGTTCAATTTGTGATGGAAGCGCTCGAGGAAGGTTTTGCAATCATCGGCAGCACGCGCTGTCACCAGAAACAGGAAGCTGCCGCCTCCAAGAGCACAGCCCGAATCCCCAACGGCGAGTTGTTCCGCGAAATGCTTTTCCATGCGTGCGCTCAGGTTCGCCATGGCGCGGGCACCATGCTGGGCCCGCAGATACTCGTGCCGGTCTACGCTTGCCTGCACCAGGTAGTGCGCCTGATCCTGTTGGTCGCTTTCGATTTTGGCCAGAAGGTCCACGAGTTCGGTCAGGAAGTAGTCGTAGTTCTGCAGGCCGCGGGATTCCTTGCGCTGGCTGATCAGATTGATGCGTGCGGCAATAAGTTTGGCGTTCATCAGGTGACGGCGCAATGAGCTCAGGAACAGTTCATTTTCCAGCGGCTTCTGGAAGAAATCGTTGCCTGCAATACTGTGCTGTTCGAGCAGCTCCCGTGCTTCTGGCGAGGCCGATACGAAAAGAATCGGAATGGTCATGTAGTCGGCATCCTGCCTGAGCACCTTTGCCAACTCTATGCCTTGGCAGCCGGGCATGTCGTGGTCCAGTACGATGGCGTCCGGCTGGAATTGTTCGATGCGCTCCAAAACGCGCACCGGTTGGCTCAGGCCCTCTACTTCATAGCCTTCCTCGGACAGCATGGATTTGTAGTAAGCGAGAAGGTCGGTGTCGTCGTCCACCCAGAGCACCCTTGGTTGGACGGGGCGGGCGTTATCCAGCAACTGGTGGATGCGCTTTTCGAGCACTCCCATGTCGATAGGTTTGGTCAGGTAGATGTCTGCGCCAGCGCGGAGCGCCCGCATGCGCGCGACCATATCGCTTCGGGCAGACATCATAATCACCGGAGTATTGGTGCCTGCCTGGCATTTCATGCGCTCCAGCCAGTCGATGCCTTCCAGAGCGTCTTGGGGAAAGCTGATGTCCAGTAGAATCAGGTGATGAAAGTGGCCGCCGATTCGCTGGGTGTAGGTCTCTGGGTCCTCAAACGTTTCAGCGTAATAACCTTGTTGTTCCAGCCAGTTCTTCAGGTAAGCGGCCTGGTTTTCATCGTCTTCAATAACGGCGATGCGGTGCGTTTGGTGTTTCTCCATGACGGTTTGTGACACGAAAGCGGGCATCTCATTGTTGGGGCCCGCGCGAGAGGCCTCCTCAATGGCGCGTTCGAGCGCTTTGAGTGAGTTTTCGATTTGCTGACGCTCCGTGGAGGTGGCATCGGATTTTGCCAGTAACACCTGTAGCTGTTCTTCAAGTATTCGTGCTGTATTGCTGATCTCTGGAAATTGAAAGGTGGCGCCACTCCCGGTCAGCTTGTGGGCGCTTTGGTACATGAACTCCAGCGCCTTTGGGTTCCAGCTGACGTACAGGAGTCGGTTCCAGGAATCTCCAAGTTTTCCCATGCGGTCGGGCAGGCCGGCAATGTACCGGGTTCTGAGTTCTTGGAACTTTTGTCCGGGACTGGCTTCCGCCATTTCTGCACCTTTTGTATCGTGAGTTGCGTCAGACATCTCGCCACCAGAATAGCGGCGACTGAGAGTTTATATGTTGGGCCCAATTAAATACCCAACGGTAGCCCGATTTCAATCAGCCGGCCAGAGGGAATCCGGTAAAGCGATGTCGCATGCAGGGTATTACGGACCATGAACGCAAAGAGTTTGTCGCGCCAGGCCATCATGCCGTCTTTTTTTCGGTCAGCAATCACCGATATCCGGCCCACGAAATAGGTAGTGTCGTCCAGATCTATCGGTAAACTGCGATGTTCAATGCAGTAGGACAGATCCGATGGAATATTGAATCCCTGCATAAAGCCGTAGTTGAGTTTGACCTCATACAGGCCCTGACCGAATGCCTTGACCTGCATGCGCTCATCATTGGGTACTCGCGGATTACGCGCCATTTTCACGTTGACGATCACGACTGTCTCAGGCAACAGCATGTTGTGTTTTTTTAGCTGTATCAGGGCAATGGGGACTTCTTCCGACCGGGCGGTAAAAAATACGCCGGCACCGGGCACACGTTGGGGTGGATCGTGTTCGAGGCGCCCCAGCAGGGTTTCAATGGTAATGGCATTGGCTTCGTAGGACCGGAGCAGAAGCTCGTTACCACGGCGCCAGGTCACGATTACGGTGAAGATAATGGCCCCCATGGCCACGGGAAACCAACCACCACGCGGAATGGTTTCCGCATTGGCGGTGAGGAACGCCAGGTCAACCGTCAGGAATACCAGCAGAAAAACGCTCGCCTTGGCCAAGCTCCAGCCGCCTCGCTCCCGGGCCACATTGAAGGCCAGAATGGTGGTCACCAGCATGGTGGCATTCACACTGACACCATATGCAGCCGCCAGGTTGTTGGATGAGCGGAACGTCAGCACCAGGGCAATCGCTGCGATCATCAGAAACCAGTTGATACCCGGCATGTAAATCTGGCCGTGGGAATACTCGGAGGTTTGCTGAACCTGCAGACGCGGCATAAAACCGAGTTGCACCGCCTGCCGGGTGAGAGAGAAGGCACCGGTGATCACTGCCTGTGAGGCAATGATGGTCGCCGCCGTGGCCAGGCCCACCAGTGGCAACAGCGCCCAGTCTGGTGCCAGATGAAAAAATGGCTGCAGGGATCCGTCGGGTTTGTCCAGCAGCAAGGCCCCTTGGCCGAAATAGTTCAGCAACAGGGCCGGTAACACGAAGCAGAACCAGACCAGTCGTATCGGAGTTACCCCAAAATGCCCCAGGTCCGCGTACAGGGCTTCCCCGCCGGTGACCACCAGGAATACGCCTATCAGCGCCAGAAAGCCCGCCAAGTGATTGCTCGCGAGAAACTGCACCGCGTACCAGGGTGCCACGGCATTGAGCACTTCCGGATGCCCGATAATGCTGTTCAGTCCCAGCGCCGCCAGGGTCAGAAACCAGGCCACCATGATTGGGCCGAACATCGCCCCTACCTTGGCGGTACCAAATTTCTGCATGGCAAACAGTACCACCAGAATGGTAATTGTTATCGGCAACACGTATTTGTGCAGCGACGGTGCTGCGACCTCCAGCCCCTCCACAGCACTGAGCACCGAGATGGCCGGCGTCAGCATGGTGCCCCCATAGAGTAGGCCAGCGCCGAACAGGCCAATCAGAATTAATGTGCGGCGGGACCGGCTGTCCTGATCCTGATCTGGCCGTAACAGAGCCAGCAACGCGAAGATGCCGCCCTCGCCATGGTTATTGGCGCGGAGGATAAAAATCATGTATTTCAGAGAGATGACAATGATAAGCGCCCAGAAGATCAAGGACAGGATGCCAAGAATGTTAGCCTCGGTGATAGGCACAGGACTGATCCCGCGAAAACACTCACGCAAGGCGTAGATCGGGCTGGTACCTATATCGCCGTAAACGATGCCCAGTACTGCCAGGCCGACCGCAGAGCGACCAGGTTTCGATGCCGCTTCAGATTCAGGCATGTCCCTTCCTTCTTCTCGAATTCAGGTACTCTCTATAGAATAGTTTAGTCGTTGGACCATGGCCTTCATTTTTTGGATCGCCCCGTTCGACTAATCTCTTGATGTGCTTTTCTTTCATCTGTTGAAGGTCGGGAACAAGATGTCTATTTTGGAAGGAAAAGCCGCAATATGAAGCCTTTCAGCTCAACGGTAACGGCGCTTTCTCCCTACGAAGCCTACCAACAGGCACTGACCTCCGGCTTTAAAAATGATCTCGCCCAACATCAGGCGACCCTGTGCTTGCAGCGTTGCTATGAACAATTGCAGGCTGGCCAGCCTGACATCCAGGGAGTGTATCTTTGGGGCCCGGTTGGGCGCGGAAAAACCTGGCTGATGGACCGTTTTCATCAGGCTTTAGCTGTGCCTGCACGAAGGCAACACTTCCACCACTTTATGCGCTGGGTACACCAACGCCTGTTTCAGTTAACCGGGCAAGAGGATCCCCTTGGTGTGCTCGCGCAGGAGTTGGCGGCCGAGGCGCGGGTGCTTTGTCTGGACGAGTTGTTTGTCAGCGACATCGGCGATGCGGTGTTGTTAGGCGGATTGTTTCAGAAACTTTTTGCGCAAGACTTGGTATTGGTGGCTACATCTAACCAGCCACCCGATGATTTGTACGAAGACGGTTTTAATCGTGAACGGCTGATGCCAGCCATTGCAGCACTCAACAAGCGCATGGAGGTAGTCAGTGTTGATGGTGGCGAGGACCACCGCCTGCATCCGGGAGAACGGCATCAACGCTATTGGGTTAACCAGCCGCGGGCTCTGAAAGTCGCATTTAATAAATTGCTCAATGAGGGGCCGCAGCCGGCACACAGCGAGCCCTTACGACTTGGGCACCGTGATATCAAGGTAGTGCAGCGCAGCCAGCATGTTTTATGGTGCCGTTATGGCGATCTATGCGAGCAGAAGCTGGCGGCGCCGGATTTTATCGAGTTGTGTGATCGGTTTTCCCATGTTTTTTTAAGCGAAGTGCCTCGGCTCACAGGCGGCGGACAGCAAACGGCTATTGCTCGCGGAACCGAGGATGGCGTAACTCAGGTGGCGGCGGGAGATCGCAAGTTGCCGGCATTGACCCATCAGGATGACGGCGTACGCCGGTTTATTGCATTGGTAGATGAGTGCTACGACCGAGGTATTCCTCTGTACCTGGAAGCGGCAGTGCCGTTGAGCGAGCTCTACAGCACAGGTGCGCTGGCTTTTCCGTTCCGCCGCACTCTGAGTCGCTTGCGGGAAATGCAGTTACAGCGCTTTGGTCAGTGAGCGAAACGAGTCAGCACCTTGTCAAAAACCGGTAACACACTACATTTAAGATCATGAATTCCCCAAAATTGCTTCTCGTCGTTCATTGTCTGGTTGGGTCTAAAAGTCACCAAACAGTCGTTTACACGGCTGATGTCATGATCCCCTCTATCTCCAGTAGCCGTTTTTATCGGGTGTCTTACCTGTGTTACGTGGTACTGTTTTTTATCTTTTTGATCACGCCACTGCTGGTTGTGGCGGCATTCTCGTTTAACGATTCGCTGTTCCCGTCGTTGCGGTGGAATGGCTTTACCTGGGACTGGTACTTGGGTGAGAATGCGCCCAGGTTAGGCCTCGTGTTAGTCTCTCTCGGTCAGTTTGCCTTCATCACAACCATTGCTACCCTGGTGATTTCCACACGCCTGCGCAAATTCGACATTACCCAGGAGGAGGCCGCTATGAACCCTGGCGCCAGCCGGATGACGGCCATCGCAACCGTGACTCTGCCATTCCTGAAGCCCGCTCTGCTTGGTGCCGGTGTGGTGGCATTCCTGATGTCGTTTGAAAACTTCAACACCACCTTGATGCTGGCGGGTTCCGACACTCCGCTCACCATCGCCATGTTTGACCGGCTGCGGGAAGGCTCAACGCCGGTATTAAATGCGGCTTCAGTGCTGCTGATGGCAGGGTCGGCGTATCTGGCTCTGGTGTCGCTGTTTGCGCAGCGCCCGGATAAACAGTGATGGATACTCGCAGTTATCGGCCTGGTCGCAGGCCAGGGCTATGATCAAAGGTGAGGAATTCATAAGAACCATCATTGATAGTGCGCCGAATATGATGGGCTATTGGGACAGAGAATTACGCTGCCGCTATGCTAACGCTGCCTACAGCGAGTGGTTTGGAATGCCGCCCGAGGAGATCATCGGGATCCGGTTTCAGGATCTGGTAAGCGAGCAGTTGTTCGCCCTGAATGAACCTCATATTCGCGCAGCCCTGGCTGGCGAACCACAACGCTTTGAGCGCACTCTGAATAAAGCCGATGGAAGCCAGGGGCATATCATCGGGCACTACATTCCTGATGTTGGTGCTGATGGTAAGGTGAGGGGGTTTTCTATTCAGGCCAACGATGTGACGCTTCTCAAGAAATCCGAGGCGAAACTCAAGCTGGCGGCGTGTGTCTTTGAGAACATACTCGATGGCGTTCTGATCACGGATATTAATGGAATTATCCTGTCGGTTAACCCGGGATTCATAGACATAACGGGCTACACAGCTGCCGAGGCTGTCGGACAAACTCCTCGTATTCTGCAATCCAGGCAACACGACAAAGCCTTCTATGCCTTGATGTGGGAGGAGATAAATGCCAATGGTCGCTGGTATGGCGAGATATGGAACCGTCGTAAAGACGGAGAACTATACTTGCAACGCATGACCATAAGCATGGTGCCTGACGATGACGGCAAACCCATGCGTTATGTCTCGGTATTCAGCGACATTACGGCGCTCTGGCGTAAAGATGAGCACATCAAGCATCTGGCTTTTCACGATGCCCTGACTGACCTGCCTAATCGTACGTTGCTGATGGACCGGATTGATCAGAAGCTTCTTCATTCCGAACGCGAAAAGAGCCATTTTGCGTTGATGTTTCTTGATCTTGACGGGTTCAAGCTCGTCAATGATCAGTTGGGCCATAACGTTGGGGATGATCTGTTAAAAGATGTGGCAAAACGTTTGCAGGCGTTGGTGCGTGGGTCAGATACGGTTGCCCGTGTGGGCGGCGACGAGTTCATATTCATCCTGAATAACCCACTCGGGAAAGATGAAATTTCCAATGTGGCGAACCGTATTGTCAGCTCGATTAATAAGCCAGTAGAGGTTCTTGGCGAAGTGCTCCAGATAGGAGTGTCCATCGGCATTGCCATGTTCCCTGCCGATGGACAAACATCCGGTAATCTAATCAGAAATGCTGATACGGCAATGTATGCCGCCAAAAGCTCGGGCACCAACAGTATTCGTTTTTTCTCCGCAGACTAATCCTGCACATAGGTTCCGGGCGCCGGCTCGATTACCGGCAGTTTTCCTTCCTCAGCCTTGCGGGCTTTTACCTTGCCACCACCAAACTTTTGAGCCCAGGTGATCCAGTCTGGCCACCAGGAACCTTCGAACTGTTCAGCGCCCGCTAACCAGGCATCCGGCTCCAGGCTGCTGTCATCGTTTAGGCGGTAGCCGTACTTTTTCCGGTCTGGCGGATTGATGATGCCAGCGATGTGTCCTGAGCCGCCGAGTACAAAGCGCACCGGGCCGGCCAGACAGCGGGAGCCCTCATAACTGGAAACCCAGGGTGCTATGTGGTCTTCAATGGCCGAGGCGAAGTAGCTCGGCACCTTGACTTTTCCCAAATCAATCGGGGTGCCGGCCAGTTCAATGCCGCCGGGTTCACGCAGCCGGTTGTGCATGTACATGTTGCGCAGATAAAAGCTGTGCATGGCCGCAGGCATTCGGGTGGCGTCTGCGTTCCAATACAGCAGGTCGAAGGGTGCGGTATCGCGCCCCAGCAGGTAATTGTTAATGAAGAATGACCATATCAGGCCGTTGGCCCTCAGCATGTTGAAGGCGGTCGCCATGGAGGCACCGTCGAGATAGCCCTGCTTGTCCATGGCTTTCTCAAGTTTGCTGACGGAATCCTCATTGATGAACACTTCCAGGTCACCGACGTCGGAGAAGTCCATCATGCTGTTGAGAAACGTCGCACTTTTAACGCGGTCGTCTTCGCGGGCGGCCAGCCAGGCCAGAGTGCAGCCGAGCAGGGTGCCGCCAATGCAGTAGCCGACGGTATTGAGCTCACGCTCGCCGGTGGTTTGCTCAATGGCGTCCATGGCGGCGATGGGACCCTCAAGCATGTAATCTTCAAAGCTCTTGTGCGCCAGTTCCGGCCCGGGATTAATCCAGGAAATCACGAACACCGTGTGGCCGTGTTCTACCCAATAGCGGATGAACGACTTTTTCTCTCCCAGATCGAGGATGTAGTACTTGTTGATCCAGGGCGGTATCACCAGCAGCGGCCGGCGGTGCACGGTGTCGGTGGTTGGCTTGTACTGAATCAGTTGCATCAGCTCATTCTGGAAAACAACATTGCCCGGGGTATTGGCCAGATTTTCACCCACTACGAAAGCGTCTGGGTCGGACATGCGAAATGGCATGGGCCCCTCGCCCTCGTCCAGATCGCGTAGCAAGTTAGCGATCCCTCGCAGCAGGTTCATGCCACGGGTCTGGATCGTCGTGCGCAGTACTTCGGGGTTGCTCAAGACGAAATTGCTCGGGGCGAGAGCGTCGGTCATCTGGCTGGTGTAGAACCGCAGCTTGCGCCTGGTAGGTTTGTCCATCCCGCGCACATCAGCGATGGTGTCTATAATCCAGCGATTCGAGAGCAGGTACGCCTGCTTGATGGCATTGAACGCCATTGCATCGTTCCAGCTTGGGTCGAGAAAGCGCTTGTCACCCTGTTCTGGCTCTATCACGGCCAGTGGCTTTTTGCGTATGCGGCTGGACACCAGGCCCGCACAGAATTTGGTGGTGTCCCTGAGAAGCCGCACTTGCGCGAGGATCAGGGTGTCCGGTTGGGTGACGAGCTTGCCGGTCAGGGAAACAAAGGGTTTGGCTATGCTCTTGATGCTGACCGGATTGGGACGGCTGCCGCGTAACCGGCGCATTATCGAGCGTTTCAGTAGATTGCTACCGTGTACGCTTACACGCTTCAGGGAGCGGGGTATATCGTTGGGCTCAATTTCGGGGTTGGGTGTTGCTTTAACGGGTTTTTCAGACATTTACAGGGCCTCCGCTCTGCAGCCGCGTGAGCCGCAGATCTGTCAGAAACGGCGGTAGACGCATCTGTTCCATGCGTCTACCGCGGCGTGGTATTACATATACACGCCGCCGTTAACGTTAATCTGCTGGCCGGTGATGTAGTCGCCTTCCGCTGCCAGGAATACCACGGCCCGGGCGATTTCCTCGGGTTGACCAAAACGGCCCATCGGCACTCGTGCAACGATTTTTTCGCGGATGTTCTCGGGCACCTGAGCGAGCATTTCGGTTTCGGTAAAGCCTGGGGCAATGGCGTTGACGGTAATGTTATGCTTGGCCACTTCCAGTGCCATGGTTTTGGTGAACGCGATAATGCCACCCTTGCTGGCCGCGTAGTTAGCCTGGCCGAAGTTGCCGGCCTGGCCGACGAAGGAGGTAATATTGATGATGCGCCCGAATTTCTGCTCCAGCATGATGTTCAGCACTTCGGAGCAGGTCGCGTAAACGCTTCCCAGGTTGGTATCGAGAACATCGTTCCAGTCGTCGTCGGTGAGTTTTTTCATGGACTTGTCCTTGGTGATACCGGCGTTGTTCACCAGGATATCGATGCGCCCCCACTGTTCGTGAACTTTTTTAATCACGTTGCGGGCCTCTGGCATTTTTGAGAGGTCCGCCTTGATAGCTATTGCCCGGACGCCGGTCGCCTCAATCTCCTTGAGGGTTTCGTCTGCATCAGACTGGCGTGAGCGATAGTTGATTGCGACGTCGGCGCCTCGTTGGGCAAGCTGAAGTGCGATATGCCGGCCGATACCACGAGATCCACCGGTAACGATGGCTACCTTGCCTTTTAAGTCTTGCATGGCACTCTCCTTGGGATAATGTTGGTACTTCACTCTGATTAATTATTGTTGTCCGTCGAAAACATCAATTCTGCGCGCGGGGCTGCTGATAGACAGACCTGATTTGAAGCTAGCAGAGGCCCCGCGACATCTCAAGGTGTCAAGTAAAAAACCGGTCACGCGGCACGGATGAAATCCCGTAAACGCGGCGCAATGGATTCGCGCCATTGGCTACCATTGAATACTCCGTAATGGCCAACACCCGGCTGCAGGTGATGCAGCCGGCGGGAGTCCGGCACATTGATACACAGATCCTGGGCGGCCCGGGTCTGGCCCGGACTGGAAATATCGTCCTTCTCACCTTCGATCGTCATCAGGGCAGTGTTGTGGATAGCGGCCGGATTCACCAGACGTCCGCGATGCTTGAAACAGCCTCGTGCCAGGTGAAACTCCTGAAAAACACGCTGGATAGTGTCCAGATAATAGGTTGCCGGCAGGTCCATCACCGCCAGGTATTCGTCGTAGAAATCGCGGTGGCGGATAACCTTGTCGGTTTTGTCATCGCGAATGGACCGGAACAGCTCGCGGTAGGCCTTAACGTGGCGCCCGAGATTCATGTTCACAAACCCGGTCAGCTGCAGGAACCCTGGATAAACCTTTCGCATGGCTCCGGGGTAAGGCGCGGGTACCGGGTGCACGAGGTTGCGCTTGAACCATGAAAGCTTGTGTTTGGTCGCCAGCTTGCAGGGCGCGGTGGGGTCTACGCGGCCGTCTATGGGGCCACTCATCAACGCCAGTGATCGAGGTGCCGCCGGGTGGCCATCCTCCGCCATGATGGCAGTGGCTGCGAGTGCAGCCACCACTGGCTGACATACAGCCAGCACGTGTGTGTCGGGCCCAAGGTGATCGATAAAATCGATGACATAATCGATGTAATCATCAAGGCCAAAATCGCCCTGTGACAACGGAACCTTACAGGCGTCGCGCCAGTCGGTAATGTACACGTCGTGTTCGGGAAGCATGGCTTCCACGGTGCCACGCAGCAGCGAAGCAAAGTGGCCGGACAACGGCGCGATGATCAGCAGCTTCGGGTCATCGGGCCGCGTCACGCTGCGCTGGAAATGTTTTAGCTGCGCAAACGGTTTACGCAAAACAATCTCTTCCTGGACGTCAACTTGTTCGCCATCACAGGTAGTTGTGTGCAGATTGAAGGCCGGCTTCGGGTAACGCTGAGTGAGGTCTCTGAACACCCCGTAGGCCGAACCAATGCTGCGAGCCCCGGGAATTCGGGATAAGGGGCTTAGGCGGTGCCGGAGCAAGGCGGCCTGAGCACCGGTCAACATACGTACAGGTGTTAGCGCTGCCCGGCCTATCTCGTGAGCGAAATACATCATAGCTTTTTCCTGCTTGAGTTCTTCTGGGTTGCGGCATCGTCCCAGTGAGCCTTAGGGAACCGTGAACGTTACATTAGCATGTTTTTGGTGAGGCGAAATCCGAGGCGGAGAATATCGGCACCACCCGTTTGTGTCGGCTATGCTGAAAAGTTACTGAACGTTGCTGCTCAAGGAGTTGCATCATGCGTATCCAGAGTATTGCGGTGTATGCCGCCGACTTAACGTACACGGGCAAGGCGTATGCTTTTGCCGGTGGGAGATCGCATCAGGTGTTTACCAGCACCGTGGTAGTGCTGACCACGGATACGGGGTTGGAAGGCTACGGCGAAGTCTGCCCTTGTGGCCCCAATTATATGGCGGCCTTCTCGGAAGGAATTCCCTCCTGCCTGTCGCTGCTGGCGCCCAGTGTGATAGGTGAGGACCCCACCCACACCACGTGTATCCACGACTGCATGGATCAGGCGCTGACCGGGCATGCGGTTGCCAAAGCGGCCATTGATATTGCCTGCTGGGATTTGCTGGGCAAGCATGCCGGGCTTCCAGTATATGCCTTGCTCGGTGGGCTGCTTTCTCCGTCCATGCCGCTGCACCGGAATGTTCCATTGGCGAAACCGGATGAGATGGAAGAGTCTTTGCGCCAGTTTCGATCAGAAGGATTTCGCCGTATCCAGATCAAGCTGGGGCACAGTGTTGAGGAAGATATCGATCTTGTTCGCACGCTGAGCAAGATCAAACATGCGGATGAGATCTGGATGTGCGACATCAATCGGGCCTGGCGGCAGGATGAGGCCGTGCGATTTTCACGGGCACTTGAAGATCTGGAGATCTATCTTGAACAGCCCTGTTACAGCTATGAAGAGTGTCTCTCGGTTCGCCGTCGAATCCGCCACCCGGTCAAACTGGACGAAAGCCTGAACTCCCTGGCCGATGTGCAAAGGGCATTGCGCGATGATGCCATGGACGCCATGGCCCTGAAGGTCAGTAGGGTCGGTGGTCTTACGCCGTCACGGATCATTCGCGACGTGTGTGTGGATGCCGGTATAGCCATGACCATTGAAGATGCATGGGGTAGTGGAATAGCCACGGCAGCCTATGCGCATCTGGCAGCCAGCACTCCGTTAAAAGCTTTGCTGACTACAACGGATCTCCACAATTACAATACCTCCCAGTTGGCAACCGGAGCGCCTGAGGTCTCTTTCGGCAGGATGACGCTGAGTGATCGTCCGGGGTTGGGTGTGGCTCCGGATTTGGAGAAGCTGACGCTGCTTCATGTTTATGAGTAATTTGGCCGATTTTGACACTGCTGTTGGGGGGTGGCCGGGTTTTTTCGCTGGAGACTTTTCGCGCTATGCAAACTACTAACCTGATTTGGGGGCTGATTTTCAGCTCCATTGGCATCGGCTATTTTATCTACGGGAGGCGGCAGTCGAATCTGGTTGCTCGGTACTGTGGTATTGCCCTGATTCTGTACCCATATCTGGTAACGAACACGCTTGCTCTGGTGGCTGTGGGTATTGTACTTATGCTCACCCCCAGATTTTTCGAGCTCTGACCCACATGACCACCTATTTCATTCAGGCTTTTATTTATCTCTTGGCTGCAGTGATCACTGTGCCATTGGCAAAACGCTTTGGCCTGGGTTCCGTGCTGGGTTATCTGGTCGCCGGCGTGGTGATCGGGCCGGTTATGGGCCTCGTGGGGCAGGAAACCAGCACCATCCAGCATTTTGCGGAATTCGGTGTTGTCATGATGTTGTTCCTGATCGGCATGGAAATCGATCCGAAGGCGCTATGGGCTATGAGGGTTCGCCTTTTAGGTCTCGGCGGTTTACAGGTGACTCTGACGACGGCAGCCGGAATGGCGGTGGCTTGGTGGCTCGGGCTTCAGTGGCAGACGGCGCTGACGGTTGGCCTTATTTTCGCGCTGTCGTCTACCGCGATTGTGCTGCAAACCCTGGATGAAAAAGGGTTGTCGAAGACGGAAGGCGGGCGCAATACGTTTGCAGTTTTGCTGTTTCAGGATATCGCCGTTATCCCCATGCTTGCCCTGATTCCGCTGTTGGCGTTGCCGGGCTTGAAAGGTAGTTCTATGCCCAGTGATGACTTGGGCTTGAGCCTGGTTGTCGGGCTGCCGGGCTGGGCTCATGCTCTGGTCGTCGTGGGCGCAATCGCTGCAGTGATTGTGGGCGGCTATTACCTGAGCCGTCCGTTGTTCCGTTATGTGGTGAAGTCCGGGCTGCGGGAGGTTTTCACCGCCACGGCGCTGATGCTGGTTATTGGTATTGCCGCGCTCATGAGCCTCGTAAACCTCTCGCCGGCCCTGGGGGCCTTTCTGGCCGGTGTAGTATTAGCCAATAGCGAGTTCCGCCACGAGCTGGAAGCCAATATCGAGCCGTTCAAGGGCCTTTTGCTGGGCCTGTTTTTTATCACTGTGGGTGCAGGAATCAACTTCGAGGTGTTGGTGGCGGAGTGGGGCACCGTTGTCTCTCTGGGCGTGGCCGTAATGGCAGTCAAGGCACTGATTCTGCTTGTCCTTGCACAGGTATTCGGAATTCGCAGCAGCAACGGCTGGTTGTTTACGCTGGGGTTGGCGCAGGCGGGTGAATTCGGTTTCGTGTTACTCACTTATAGCGTGCAAAACAGTGTAATTCCGCCAGAAATTTCTCAGATTCTCTCGCTGGTTGTCGCACTGTCCATGTTCCTCACGCCACTGTTGTTTATCGTTTATGACCGCATCGTGCTGCCGCGCTACCGACGCTCCAGAAATGATGAACGGGAAGCGGACACCATTGATGAGCAGGCATCGGTCATTGTAGCCGGCGTGGGGCGGTTCGGGCAGATTGTCTGCCGTTTGCTGCGGGCTAACAGCATCCCCATCGTGGTGCTCGACCATGAGCTCGAGCAGATTGAAAATGTTCGACGAATCAACATCAAGAGTTTCTTCGGTGATGCCAGTCGCCCCGATTTGCTGGAAAAGGCGGGTATTGAACAGGCTCGCTTGTTGATTGTGGCGATTGATGATCGGGATCGGGCCGTGGCGATGGTGAAACACGTAAAGAAGTTTTTTCCCGCTGTTTGGGTGCTGGCGCGGGCCTTCGACCGTGGCCATGGGTATCAGCTTCTGGAGGCGGGTGCTGATGATGTAATGAGCGAAACCTATCACTCTGCTCTGGAGCTGGGCGGCCATGCACTGACGGCGATGGGTGTGCACCCCATGCAGGCAAAGCAGATGACCTGGGCCTTCGTCGAAAATGAGCGGGCCCACGACGCACAGTTATTCGAAGCCTGGAAGGAAATCGAGGAAGGCATTAACTTCAGCCCCCGCTACGGCGAGCTGTTCATGAAGCTTGAAGAAGCATTGAGCACTTCCATGCAGCGGGACTGGGACGCACCAAAGCCAGAGGATGTTCCTCTATGGACACCTTCTGACAAGGATTAAAAGCCCAAGCCAAAAAAACAGGGCAGATTGACCTCTCGCCGAGCCCTCTTGTTAAAACCCATTCCGATGCCGTTAATTGTGTCTTGATGACAATAGTGTTTCGCGGTCAGATGCCTTAACGTCTAGTGATCCCGTTAATCATTCCAGGAGAGACTTGTTTATGAGCACTTAATAAAGCGATCAATCTGGTGAAGCACATTAGGTGAAGCACATTAAGGGAAGGCCTGGGCGCGAAACTGGATGAACTGGTGCCGAATGGCATTGATGTGTATTTTGAAAATACCGGTGGGCCAATTCAGCACCATGTGTTCGATCGCATGAATGCGCACGGCCGCATTTTAATTAAAGGCAAGGAGATTCAAATGAAAGCGGCTCGTTTTTATGACAAAGGTGATATTCGCGTTGAAGACATCCCCGAACCGACGGTAGAGCCTGGTACGGTGGGCATAGATGTAGCCTGGTGCGGTATCTGTGGTACAGACTTGCATGAGTTTATGGAAGGGCCCATCTTTATTCCTCCGTGCGGCCACCCCCACCCGGTCTCAGGGGAGTCTGCGCCGATAACAATGGGACATGAGTTTTCAGGTGTGGTTTACGCTGTTGGTGACGGTGTCGACGACATTGAAATTGGTCAGCATGTTGTTGTTGAGCCTTATATTATTGCGGATGATGTGGACACCGGCCCGGGTGAGAATTATCACTTGTCAAAAAATATGAACTTTATTGGCCTGGGCGGCCGCGGTGGTGGTTTATCAGAAAAAATCGCGGTTAAGCGCCGCTGGGTGCATCCTATTTCCAACAAAATCCCCCTCGACCAGGCGGCGTTGATTGAGCCTCTTGCCGTTGGCTATCACGCGTTTGTTCGCAGCGGTGCAAAAGCGGGTGATACTGCGTTGGTAGGTGGTGGTGGCCCTATTGGTTTGCTGTTGTCTTCCGTACTAAAGGCAAAGGGAATAACCGTTATCCTCACCGAACTGAGTGCAAAGCGTAAAGAAAAAGCGGAAGAAACAGGCGTTGCAGATTTTATTTTAGACCCCTCTGAAGTCAACGTAATCGAAGAGGTTATGCGGATTACCGAGAATCGCGGCGTCGATGTTGCTTTCGAATGCACCAGTGTCAATGAAGTATTGGATATATTGGTTGAGACGACAAAACCCGGTGGAACCGTTGTGATCGTCTCCATTTGGAGCCACCCGGCAACGGTCAATGTTCACAGCGTGGTGATGAAGGAGCTTGATGTTCGCGGCACCATTGCCTATGTCAACAATCATGAAGAAACCATTAAGCTGGTAGAGGAAGGCAAGGTGAACCTGGAACCTTTCATTACTCAGCGAATTCAATTGGATGATCTGGTTTCTGAAGGCTTCGAACGGCTGATTCATAACAACGAATCAGCCGTGAAGATCATTGTCCATACCTGATGTCAGGCGTTGTATAAGAAATTAAAAACGATAGTGATTGTAGAGAACTGCAGAAGAACCAGGTTCTAGCTGATAAATATCAGGGCTATAACCTGGTTATTTTTTTAGCGCTTACACGCCCTCTTTCGGCACTGGGAGGAAGAGGGCCACCGCAACCGGTCAGGCGGCGCGGATACCGGGTGGACCAGATTGCGCTTGAACCATGCCAGGTTGTGTTCGGTGGCCACTTTACAGGGCGCGGTGGTCATCCTCGGCCATGATGGCCGTAGCCGCAAGCACGGGTACCACCGGTTGGCAGACTGTCAGCGCGTGGGTGTCCGGCCCAAGGTGGTCAATAAAGTCAATAACGTAGTCGATGTAATCATCAAGACCAAAATCACCGTCCGACAGCGGAACCTTGCAGGCATCGCGCCAGTCGGTAATGTACACGTTATGGTCTGGCAACATGGCCTCCACGGTGCCACGAAGGAGCGAGGCGAAGTGGCCAGACAACGGGGCTACAATCAGCAGTTTTGGGTCATCGGGCCGCGCAACGTCACGCTTGAAGCAGCTTGAGTTGCGCAAACGGTTTGTGGCATACGATGGTTTCATGAACGTCGACTTGCTGGCCGTCACAGAAGGTTGTAGGCAGGTTGAAAGCCGGTTTCGCGTAACGTTGGGTGAGATCTCCGAACACATCGTAGGCAGAGGCAACGCTGCGTGAACCGGGAATGCGGGATAATGGGCTCATGCATCACCTGATGGTCGTTTTCGAGGCGCGGTCTCAGTAGAAGTCCCTTTCGGGGACAGCGCCTATGCCCCGGTGATTCTTGGGGGATAGTGACTATTAACCTGGCATATTTTGTGAGGTGGGTAGTAAGCAAATTTTGTGCCCGCTACGCGCTTTGCAGGCATACCCCTTCTGCTGTCTGCCCTGGAATGGAACGCTGGTCATTATCTGGGCACTAAGAGCGACCCGTATATGGTCCGTCAGTTTGTACGGTGGTTGCGCCACAAGAGCATCAGTAAGGCTACGGCCGCCATAGCACCAACGAAGACGGAGAAGATAATACCGGTTGCCTTAAGGCTGAGCAGACTGGCCATCAAGCCGATGCCAATCACCGGCACTGATATGGCAATGTAGGCGATAATAAAAAAGGTGGAGGTTACCGCGGCGCGCTCCGCCGGCGGGCTTGCCGCGTTTATAGCGCCCATGCCGGCGCGAAAAGCGATACCTTGGCCCATGCCAGCGATGACCGCACCGACCATGAACAGGGTGAGCGACTGAAAATGGATGCCGAGCGCTACGGGCGTCACGCCGGCAACGAGCGTGGCGCACCCGATTGGTAAACGCAGGCGCAGCGGCAGTTTATCCTGCAGGAACTGGCCGAGTGTTGAGGCAATAAAGATACTGCCCGCGACAACGCCGACCAGCAGACGGTTGTCATAACCCAACACATTGCCCATCATCGCCGGCGCAATCGAGGTGAAGAAACCACAAACCGCAAAACCAGCAAAGCCCGCGATGGCGGCAGGTACAAACACACCGCGCACTTCCATGGGCACATTCAGGCGCTGAAGTGATAGTTTCGGGCGTGTCGGTCTTTTTACTGTTTCCGGGGCCCGCCAGATGCAGATGAGTGCCAGTAGGGCGAGCGCGATGTGTATCAGGTAGGTCAATTCCAGTGGAGAGGGTAGGTGTTGTGAAAGTGCGCCCGCAAGCATAGGGCCAAGGCCCAGCCCGCCCATATTCGCGGCGGTGGCAAAAAACGTGGCCCGCTCACGCCAATGTGGTGGCGCCAGTTCCAGCACGGCCACGGTCGCGGTGCCGGTAAAAATACCTGCGGAGAGCCCGGACAGTACACGGCCTGCAAGAATCATTGCCAGCCCGTCGGCCTGCCATAATACCAGGTCGCTGATGATCGAACACGCAAGGCCAGCAAACAACAACGGTCGGCGACCCAACTGATCAGACCAGCGCCCAGTGATCACCAGTGCTGCAATGACACCGAATGCGTACGCCGCGAAGATAATAGTGATCATTAACTGGGAAAACCCGAAGGTATCCTGATAGATGGGGTAGAGCGGAGTCGGCATAGTGGTGCCGATCATCACGACGCTGAATGCGAAGGCAGCGCCGAGAAAAACCAGAAATGTTGATAAACTGCGAGGGTCTGTGTGGGTAGTTGATGCTTGCATGATGGTCTGGTAAAGGTCTCCTGGATTACTTTGCCCGTCTCTGTCTCTGGTTTACCTGGATCTAACCGGGTCGATACATCTGAAATTTTTGTGACCCGTCCACTGTAAAGTAGTCGGCTGGTCCGCCGCCTCGCATTACCGGTTCTGCCGCAGCAGTATCGTAGATTCCATCTTTAAGCAGGTGTTGCGCGATATGCACACCGACCACCTCACCAAATACCATCCAGGTGTCCACTTTCTGCCCATCTGCGCCCGCAAGCTGGAGCACCTGGGTAACCCGGCATTCCAGGGTTACCGGGCTTTCCGCTACGTGCGGCACCGAGATAACCCGGGAGGGCTTTGGCGCCAAGCCAGAGAGGGCAAATTCATCAACTTCCGGCCCTACCGCGGCGCAGGTTTTGTTCATGGCCTCACTGAGTGAGCGCGTCACCAGGTTCCAGCAGAACTCGCCGGTCTCTTCGGCATTACGGACGGAATCCTTGTAGCCAATGCTGGAGAATCCGACGATGGGAGGATGGTAGTTGAAGGCATTGAAGAAGCTGTAGGGTGCCAGGTTAAGCACACCGTCACGGCTTCTGGATGATATCCACCCAATCGGGCGTGGCGCCACCAGGGCGTTGAACGGGTCATGGGCCAGCCCGTGGCCATTGGCGGGTTCGTAAAAATGGATATCTTCTGGCATAAAGCGCTCTTTAGGGGGCTGCAAAGGAATTAAGCCGGTTTTACAAGTTGGCCCGGGTTAGAACTCCAGGTAGATTTTGCCGAAGTGCTTGCCGGATTCCTCGTGCCGGAAGGCATCAGCGATATCTTCCAGTGCAAAGGGCCGATCAAGGACCGGGTGCATGTTGTTGGCTTCGATCGCCCGGATCATCTCTTGCTGGTGAGCCCGGCTGCCTACAATCAGGCCCTGCAGGCGGGCCTGTTTGGCCATCAGTTTTGCGGTTGGCACATCGCCAGCCCGACCGGTAAGAACGCCTATCAGCGAGATGTGACCACCAATGCGCACGGCATCAATGGATTCCGGCAGTGTGCCGGGGCCACCAACCTCAATGACATGGTCGACTCCCTGCCTATTGGTCAGTTTCTGGACCTTCTCGCCCCAAGCCGGTGTCGTTTTGTAGTTGATAGTGTGGTCTGCACCCAGCTCTCTGAGCCGTTCCAGCTTCTGGTCCGAGGACGAAGTGGAAATCACTTGTGCGCCCATCATTTTTGCAAATTGCAGGGCAAAGATGGACACGCCGCCGGTACCCAGGGTCAGGACGGTATCGCCTGCTTTCAGGCCTCCGTTGATGACCAATGCACGCCAGGCGGTCAGGCCGGCGGTGGTGAGTGTGGCGGCTTCGGCGTGGCTGTAGCCCTTTGGCGCGTGGGTAAACCAGTTTGTCGGGCGGATCACCTGCTCACGTGCGTAACCATCCTGTCCGTCGCCGGGAGTGGTAGTGAAATTGTCAATGGGCGCGGGCCCATTCAGCCATTGGGGAAAGAAGGTCGACACTACGCGATCACCAACCCTGAATTCGGTGACACCGTGGCCGATGGCTTCCACAACACCGGCGCCATCGGCCATGGGGGTGCGGTTGTTTTCAGTCGGGATTGCTCCGGCAACTACCGCGTAGTCGTGGAAGTTAAGGGAGCAGGCATGAATGCGCACGCGCATCTCGCCTGGTCCCGGTTCGCCTGGCGGCGGGCCGTCATCCAGGTGCAGTTGGTCCAGTCCGCCCGGTTTGGAAAGAGTAATGCGCTTCATTTCAATGGCCTCCAGTTTTCTCAGCTTCTGTATGGAATTTCCATACAGAGTACGTTGTTGCAGGGCAAGCTGACCTGTGGGTTTACCGAGACTCCTGCGCAATGCGGCTTAGCCATTCGACGCCAAAGCGCACGCCGAAGCCCTGAAGATCGGTGGGGATGTGCGCGAGGCCGCCTTTGTGGGTGCCACTTGAGGCCATGTCTACGTGAACCCAGTCAACGTCCTTATCCACGAATTTTCCAAGAAAACGCGCCGCATAGATGTGATCGCCTGCTCCTGCTGTCCGACATTGGAGCGTATCAGCAACATCAGACTTCAGATCTTCGTCGTAATCGTCTTCGTAGGGGAAAGGCCAGATCCGCTCTCCACAATGCTCTCCAGCCTGGATGATGGGTTCCACCCACTGTCGCCGGTTGGTGATCGCGCCGGCCATACGCTGGCCCAGAGCCGAGATTACGGCACCGGTCAGGGTGGCATAATCCAGGATGGCTCTTGGCTTTTCTCGGCAAGCCAGGGCAAGGGTGTCGGCCAGCACCATGCGACCTTCGGCATCGGTGTTGATCAACTCAATGGTGGTGCCATTCAGCGCGGTAATAACGTCATTGCACTTGACCGCCTTTGGGCCGATGTGGTTTTCAGCCAAAGCCAGCCAGCAGTCCACGGGGTGGGAAAATGTGAGGCGCGTGAGGGCGAGCATAGTCCCAAGCGCCACGGCGCTGCCTTGCATGTCGCCGTGCATGCCCAGCATGCTGCCGCTTACCTTGAGATTGCTGCCGCCTGTATCGAAGCATATACCTTTGCCGACCAGGGCGAGCGGTTGTTCTCTGGAACCCTTCGGCCGATAACTCAGCCGCAGTATACCGGCGTCACGAATGGGGCTGGCCTCAACTACGGATAAAAAAGCGCCCGCTTCGAGTTGTTCCAGCCGGTCCAGATCGTAAAAATCGGCTTCCCATCCTTCGACAGCCGCCAGTGCTTCGGCGAAATCGCGATAAATCCCGGGTGTCAGATAATTCCCCGGCAGGTGGGTCAGCCAGCGGGCCAGGTTATTGCCTTCTGCAGTGGCCTTGGCGTAGCGAAAGTCAGCCGCATCGAACTCGCCAAAGAAGTTCATGGCTGCCAGGGGTGGCTTGTCAGGAGTTTCGCCGGAAATTTTCGGCAGTTGGAACAGTGCTGAAAAGGCTGCGGATACCAGGGCTTCGGCCATAACGCAGGCCGCCTGTGCCTTGTGAAGGAGCGATATTACATTGATCTTCCGGGTGCGCTCAGCCAACAGTGGTGCAATCAGTTTGCGCGCCTGGCTTAGAGCCTTGAAACCGCCAACATCATCCTGCACAAATGCAACGGCAGTGCGAGTTCCTTTGGGGCCTGAAATTACTATCGGGTTGGAAGTCGCCGGGAAATCGGCAAGACGAAGCTTAAGGAAGTCAGCCCAGGGAGACTTGGCCAGGGCGTTGCGTTCTGCTTCAGGCACCAAAAGTATAAGACTCACGCCGATGTCGAAATCCCAAGAGGCCGGTATGCGCTGGCCAACATCCAGTTTTAGCTTTGGAAATTTCGGGAGTTCAGGTTTTATCATCAGGTGTGCTCCAAAAGGTTTTAATTAGCTCTCGGCTAAGAATAGCTGTTTTGAGCCTGGGCTATGACATCTTTCGGTTCTGAGCCTGGATTGTTTGCAGAGGTGAACGTTTGGGATTAGCCTATGATTACTCCTTTCAGCTCTATCCGGGTTTTTCGTGATGACCTCCTCTAAATCTGATTTTAATTTTTTGCCTGCACTTGTTGCGGTTGCCATTGGGATTGCAATCTGGTTTATCCCCACGCCGGAAGGTGTTTCTGCTCAAGGCTGGCTGATGCTGGCCATATTCGTAGCGACGATTGCAGCCATCATTGGCAAGGCTATGCCGATTGGCGCTATTTCGATCGTTGCAATTACGGTAGTGGCCGTTAGCGGAGTTACCAGCGACAACCCTGGCACAGCCATTCGCGATGCACTGGGCAGTTTTAATAATTCGCTGATCTGGCTGATAGCGATAGCGATCATGATTTCCCGAGGGTTAATCAAAACCGGGTTGGGCGAGCGCATTGGCTATTATTTCATTGCAGTCTTTGGCAAAAGAACCATCGGCATTGGTTACGGGCTGGCCCTTTCGGAACTGGTGATTGCACCGGTCACGCCCAGCAACACCGCACGTGGTGGTGCGATTATTCATCCGATCATGCTGTCGATTGCACAGAGTTATGGCTGTACTCCAGACAATGAAAATACCAACAAGATTGGCAAGTACCTGGCACTGGTTAATTACCACGCCAACCCCATCACTTCTGCAATGTTTATTACGGCAACCGCGCCCAATCCGCTGACGGTCAAGCTGATTGCCGATGCCACTGGTGCTGCGATCACCCTGAGCTGGACGACTTGGGCTCTGGCCATGTTGCTGCCTGGCCTCGTCGCCATTGCACTGATGCCTCTGGTGATTTATCTGATGTATCCGCCGGAGATCAAGGCTACACCCGATGCCGTTAGCTTTGCACATGAGCGCCTGGGACGGCTGGGCAAACTGACCCGCGATGAAGGCATTATGCTGGGAGTGTTTGTGGTGCTGCTGCTGCTTTGGGCGGACATACCGGCCTGGATCTTCGGGGCCTCGTACAAGTTGAATGCAACCACCACCGCTTTTGTCGGGCTGTCGATTCTGCTGGTCACCGGAGTCTTGAACTGGAAGGATGTGCTATCCGAAAAAAGTGCTTGGGATACGCTGGTCTGGTTCGGTGCACTGGTGATGATGGCCACTCAGCTTAACAAGCTGGGGGTGATCGGCTGGTTTTCTGGCGCTATTCAGGACGGCATTGCCAGCACCGGCCTGGCATGGCCCGCCGCCACAGCTCTGTTGGTGCTGGTGTTTCTGTATTCTCACTATTTTTTCGCCAGCACCACGGCTCAAATCACTGCGATGATGGGGGCCTTTCTGGTCGTTGGCCTGAGTCTTGGTGCACCGCCCATGGCCTTTGTGCTAATGATGGCGGCCACGTCCTCTATTATGATGACACTGACCCATTACGCCACTGGCACGTCACCGGTTATATTCAGCTCTGGTTACGTGAGCTTGGTGGAGTGGTGGAAAGTCGGGTTTGTGATGAGCGTCGTCAACCTGGCTGTCTGGGTGGTGGTTGGCGGTGTCTGGTGGAAGCTATTGGGATATTGGTGAGTTGCGCGATCACAGTTTCATTGTAAGTCCGTCGGTGCCGGACGGTGGATTCACGCGGCGATAAAACGCCTCCAGTATGCTGTATGCACCGAAAGCAAATAGTCCCACTGAGACAAATACCATCAACGGTGTCCCGAAGGGCTGTTTTCGAAACGTGTCGAATACCTCAGCGATGCCACCAGCTTCGTTGGGATTTACGCGATACGCCGCAATGATAAAAAAAGTGCCAACAATCATGAATACCAAACCGCGAATCATTAACCCGAAACGGCAGATGGGATAAGCCCAACGCCGGGTTTCAGGTGCCATGTCGAAGTGGTCACTAAACTGTGCTTTAGCGCCTTGCGTTACCCTAGTCGATAACCACCTAGTGATAGGATAGGAATCGATTTTGCCATAGTCACTTTATCCAGTTCGATAACGAGGTTTATCTATGGATTTTTTGAATCTGACCCGGCGGTGAAATAAGGTGTCAAAAACTCGAATGAAATTCCCCATAGTCACCGTCACCCTGGTTTCAGCTGCACTGTTGTTCGTACTCTGGGATCAAACCCGCGAACAGCCGCAGGCGGTGGATGCGAGCCGGTTTACCAACCTTAAGGCAAATCCCGTAAAGCTCAGTACAACCGTGGACTGGGTGATTACGCAGGTTCCCTCGCTTTGTGAACAAGCTACCGGCCAGGCAGCGGGTGCCGAGGCCCATGCCAGCTGCGTCAAGAGCGCAGAAGCGCGCACTTCGGCTTGCCGACGCGGAGTGTATGACCGCTTTCCGAGCGTCGTAGCCTCGGATGCGGTTTTTCGGGATGTTTCGATTACCTTGATTAACTGTCTCACGCCAACTTTGTAAACTATCGCTTGCTTGTCTCAGGTTGGCGTCTTGTGAAGTTCGGCCTATATTCAAATCACAAGTGCCATCTCAGCAACAGGGTGTATGACATGTTGTTTTTTGGAAGGGTTCTGGCTGGGGCCTTATTCGTAATTCTCCCATTGTCCTGTGTTTCGGCCGAAGTGTTTAAATGGGTAGACGACGCAGGCAATGTTCATTTCGGGGACAGTCTTCCGGAACAATACCGGCAGACAGGAAAAACTCTCGATGTCCCCGTGCGCAAGCCGTCGGCTGCAGACCGCCAGAACGCCGAGGCGGTGGCGGAATCAATCCGGCATGCAGCTGAATCAGCGCGTGAACGGCGGCTTGTGGAAGGCAAGCGTCTTGAAAGAGATTCAGAACAAACCGATCAAGTGATTACGCCGAACAGGGTTGCCGATCAGGCACCACCAAACCAACTGCAACCTGGGCAAGCGCGACTGACGCGAAAGCAGCGCATGGAAAATTATGAAGCGGAGATGGCGCGATACAGGGAAAGCCAACGATGTTTCGCGCCCTACCAAATGAGAGGTGGTGGCACCAGAGGATACGCTTTCAATAAATGCCAGAGCGTCGAAAGGCCAGTTCATCCCGACGTTCGATAAGCCATTGCCAGTTCCGGAACTTCAGATCAGCACCACGGGCACCCGATGATACCCACCGACTGGCGCCACTTCTCGCTCTGGCGGTTGGTCTGGCACCAGTTCAATGGTCTGCACCGAGGCCAGCAACGTCTGTAGCGCGATTCGCAGCTCCCAGGTGGCCAGCTGCCTGCCAGGGCAGACGTGCTTTCCAGTTCCGTAAACGAGGTTGTCTGCTGCGTTGCCCTCGGGATCGAATTCGTTATTGCCGAAGACTGCCTCGTCGCGGTTTGCGGATGTCCAGTTCAGTTTGATTCGGGCACCGCTCGGAATATTCTGGCCACCGATGTGAACAGGGCAGGTGGTGACGCGTCGGTTGGAAACAAACGGGTTGTCCAAGCGCAGCACTTCATCGATGACCGCTTCCACTTCATTATCAGGGGCCGCACTCAATTGCTCCACAAGACCCGGCTGCTGAGCTATGTGGGCTATAAGTACGCCAACACATAACGCGATGGATCCCAGGTCACCGCCGGTCCAGTTGCGTAATATGGAAACCACCTCCGGCTCCGAGAGTTGGCGCCCGTTCACCGTTTCGCGACAAAGCCGGGTGGTTAGATCGTCGGGCGCCTTGTCACCGGCTGCCAGTCGCGGCTGTATAAGCGAACGGATGATCTCATCGAACTGTGCGGCTACCTCCGCTGTCCGGGCGAGGTCACCGGAGCGCGTGGCGGCGTGGTTCTGTTTCATCCAGGCCAGCAGCTTCGGTTCCAGTTCGCTTGGCCACCCCAGCCATGCGCATTGGGCACGCACCGCGAACACAGAGCCGATGTCGCTTACCGCGTCCAGAACCACGCCTTTTGGCAGCTCCGCCACCAGCTGAGCAGCGACTCGCTTGAAGACGGGTATAAACGGCTCCAGCGCGTCAGGGCTGAGATGTCGTTCGATCACTTCCCGGAAACGGGTGTGCTCTTCGCCATCGAGACCGTTAGGTACGTGCAGGTGGCGAGAGACCTGGCTGGAGAATCGTTCTTGATCCTGCGCTGCGGCAAGAACATCAGCGTGCCGGAGTAGCACCCACTCTCCTTTGGTATTTCGCACGACGGGATGTTTGGGGCGCAGCTCGTCGGTGTAAGCCCTCAAGTCACGGCCGGCTGCGGACAAGTCATCCGGCATGTGGTCTGTCATGTTGACTCCTTTGCCATCAAAATATGTTGCTTACTCAGCATAACTGCAATTGATCAAATCAAAAATGCGAAAGAACAAGACCGTCCAGAATTTGCATTACTCGCCACAGATGGCGGGCAAACTGATCGCTTTCAATGAATTCGGCTATGGCCGTACCGGTATGGTATGGAACGCAAGCTGCGTAAACGGGTATAAAGGGGGCTGAAAACATCAAACTGCTGAGGTACCCATGAGCAAAGACTTTTTCGCCCACAAGGCCCACATCTACGAACAGAACCCCGACCGAGTCGATAACGTAACCAATATCGCCAACGCCATCCTTGATAAAATGAAGTTGGCGCCGTCTATGCACTTGCTGGACTTCGGTTCCGGGACGGGGCTGCTGCTGGAGCGGATTGCGCATCATGTGAGGAAGATCACTGCGGTGGATATCTCGTCTGCCATGAACAAGCAGCTTGCGGAGAAGCAGGACAAACTGGCCTGCGAGCTGGAGATCCTGCAGCTGGATCTGGAAGGTCAGGCTGTAGAGGGCCAGTTCGATGGCATTATTTCGTCCATGACCATGCACCACGTGCGGGACGTCGGCGCCATGTTTCGCCGCTTCCATGAGATGGTGAAACCGGGAGGCTTTATTGCTATATCGGATCTGGACAAGGAGGACGGCTCCTTTCATACCGAAGATACCGGGGTGTTCCATTTCGGGTTCGACCGGGAAGAGATCGGTTCGGCAGCTACCCAGGCAGGCTTTGAAAACGTGGAAGTGGTGCCTGCTAGCATAATCGAGAGGGAAACCGGCGATTACCCAGTGTTTTTGCTGATCGCCTCGAGACCATAGGCAATGTTATTGTGAGGGCCCTTTCTTTCCCGGAATTTGAGCATGTCAGACAAGTTTTTCTTCAAAGGCCGGCAGGATGCACGCCAGCACCACACGGCCTATGGCGGCTTCCAGACCAACGCCAGTCAAAAAAGTGGTAGCAAAAAACACCCGTTGAAGCTTGTGGTGACCAGTGAAGCCCGCCAACAAGAGGTTGAGGCCTTGGTGGCAGAGGCTCAATTGCATGCGGATATCACACTCGATACACGAGAGGGCGCTGTCGAGTCTGTTGCAGAGCTTACCGCTATGCTGAATAAGGGCGGAACCATTACTCAGACCAAAACGCCTTCAAGAAACGACCCTTGCAGCTGCGGCAGTGGTCTGAAATTCAAGAAGTGTTGTGGCTGATCCACAGAAAACCTTATCCACAGAAAAGGAATGCCCATGCTTATTTGTGGTGTTGAGCTGAGTGGCAGTGATGCCGTGGTGTGTCTTCTGAACAAGGACACGGGGCAGTTCAGCCTGCCGGAAAGCAAGATTCGTAAAATTACGCTGAAGAAAAATCACACGCGTGAAGACCTGCAGCAGTTTCAGACGTCGTTTGCAGAGTTTGTGATGGAAAACGGCGTCAAGAAGGTTGCGATCAAAGAACGCATGCCTAAAGGCAAGTTTGCCGGTGGTGCGATCAGCTTCAAGCTGGAGGCAGCTATTCAGTTGATGTCGGTAGCGGATGTAGAGGTTTCTCTGCTCTCACCTGCGACCATCAAATCGACACTTGCCTCGAATCCGTTGCCTGTACCGTTTACTGAGACCGGCCTGAAGGTGTTTCAGGAGACTGCGTTCATTGCAGCTTACGTTGGGCATCTGGCGAAATAGCTGTTGGCTTGGCTGTTCGCCAGATGCTTGGGTTTTTACTGCGCCGTCGTAACGTACTTCAGAATCTCAACCACTTGCTCGGGAGTTTGCGCCCATGCCATGGCGGATGCATCGACTTCCTTCAGTGGGTGGATAATGTCGTCGTTGTGCAGCGTGACATAAGGTGTGCCCATAGCGGCACAGAACCCTGCATCAAAGGCTGCGTTCCATTGCTTGTATTTGTCACCAAAGCGAATCACCGCCAGATCGCATTGCTCAAGCAGGGTCTTGGTGCGGATACCGTTCACCTTGGATGACTGGTGATCACGCCAGAATGCCACTTCCGGCTTACCCAGCATGTCGCCCGCTGCATCGCTGGCTTCGTGGTTGGTCACAGGCGCGGTGAATTCCACCGGCAACCCGGCAGCTTCTGCCCCAGCCTGAATCTGCTCACGCCAGTCAGTGTGGATTTCGCCAGAGAGATACACAGTCCAGATCATGGAGTTCTCCTAAAATAAGATGGACAGGGGAGGATTGGATCAGCGAGACCCTAACATAGCTCACCGCTTTACAGAATCTAAGGCCGGTTAATCCCTATCGTCCTCGGTCACTTTCGCCAGCTGTGCCCGTGTTTTGAGTCGCCCCTCACGGCGAATTTCTGCGTTGTCAAAACGACGTTTCTGTCTGCGGTCTTCCGGAACGACTGCGGGAACATCTATGGGCTTGTCGTTCTCGTCCAGGGCTACAAATGTGAAAAAGGCAGAGAGGATATGGCGGGTCTCGCCGGTATAACTGTTTTCCGCAACTACGCGGGCGCCAATTTCCATAGACGAACCCCAACTGCGGTTCAGCGATAAACTGAACAGCAGAGTGTCGTTACCTTTTGCCGGCGCGCGGAAGTGAATGGAATCCACCGCAGCGGTCACACAAACATGAGCGGAGTGGCGCTCGGCTACTACCAGTGCCAGGCGATCGCATTTTGCCATGATCATGCCGCCGAACACGGTGTCGTGAGCGTTCATGTCATTGGGGAAGACTTTGTATACGTGCTTCTCAATGGCCGATGCGGATACGGATTTGGACGGCTTTTCAGGCATGGCATCCTTTCTCTGTGTTGGTTTTAAGCTAAGGTTGCTGATGAGGGTACTACATCTATGAAAGCATCGGGCAGAGCTTGTATTCCTGCCGTTTGCGCCAATTATATAGACCCAGAGAACAATCTTTGACCAAAAGCGAGGAGTTCAATGGACTTCAAAGACTATTACGCCGTGCTCGGTGTGAGCGAGTCTGCCTCCCCCGAGGAAATCAAAAAATCCTACCGAAAGCTGGCACGGAAGTATCATCCAGATGTCAGTAAGGAAGGTAATGCCGACGAGAAATTCAAGGATCTTGGCGAGGCATACGAAGTACTGAAGGATCCGGAGAAGCGTGGCGAGTACGACCAACTGCGTAAATACGGCGCGCAGGCCGATGGCTCCTTCCAGCCACCTCCGGGCTGGCACAGTGAATCCGGATTTGGCGGCGGTGGTTACACCGATGCAGATTCCCGTCAGTTCAGTGATTTTTTTGAGCAAATGTTTGGTGGGGGGCAGGGTCCTGGTCGCGGCGCGGGCGGCGGCTTCCGTCAGAACGTGCGCATGCGCGGTGAGGATGTTCGAGCGCGGTTGCCGCTGTTCCTGGAAGAAGTGTTTAACGGAACCGAGAAACAGGTTTCTTTTGCAGTGCATGAGGCGGATAAACAGGGTCGCATCGTTGCGCGTCAGAAAACCCTGAAGGTGAAAATTCCCGCCGGTATGCGCGAGGGGCAGCATCTGCGCCTGAAGGGCCAGGGGGCTCCCGGTATTGGCGGAGGCGCGCCGGGTGACTTGCTGGTTGAGGTAGAACTGGCACCGCACCCGCTGTTCAGTGTCGAAGGCCGGGATGTTGTGGTTACCGTTCCAGTGGCACCTTGGGAGGCCGCGTTGGGTGCGACAATCACCGTGCCTACCGTGGGCTCAAAGGTGAATGTGAAAGTGCCGAAGGGAACCTCTTCGGGGCGCAAGCTCCGCCTCAAAGGCAAGGGGCTACCAGGCAAGCACCCGGGCGATCAGATTGTTATCCTGCAGATAGCCATACCGGAGCAACATTCCGCGGAGGCAGAAAAGCTCTATAAGCAGCTTGCCGAAGCGGAGAAAGCGTTCAACCCACGCAGCAAACTCCATCTGTGAAGGGGAGAGTAAAGGATGAGTGATAACAACAGTATTCTGACCGTTGAAGTGATGGACTCCGATGGCAGCACCTTCACCCTTCACGAAGTATGCGAGCGAGGTGAATGCCACGCAGAGTTTGTGATCAAGCTGGTGAGTTACGGCATTATTGCGCCCGTAGAGCCGACAGTTGAAGCGCGCCAATGGCTGTTTGATGTAGCGGCGCTGGCGCGATTGCACAAGGCCAGACGCTTGCAGCGGGATCTGAAGATGAACCTGCCAGGCCTTGCCATGTCGCTGGAACTTCTCGACGAAGTTCAGGATATGCGCCGGGAGGTGGATCGCCTTAGCCGACAGCTACAGCAACTGACGAGAGAATGGTAAGACGCTTTCGTAAACCCCGCTTTATCGGTTTTCGTCGAGCGCCCTGATCTCGGCGTAAATCTTTTCAGCCTCTTCCATCAGGGTTCCGTGGCTCCGCAAGTCGCCGTTGCGCTGCGCATGCAGCGCTTTTGCCAGTTTGTCCTCGTACGCTTTCTGCAGCTTTTTCTTCGGGTCACCCTTCAAAAATCCCAGCATTTTTTAGTCTCTTTTAACGTTTGTGTTCTCAACTTTACGTTGAGTCTGTCTGAAAGTTCATAAATTAAACAGGCATTGGCCTCGAAACCCAGCTTGAGAAGGGCATGATCCTGAGGGTGAAGGGCGAATGGGGCCGCCAGGGTGAGGGCGAAGCAAAAACTGTCTCCCGCGACGACATACTATGTGGCCCGGTTCCATCCAGACCTGGGATGCAACTGCCCTTCTGGCTTTTGGTATTGAAATGGGAATACAATCCCAATCATGAATAATCCTTTGACCAACCCACTCCATCAGGCCCTGTTTCGCATTCTGAGACCTCTTGCGGGGCAGCACACAGATAAATCGGAAGTTCTGCACATCAATCGAGCCTCCCGCGTTCTGTGCTGGATGAGCTGTTGAGAGTTGGCGTGGTATCCGTGGCCAGCGACACGGGTAAGCTGACACTGAAACAAAGAGCCTATGTGCCCGCAGGGGCAGTAAAGAAATGCTCCAAATCTTCGTTGAGGACGTATTAGATCTCATAGGCACAGTTGATTACAATCTGGCCTGTGGCGAAGGCGGTCGACAGCCGTTGTTCCAGCGCACGCTGACTTACAACAATATTCCTCCCGAAGTCATGGAGGCCTGGCTGGGGCCACAAGTTCGCGATGTGTCTGGCGACCAGGCTGATGGCTCATCGCAGGAATCGTTTCGAACCGGAGTCAGTGTCTTCTGTTTTGAAGAAGCACCTTTTACGGAAGTACCCCGCCCGGTTCCAAAAGAGAGAAGACATCATGAGTTTCAGTATCCAGCCTGAGTTCATTACTCGCTGGGAACCAACCGAACTTGCAAGCACTATATTGTCTGGCCCCGGTCGTGAAGTCGTGAGCCACTGGATCAGTGCCTTGGCGTTTCTTGATGAGAATCAACACCCGGTTTTGCTGGCAGTGAATAATCAAAGTGAGCCCTCCTTCAGCCAACTCGTGCAATCTGTTAATCCGGGTTATGCCCCCTCTGTAATTCTCAACGAGTTGTTGCGAAAAGGCGTGGTCGAGCAACTTGAGAGTGGCCATGTGCTGCTCCGGCGGAGCACCTATGTGCATGATGTTCCGGGATTTGAATCATCGCCCAAGGTGAGGCGGCAAAAGCACAGCCCGGGACGAAGTGCGGGCCGGCGACACAACGATGAAATCTGATACGAACATCCCCGGCAAAGCAGCCGGGGCAACCCCTTTTCCATCTTTTGAAAACCTGCTACAAAACCCTACATAAAGAAATCTCCCTTTCTGGCGTGTTTTGCTACAACTACGTCTCTAAGCATTTCAATGAATAAACAACAAACGTTTTGGGTGCCGGAATAAATGAATGAGGGATTTTTTATGGCCTCTCGATTTTTGAAAAATCTGATCTCCAGCAGGCTGTAGCAGTTGGCGGATATGGGAACAGACACACAGGCGCGCATCAGCGAGACGGTAAATGCCCTGCGTCTGGAGGCATCGGGCTTGAGGCAACCGTCGAGGCTTGTTTCGCCAGTTTAGCTGCAGAGCCGCGTACGGGCCGCCTGGTACTCCTGCTTCAGTCTTGAGACCAGAGCTTCAACGCTGACCACATCGGTAATCTGGCTCACGCCTTGCCCAGCTGACCATACGGTTTTCCAGGCTTTGGCCTCATCATCAATCGGTTTGAGCTTTTCACCGTAATTGATCTCGCCGGACTGGTTTAGCTTGTCCATCTGAAAACCTGCGGCCTCGAGGCTTTGGCGCATGAAGCTTGCAGGGATGCCAGAAACGGCAGGGGTATGGATGATGTCGCTGGATACAGATTCAATAATCATGGTGCGATAAGCATCCTCTGCCTGGGATTCTGTGGTGTTGATGAAGCGTGTTCCCATGTAGGCAAGGTCTGCCCCCAAGGCCTGTGCTGCCAGGATGTCTTCGCCATGGGAGAGCCCGCCGGCCAGCAAAATGGTGCCGTCGAACACTTCACGGATTTCGTGAACCAGAACAATGGGGTTGATGGTACCCGCATGGCCGCCGGCGCCGGCGGCAACTGCAATAACGCCGTCCACACCAGCCTCGGCTGCTTTGCGGGCGTGCTTCTGGTTGGTCACATCGTGGAACACTACGCCACCATAACTGTGCACGGCTTCTACCACCTGGCTGGCAGCGCCCAGCGATGTGATGACGATGGGCACCTGATACTTTACGCAGAGCTCCAGATCGGCCTGCCAGCGTGGATTGGAGCGGTGCACAATCAGGTTGACGGCATAGGGCGCAATGCTGGCTTCCGGGTTCTCTTCCTTGAGCTTCCCGAGGCCTTCGCTCATCTGGACCAGCCACTCTTCAAAACCTTCGCTCGTGCGCTGGTTCAAAGCAGGAAAGCTGCCGACGACGCCTTCCCGACAGCATGAAAGCGCCAGCTCCGGGCCCGAAATCAGGAACATCGGGGCTGCGACGAGGGGCAGGCTTAGCGAATCCATGCGAAAAGCGGCACGTGACATGAGATCTCCCTAATTTGTATTGGAACTTTTGTAGGATATAAAGGATCTTAGCCTGCCTGAACGATTGTGTGAATGTTCGCCTGCTAACAAATATTGGGCTACGTCTGGAAAACAACAAGGAGTAAGTAATGGGTGAAAAAAAACGTCGCGAACAAGCGGGAACGCCAGCACCGCGAAAAGCCAATTCCCGAAAGCCTCTGGCAATCGGAGTAACAGTGCTGGTTCTGGCCGCAATTGTTCTGGGTGTTGTATTCCTTACCGCAGCGCCCAAACCGACCTCGGATGAGCTGCCGGTTGCTGCGCCCAATGCGGCAGCGTTTCCAGCGCAACTGGATCAGTACGGTGTTTCTGTGGGTGCTGAGGATGCACCGGTTGTTGTGCGCGAGTTTGCGGATTATCAGTGCCCGGCTTGCGGAGCATTTTCTGAAGCCAGCAAGCGCCTTAAACAGGAGTATGTTGAGGCGGGAAAGGTTCGGTTTGTATATTTCGACCTGCCGTTGCGCCAGCACCAGAATGCCTTCCCCGCTGCTCAGGCCGCTCGTTGTGCCGGCGACCAGGGAGCGTACTGGGAAATGCACGAACGCCTTTATGATTCGCAGACAGAATGGAGTGGTTCGAACGACCCGGTTGCAACCTTTGCGCGTTATGGTGAGGATTTGGGTCTGGAAGAGCGCCGTTTGCGCCGTTGCATGACCACAGAGTTGCACCGGGAAGCGGTTGAGGCAAGCCGTCGCGTTGCTATGCAGTTGCAAGTGACCAGCACGCCAACCGTGTTGGTGGACAACATTCGCCTTACCCGCCCGGGTTGGGGCCAGCTTTCGGCCCTTGTGGAGAGGGAGCTTTCCAGCGCCAGCAAATAAGCAACGGGTTCCGGCCACGGTCAGCCCGGACTTGAACATAAGCCAGAGTGGGTTAAAATCTGCGTCCTCTCTGGCTTACACCTTCCAGATAAACAAACCCACGCTCCGGATTTACGATCCGGCCCGCAGGAGAACCCGATGAGCAACAACGTTGTTGTCTGCGCGCTTTACAAGTTCGCTGTTCTGAATGATTACAAAACCCTTCGCCAGCCTCTACTGGACATTATGCTGACCAATGGTGTGCACGGCACTCTGTTGCTGGCCCGGGAAGGCATCAATGGCACGATTGCCGGAAGCCGTAGCGGTATTGATACGGTGCAGGCCTGGCTGGCCGCCGATGAGCGCTTTAACGGTATTGATTACAAGGAATCGTTCGTAGATACCCAGCCGTTCAAGCGCACCAAGGTGAAGCTCAAGAAGGAAATTGTCACCATGGGCGTCGACGGCATTGATCCGAAGCGCATTGTGGGTACGTATGTGGAACCTGGAGAGTGGAACAATCTGATCTCGGATCCGGACGTTCTTCTTGTTGATACTCGCAATCAGTATGAAGTTGAAATAGGTACCTTTGAACATGCCGTTAACCCCGCTACAGAAACCTTTCGTGAGTTTCCGGACTATGTGAAGCAGAACCTCAACCCGGCAAAACATAAAAAGGTTGCCATGTTCTGCACCGGCGGAATTCGTTGCGAAAAGTCCACGGCGTACCTGAAAGAGCAGGGGTTTGAAGAGGTTTATCATCTCAAGGGCGGCATTCTGAAGTACCTGGAGGAGGTGCCGGAAGAGCAGAGTCTTTGGAAAGGTGAATGTTTTGTATTTGACGACCGGGTTACGGTTAATCATCGTCTGGAGCGCGGCGGTTACGACCAGTGCCATGCGTGCCGCCGTCCGATTACCGAAGCTGAGAAGCAGTTTCCCGAGTATCAGCAGGGTGTGAGTTGTCACCGGTGTATTGACTCGCTGAGTGAAGAGCAGAAGTCGCGTTTTGCGGAGCGGGAGCGCCAGATTCGCTTGGCAGATGCCCGTGGCGAAACGCATGTAGGCGGTGAGGCTGCCCGCTTTATTGCTGAACGCAAAGCACGCAAAAAGTCAGAGCGTGAACGCCAGGCGGAGAAAAACGTGGAAGGTGAAGCCAGAAGCACCGCCCGGTAACCTGAATCAATCGGCCTGAACCCGTTATCAAGGAGTGTTCATGAGTTTTAAGAAAACAGTTGCCATTATTGCTATTTCAGCTGCACCACTGGCTTACGGCCAAGGTGCGAAAGACTGGGAGGGCGAGGCAGAGCTCGGTGTGCTTATGACCTCCGGCAATACTGAAGAAACCAATATAAATGGGCGCCTCGGCTTGGTTCATGAGGTAGTAGACTGGCGCAATATTGCAGATTTCAGCTCCAACTACTCTGAAGCTCAAGATGAAACGACGGGCGAGGACCAAACCACAGCAGAGAAGTATAAAGCGGCTCTCGAAACCAATTACAAGTTTGATGAAAGCCAGTACTGGTTTCTGCGTGGCACCTACGAGAAAGATCGTTTTTCCGGCTACGATTTTGAATCTACAGCCACCACCGGTTACGGCAACCGGGTCTGGCAGCGCGGCGAGCGCTCATTCCTTGATCTGTCGATCGGTGCCGGTTATCGCTATAACAAGCTGGAAGTTGTGAATTCCGACGGTGAAGACGTTGAAGAGGAGCCGATCGGGCGCCTGGCGGCCCAGTTCAACTACGCGCTTTCTGAGAACGCGCTGTTTCGGCAGAAATTGAGTACGGAAATCGGGTTGGATGACAACAATGCTATCAGCCAGTCAGAGACCGCTATCAAGGCCAATGTTGTCGGCAACCTTTCCATGAAAGCGGCCTACCGAGTGAAGCACGTATCCGACGCGCCGCCGGGCAAAAACTCTACGGATACGGAGACGGCTATCACACTGCTATACGGTTTCTGAGCCCTCACGCACGGCGTCAGACCTTGTTCCTGAGCCCCAATTCGTCCGGATAGGGGCTCAGGTACTGTTGCAGGCGCAGGTAATCCACCGGCTCCCTGCGTTGTGCCATTCTCAGTAACGTCATAGGTACAACCAGCGGCACCTCGCCTTGGCCATAAGCTTCAATCTGCTCTACCAGAACCTTGCGATCCTCGTTCCCCATTGCATCCCGCAGATAACCCATCAGGTGTTGCATCACATTCATGTGTGAGCCACGGCTTACCTTTTGAGTCATCGCATCCGTAAACGCCTGAATGTAGCGGCTCGCAATGGTTTCCAGGGCATCCGCTTTGAGGTCACCCAGCATTGGGCCAAGCTGTCGGTAGATTTTCTCGGAGTGCGCCAGTAACTGGAACTTGTGACGGGTGTGAAATTCGATCAGTGCTTTTGCAGAGAGGTTCTCGCCAGCAACATTTTGCATCCAGTCGTCATAGGCAAACACCCGCTCAATAAAATTCTCCCGGAGTGCGTCATCGTTCAGCCGGCCTTCCTCTTCAACCGGCAGTAACGGGTAAGCGCGCATCAGCGCCTTGGCAAACATTCCTTGCCCGTCACGCCGAACCACCTGGCCTTCCGGGTTATGAACCTTGATGCGCTCCATGCCGCAGCTTGGGGATTTGGCCATCAGTATGTAACCGCGCAGGTGGGCCAGCTCAGGCAATATCCGGCTTGTGAACTCCTGCATGGCGCCCGTGTGGTCGGCAGTGCCTTTTGTTTCGATCAGGCGCACACCGTCTGGATGTTCCCGTAAATGAATGGCCGGGCGGGGTACGCCCAAGCCGGCTTCCAGTTCCGGACAAATGGGTTGGAAATCAAAGTGCTGTGACAACACTTGCGTGCAATAACGGGAATGTTTATGGCCGCCGTCATGGCGAACTTCTTTGCCCAGCAGACAAGTGCTGATTCCCACAGGAATGCCGTTCACGCTTCTCTCCGTTTTCTTAGCTTTTTATCGTTGAGTGCCAGAGTAGTAGCGTAAATCTCGCGAACATCACTGGCAAACTGTTCCACTGAAAAGTCTTTGGCGAATGCCAGAGCCTGTGTGGAAAGCGTATTCCTCAGGTCGTCATCTTCCAGCAAGTGCTTTACCTGTGCGCACCACTGATCCTGCCTTTCCGGAGTTTTGAAACCATTAAAACCGTGGCGTATAACGTCGTCGATACCACTGGAGCGCACGGCGACCACAGGCAGGCCTGCTGCCATTGCCTCCAGAATAACCATGCCCTGGGTTTCGGATTTGGAAGCAAACAGAAAGGCGTCGCCCAGGCGATACCAGACAGCCATGTCATCTGGCGGTACCGCGCCAGCCAGAGTAATGCAGGTTTCAAGGCCAAGTTCCTGAATCTTGTTTTGAAGCCGATCTTTCTGGTGGCCGTCACCGATCATCAGGAAGTGAAAGGGTTTGTTCGTTTCCTGTCGCAATGTGCTGATCGCCTCGATCATGAAATCGATATTTTTCTCGTTCGACAGCCGCGACACGCTGATGAAGACCACCTCATCGTTCAGTTTCAGAGTCTTGCGAAGCTCAGCAACTTCGTCGTCCGTTACCGTTTGAAAACGCTTGTACTCAATCCCTGTGGGTTGCACGAAGGTGGGTGTTTTCACGCCGATCATCCGGAGGTACTCCTCGGTTGAGTAGGTCGGCACGATAACGCCATCGCATTTGTTGGCGAAGCGTTTGATCAGCGCATGGGAGATAAGATTACGGAAGATCAGGCCTGGTAGTGGCACAAAGTGAGCGTAGTGCTCGAGCCTGGTGTGGTAGGTGTAAATCGCGGGCACCTTGAGCCTGCGCGCCATGAACAGTCCGAGCGAGCCCAGCCAGAACGGGTGGTGCATGTGAATGATGTCCGGATGAAAAGCCCGCACCCGTTTGCGGATGCGGCCAAGAAAGATGTTGGCCAGGCGGAATTCGCGCTTCTCGCCCATGGCGAGCAGAGAAGGAACCCGGAGTACGTGCTCTTCAGCCTCCGGCTGATCCTTGTAGCGCGGTGCCACAACCAGCAGTCTGTCGCCAAGTTGTTCCAGTCCTCGCATTAGCCGGGCAATGGAAATGGGTACACCACCTATAAACGGCAGATAGTTGTTGGTGAACATGACCACTCGTAACGGTTTCTCCAGCCATGGCGTAGGGTCAAGATCGTAGTCCGGGTAGTAGTCCTTGCCGACAAAGATAGTGGCGTAGAGCTTGATGGTGATCGCTGCGAAGATGGCTACAATCAGAATGAAATTGAGATAGCCGGTATAGAACAATGAATAGACGAAGAACCACAGGCTTTCGAGTCGTTTCAGAACCGGATGCTGACCGACTTCGAGTTGTTGAAGTGAGTGGCTGACTTCGCCTTCCGGGCTTATGTTCACCCGCACGTAATGATAAAAGCTGGTGTCATCGTTCAGTATCAGCCCGCCGGCACCGCCGGTGGTGATGAAGCGCGTGTCGCCCAGCTGTTGCTCTGAGTACAACGAAAGATTTGCGGAGAACACCAGATCAATGTTGTGTTCTTTGGCTGCCTCCAGAAGCGCGCTCCGGAATTCAGGCGGCGCAAGATAATCCTCTGGCCGGTCGAACAGAACATCTGCTTCGGGCTTTAGCGGAGGGTGCCCGATAAACAGGATTCTGGCTTTCGAAGTGTCCTGGCTGAGAAGATCGTCCAGCCAGCGGATCTGCCACTGCCAGGGCGTTTTGCCGGTGCTGTCCAGAAAAAACAGCCGAGTGCTGCCAGCCTGAATACTGAAGAAATGCGGCCCGAAGTGGTCATAAAAACGGAAACTGCCGAAATTGCTGTACTCATGAGCGCCAAATGTAAGCAGATACGGAATGTCCAGATGGCTGAGGGTTCCGTACAGGGCGCGGTATTTGTCTTCGCCACCACTGCTGACGGCATTGCCGGCCGATATCAGGAAGTCCATACCCGAGGCGTTGAGCTCCGGAATAATGCGCTCTTCAAAAATACCGACCGAGTTGTTGATGTTGCCAACGACGGCAAAGCTGAAGGGTTCTGTGGCGGACAAGTCACTATGAATCTGCTCAACCTGCTCGGTATGAACGCCCGCGAAGTCTTCCATGAAAAAGTTCAGGTAGGCCTTGTAGCCCACCAGCAATATCACGATCAGCAGACAAAGATAGAACAGCAGTTTTAGCGGGTTTCGGAAAATCATCCGGGGTTCCTGCGACTTTTAATCAGTTCTCTTTGCAGCACGACCAGGCCGATGATCATGCCGAAATAAATGGTGATCAGGCGCCAGCTTACAATAACCAGAATCAGGTGGTTCCCTGAAAGGATACCGCTGAAAAAGCTGCCGAAGACACCCTCGGAAATGCCGGATGCGCCGGGAGTTGGCGAGAAATACATAATAAACGTTGTCACAACCAGCAACCCCAGCGACATCAGATAATCAACATCGTAACCCAGGCTGTAAATCAGCAGAGCAGGGAAGCTGAACAGGCTGAGCAGGAATACGGCTGTGAAAAGGACTGAGAGAACAACGAACAGCGGCCTGCCCCTAAGGTAGTCACGAAAGCTGTGCGAGAACCGCAGCATCTCCCGCCGTGCCTTGAACTGCCATCGTTGATGGCGGGTATCGCTTATGAGGTGCCAGCGGTTAAGCGTTTTGAGCAGGCCACTGAGCGGCCCGATGAGCCAGCGTGTGCGAAACAGCAGGATAATGAAAAAACCGAGATACAGAAGAATGAAGATGGCCAGAGCGAAGCCCAGGCCGCCGGTGATGGTTTGGCCGTCAAACGCATCCAGTGTCAGCAGAAAAACTGGCGTGAGAGAGAAGATGAAAAGCACGGCCAGCACAGTTCTGATCGTCGTCGCAGCCGTGGCTCTGCCCACAGGAACCCCATGGTGATTCAGATACCAGATCTGCGCGAACCCACCGCCGGTGGCCATAGGCGTGACGTTAGAAAAGAACAGATTGATAAAAACCAGACGAAATATTGCCGGAAAGGACAAGCGGTGCCCGAGGGCTCGCAGCGTGAAATGCAAGCGCAGGCCGTCAGAGACGAAATACACCAGTAGCAAAGCAGCAACGGCCACAAGGGTTTGTGGTGCAATCAGCTGGATATCAAAACTGATACTGCGCTCTGCGAACTGATCGTAAACGGCGTAAAGCCCCGCCGCTGTGAGCGCAATAAAGAGCAGGCTGAACAGGATAAGGCGTCGCGCTGAGGTTCGTGGCTGGTAGCTGGTGTCGGTGTTGTCAGTCATGGGCTGCCCGTCAGAATAAGACGGGCAGTTTACAGGATACTAGTGGCCATAAACCAACATGGTGGTGTCTGTGGAAGTATTCACAGAGTGTTTTGAATGGGCGTTCCCGCTGGCTTGCCGACACGGACTAAGTAGAAGACAGAGCCCGCTGAATCATCACCCTCTGATGCTCAGCAAACTCCCGAATAACAGCCTGGGCCTTTTCCACATCCCGATCCAGAACCGCCTGCGGAAGGCGAGTGAAAAACTGGCTTGTCTGAGTAAGCCCGTGGCGATAACGCTCCGCACTCAGATAATAAGCGCGGCTGACCGCCGGTTTGAAGTTTGAAAGCGCCTCCGTGAGGTACGGGTTGCCCACCAGCTCACAGCAAGCCTCCATCACCTCAAAACTGGCCTCCACCACCGCCGCGATATCTGCCGACGGCTTCTTCATTTGCTCAACAGCACTTGCGACCACAGCCAGCATGCGTTCCCTGTCGCTCTCCTGCCAACGCTCACAGAGCCTTGCCGCAAGCATCAGAAGCAGATGCATGTAAACGTCGTAAAGCTCCGAGGCATGATTGGCATCCAGCCTTGAGGCAGATGCGCCTTTGCGGGGAGTAATTTCCACCAGATGCCAGCGCTCAAGAGTGTACAGCGCCTCTTTGACAGAGGCCCTGCTGACCTTGAGTTCACCGGCCAGCGTAGCTTCCTGAATGCGATTGCCAGGCTGTATCTGCCCGGTCATGATCCGTTCTGCCAGGTAATTGGCGATTTGCTCTGCCAGGGTATTAGGCACCTTGAAATCCATAAAGGTTCTCTGAGCAGGTCTTGAAGGCCGGCGATCCGAAAGTCGGCTCCGCTGCGGCGGGAAAGTATATGGCGCGAGTTTATCACACCCCGTGATTTGCCCAAGAGCCTCCCGCAGGTGATCGCAGAGCCCTTGAAATTCCGCCAAAACGCACGCAGATATATACTCTTAACTTTTCAAGATGAAAAAGGGAGTTCCGATGCCCAAGCACTTTGAACAAGCCCCCGGCCTGCATGAAGAACCGGTTCCTGAAACGGAAGGCTATGTATTCAACCAGACCATGTTGCGCATCAAAGATCCTGGGCGCTCCATGGACTTCTATACCCGGGTGATGGGAATGAGGCTGGTGCGTAAGCTGGACTTCCCGGAAATGAAGTTTACCCTCTATTTCCTGGGCTACCTTGATGACCGGCAAGCCGGCTGTGTGCCCACGGATGACGCCCACCGAACCACTTACACGTTCGGGCGCGAGGCCATGTTGGAGTTGACCCATAACTGGGGCACGGAAAACGACAACGATTTTGCCTACCACAACGGCAACGACGAGCCCCAGGGCTTCGGCCATATCGGAATCGCAGTACCTGACGTCTACAATGCCTGCGAACGATTCGAAAGCCTGGATGTTGAATTCGTCAAAAAGCCCGATGACGGCAAGATGAAAGGCTTGGCTTTTATCAAGGATCCGGACGGCTACTGGATTGAAATACTGCAGCCGGACATGCTGGAGAAACAGCGCAAAAACAGCTAATCAGGCTGATGTTTGTGTGTCGTCCTTCGGGGCGGCACCGGATTTCCCACCATAGAGCGACGCCACGATCACCGCGGCAGTGAGTATCAGTGCGCCTGCTATGCCTATCGGCCCCAAAACCTCCTCCAGAATGATCCAGGCAAGCAAAGCGACAAACAGTGGCTCCAGCGTGACAATGATGCTGGAAAGCGTGGCTGGCGTGGTTTTCATGCCTGCAAAGAAACATACGTAGCCGATGCAAGTGGGCACGATGCCGATAAAGGCCACCATCAGCCAATGCCGTAGTTCAAGTTCTTGAATTCCCTCAAAGCCACCACTGAGCACCACCACGGGCAGCAGAATAAGCGCCGCTGTAAAAAAGCAGATGAAGGCGGTGGTAAAGACGGATGTACCGGTGGAGCTGTAGCGGCTTGTCAGTGTGAAGCCGGTGTACACCAGCGCTGCCAGGAGTGCCATGAGTATGCCCGCGAGGCGCAATGTGCCGCTGGTATCCATATCGCTGAGTACCAGCATGGTGGTGCCGATAACCGCAGTAATCAGAGCCATAATGGTCACCAGCCCCGGCTTTTCTCCAAGCAACGGAGCCGCCAGTATCACCACCAGCACAGGCGGCAGGCACAAGGCAATCAGCGTGGCTATGCCCGCCCCGGTCAAATCCACTGCAAGCAGATAGCTGCCCTGGTAGATAGCCTGAAAGAGCCCAAGCGCCGCAAGGGGCACAAGAGATCTCAAATTCAGTTGCCGCAGCGAGCTGCCGGGTGCATTGGCATCGGCGTTTCGAAGTTGCTGTTGCTCCCGGCGCATCAGCAACCAGAAAAACGGCAAGGCAGTGGCCAGCCTGAGAAAGGCCAAAGTGATGGCTTGCAGCTCCGTTCCGGTAAACAGAGATTTTGCAACGATCCCCGTGGTCGCCCAGAGCAGGGCTGCCAGGGCGATTAGCAGGGCGCCTCGAATCATTCTACAACCAGTACAATCAATTCTTTGGGGCCGTGAACACCATAAGCCAGAGTCTGTTCAATGTCGGCAGTTTTGGATGGCCCGGATACCAACAGGGCGTTTGTCGGCATGCCAGACGCCCAGTTCTGCTCGTGCATCGCTTCGTGGAAGGTTGAGTAGAGTCCGGAGGCTTCCAGCACTGCAATATGGATGGGAGGCACAAGGCTCATAAGGCGAGGCTCATCTGGTGTTGGCCACAGAATCAGTGACCCTGTTTCCGCTATGCCACCGCGGGTGGAGGTGATGCTGGCATCCACTTCGTTGAACAGGTGCGGTTGCCAGCTTCCGATCGGCTCGTCATAGATCAGCAGTTCCGGCAGGTCATCCCGCCCGGAATCACGCAATGCACGACCGATTTGGTGTGCAGCAGGAACCAGTAGGTTGCGGGCGCCGCGGCATGAGAGGATGCCGGCAAGCCGCGCAATCCAGGATTCCCGCGTGCACCTGTGCACTTCTCCATGCACCGATTCTATGGTTTTCTCAAACTGATCAATGCGTTCAGCCACTGAGGAAAGTGGCCGCTGCAGTACCGAGAAGTCGCAATCTGGTATGACCAGCTCGCCGCCGCTTCGATTACGCAGGCGCTGTAAAATCGTATCCCGGGAACTCATTGGCCACGCTCCTTCATGCGTTCGTGGAGTGTTTTGGCCGCCAGTTTTGGTGCCGTACGGTATTTTGTCCAGCCACCAAGCTGCCTTGGTTGCAGCTTGCGCAGGCGTGCGGCGATTGCTGTTCCAAACCGGTAAACGCCAGGGCGTGCGTGCATCCAGCTCCAGCCTTTCCAGATCATTGCTTCCACTGTGCCTCGCTTCGCGCCGTGGCCGCGAATTTTGGCGGGGTTGAGCTTATCGCCGTCCACGGATTCCTGGCGCAGGCGCACCAACAGATCCGGTATCGGAATTTTAACCGGACACACTTCGCCACAGGCGCCGCATAGACTTGAAGCGGTGGGCAGGTGCCGGCCCTCATCCAGCCCGATAAGGTGAGGCATCAGGATTTTGCCAATAGGGCCGGGGTAGGTGGTGCCATAAGTGTGGCCGCCCACGCGCGTATAAACCGGGCAATGATTCATGCAGGCGCCACATCGGATGCAGCGCAGGGTGTCCAGCAGTTCGTCGTCCTGATAGATGGACGAGCGACCGTTATCAACCAGCACCAGATGGACTTCTTCCGGGCCGTCGAGCTCTCCCGGTTTGCGCGGGCTGGAAATCATGTTGAAGTAAGTAGTGATGTGTTGCCCGGTGGCAGATCGGGTCAATAGCGCCAGAAGAGGAACTACATCTTCCAGATTGCCTACGACTTTTTCTATGCCGGTAACGGCGATATGACAGGGTGGCACCGTGGTGGTCATGCGACCGTTGCCTTCGTTCTCGACCAGACAAAGCGTGCCGGTTTCGGCAACCGCGAAGTTCACGCCGGTGACACCCACATCCGCATTCATGAACTTTTCACGTAACTGAAGGCGGGCGCTGGCGGTCAGGTATTCCACATCGTTGGAAAGGTCGGTGCCGGTTTTTTCATGCATCAGCTCGGAAATTTCACCGGTATTCTTGTGAATCGCGGGCATGATGATGTGAGAGGGTGTTTCTCCTGCAAGCTGGACTATGTATTCGCCAAGATCCGATTCCAGCGCTTCAATACCCCGTTCTTCAAGGTAATGGTTCAGCTCCATTTCCTCAGACACCATGGATTTGCCTTTGATCACCGTTTTGGCATTCCTGGCCACACAGATATTCCGGACAATTCGGCAGGCCTCATCGCCATCAATTGCCCAATGCACTTTGATGCCGTTTGCGGTGAGCTTTGTCTCAAGCTGCTCGAGCAAGTCCGGCAGGTTTGCCAGCGCCCGCAAGCGGACATTGGCGCCCAGATCTCTCAGAGCTTCCAGATCCCAGCCTTCAAAAGCGTCCTTGCGCTTGGTGATCAGCCCGTCCATGGCTTTGCGGAAATTCTGGCGTATCTTGGGATTCGCAATGGCCGCCCGGGCACGGGAGTGAAATTCCTTGACGTCGATGTGGTGCGGGTCTTCTGCGGTGGATTGATTCATGACCCACCTCCATTGGTCGGACTTGTGCGTTCCCAGAGAAAACTCAGGATGTGCTGGCCTTCGAGGGGTTTGTTGTTCTTCTCGGCGAAACCGGCAATGTTCATCATGCAGCCGCAGTCTGTTGTCACGAAGGCTCCGGCTCCGGTATCGGTAAGGGCATCCACTTTTTCGCTGACCATGGCTCCGGAAATTTCCGGGTGACGAACGGTGAAAGTGCCCCCAAACCCACAGCACTCCTCAGCGCGAATCTGTTCAACCAGGTTTACGTTTTGCAGCTGCCCTATCAATCGAGGGCCAACCTCAGCTATGCCCATCTCACGGCGTGCGGAGCAGGAGGTATGCATGGCGACCGTGGTTGGCTCGCCCAGATCTTCCAGCTTTATGTGGCACACGTTCAGAAGAAAATCCGTCAGCTCCCAGGTTCGGGCAGCAATTTCAGTAGCCTTTGCCTCCTGATCGGTCTTCTTGAACAGACTCGGGTAGTGCTTGCGCATCATTCCACCGCAGGAACCAGAGGGCACGACGATGGGCCAGTCTTCCGGGAACAGATTGAGCTGGGCCTTTGCAACCGCCCGGGCTTCATCATGGTAACCGGAGGTATAAGCCGGCTGGCCACAGCATGTCTGGTCTTCGGGAAAGATGACTTTAATGCCTTCACGCTCAAGTAGCTGGATGCCAGCCATACCCGCATCCGGGTAGAACATGTCGATCAGACAGGTTGCGTAAAAATAAACATGGGAGGGTTTGGGCGGGTAAATCTTAATGGGATCAGCCATAGCATGCCACTCGAGCCGGTTGGAATTCTTGTCCGGTAATCATAGGGCGGCAGAAGTGTTGTTACCAGAATACTTTCGTGGGACATGGGGATGAAAATGCAGAGCGGTAGCCCGATGCCATCGCTCTGATTGTGATAGAGGGAGGTTGTCCTCTGGCCACTTATTTTACCGTTAAGCGCTCGGCGTTTTTCTCAACGGTGCGTACTCCAATGCCTTTCACATTGGAAAGGTCCTGTGTTGTCGCAAAGGGTCCGTTGGCTTCGCGGTAAGCGACAATCGCTTCGGCTTTGCTGTCACCAATACCGTCAAGACTCGCGAGAGTAGCAGCGTCTGCACTATTGATATTAATGGCGGACTGATCTGCGTACGCAAATCCGGTTGCAAGGCTGAATAGCAGTACGAGTGTGGCAAAAAAAGATGAGTGCTTCATGAGAACATGACTCCTGAGGATGAAATGCGTCGTTATGGTTATGAGTCAGAGCGCAAGAACAGCAGGAGCAAGGTTTTCGGGTTCAGGAAGAAATGCGAAGAAAAAACAGATTGTCTGTGAGGTGCAGTGCACGGACAAGGACCACATTCCATGTGATCCCCGATTTTCCGTGGCTGACCCCCGCCTGTTCCTTCAGGCTGTTGCTCATCCTGAGCGCTTCATCCTTGAGCCAACGTTCCTTGCCGGCTTGTCATCCCTGACGCTGTTTATTCTAGCGGGAGTGTACTTGTAGGATACCGGAGATTGACTCGCTGACTTGTGAGATATCTCCTACAGGCAACGTAGGCTCGGACCTTATCGGCGAATCCGATACGTTACAGCGAGTGTCCCAGTAACCCCAGCACACCAAGTGTAATCAAATAGCCTGCGACAATGTAGTTAAGCAGGCGCGGGAATACCAGAATGCCAATGCCTGCACCCAGGCTAATAAGCGGGGCGAGTTCCAGTTGAAGTGTCATAATTGTCCTCGGTGATTATTTTCTGAAAAATGAAAGGAACCCGCCGGCTGCGATCAATGCCGCGCCACCGATGAGATACCACATGGTGTTATCAGTGAAACGCCCGGTCAGAGTCTCGCTTATCTGGTCACCAACAGACTGTGTAGATTGATAACCGAAGTAGAGTAGGGCAATGCCTACTACGAGTAAGACGATACCGACGAGTTTTGAGCTTGCCATGAAATTCTCCTTGTGCGCACAGCGGGTGTCGTAGTTCCCGGACGCCCTGTCTGGCTGCCCGGTCAGTTTTCATCTTACTCATAAAGGATAGTGCTTTTAAATTAAAGTGTTATCCATGTGGCATGATTTTTTCTTCTTGTTTGGATGCTAAACAATAAATCCAAGAAGGAGCACACCATGTCGAACGTTTCGTTCAACTGGATTCGTCGCGTCGCTATGCCGGCGTTGACGATTTCTATCGCGCTCATGTTGCCCTCGCTGCCTGTCAGTGCTGGCCAGACCGATTCCTATACCCTGCCACAGCAAAGCTATAACCAGTCCCGTGCCCGGGAATACAAGGTGTACGTCCCGGATAATATCCAGTCGCCGGCACCTATGGTTATGGCGCTGCATGGCTGTAAACAGACCAACAACGATGTATTGAATGACTGGGGCTTGAAGGCAGCTGCGGATCGGTATGGCTTTATTCTCGTTGCGCCTTATATCACCAGCTATGACGGGCTGCGCAATCAGAACTGCTGGGGTTTCTGGTTTGAGCAACACCGCCACCAGGGTGCCGGGGAAGTCGAGGATCTTCATCAGATCGCGTTGGCAGTTGAAAGTAACTACGCCATTGATTCACAGCGCCGCTATATCACAGGCCTGTCATCCGGCGGAGCGATGGCAGTTATCGCCGCCGTAGCGCACAACGAGTACTGGGCCGCAGCTGCGCCGGCGGCTGGAATCCCTTATGGAGAGGACGCGGCTTCGGTATCGTTATCCGGCCAGTGCCCGGGCAGTGCGACATTTCACAGCCTGGCCCGGGTGGTCTCCGACATGGACGCCGAGCTGGATGATGCCTATCCCATCCCGTTGATGGTGCTGCAGAACAAGAATGACTGCACTGTTATAAAAGCTTCTGCTGATCTCATCCGTGACGCGCACCTGAAAGCGTTTGGTGATCCTGCTTTCGATACGCCGGCTGAAGCGGAGGCCGAATCGGTTACCTGCTCGCCTTATTACCAGAATAACTACGGCTGTATTCGTACCCGTTACACCCAGAACGGCACCAGTGGTTCCCGGTCGCTGGTTGAGACCGTTTATTTCGATGGGCCCTTGGCTACGCCTAACTCCCAGGATACTGATCACGGCCACTACTGGGTTGGAGGCGAGCAAGGCAGCAATGGCAAATGGGCTCTACGAGTTGGGCCAAGTTATCCCGATATTATCTGGAGCTTTTTCAGTGCGCACAGTCGTGATGGCAGCGCTCCCGAAGGGTTTCCAATCATAACTCTGATTGGAGACAACCCCATGTCCGTTGCGTTGAATACCTCCTTTACCGATCCGGGAGCTACAGCTGAAGATGCGGAAGACGGATCCGTTTCGGTAACGGCAGACTGCAGTTCAGTCAATGCATCTGCCGTAGGCACCTATTCCTGTGTGTACACCGCAACGGATAGCGACACCAATGTGACCACGGCAGAGCGCCAGGTTGACGTAAAAGATCCGAATGCGCCCACGGAAACCTGCGAACAGGTGACAGCATCACCCAGTGCCCATATTTCTGCAGGCCGCGCCTACGCAGGTGGCAGCTACAATCTTCGTACTTATGCGAATGGTGATGATGTCGATATCGGTGGTTCGTTCGATAGCTGGAGCAGTGTGCTGCTGTATGAGGGTGATCCGGGCCAGTGGTTCGCCAGCGAGCCCGCTGCATGTAGCGGCAACGGTGGTGGCGATCCGTTTGTCTGTCAGGACTGGAATGCCAGCAACCTGAGCCACAACATGGCTTCGCGCGCCTATTACGCCGGTGGTTACTACAGCACTGGAGGCGACGATTACCTTGGAGCCTTCCCGGGTGGCTACGCCTGGGTCAAGGAAACCTCAGAGGGCGTGTTCGAGAAGGGGCAGTGCCAGTGAGAGAGCGGGGGAGCGGTTTGGCCACATTAATCTGTTGATTAACAATGACGATGGAGTACCCCCGCGTTCGCTGTGCGTGGATACAGAAATGTCGTTTTAAAACAGCCCTATCTGGGGCTGTTTTTCATTGAAGTGCAGGGGTTCCAGTCCATCTACACGTTTGCTCAAAAGCCCAGTCCAGATTTCGGTGAGGGAGAGAGCATCGCCAATATCCGGCATGTGCAGGAAAAAATAAGGGCGACGTCCTTCCTCTATCCAGTTGGCAACTCGCTCAACCCAGGGCGCGAGATAGCGCCGGTTGGTTTCCAGATCCGGGTGGCCGATGTAGCGGATTACCGGAGCTGCGTCACCTGGAAGCAAGTGCACAGGCACTCGAGGTTTCTTGCGTTGGGCTTCAATGGTAATTTCGTTATCCGGAGTGGCCGCAAACAGAGCCCGGGTGTCCATGCACACGCGTGATACGCAGCGTTCACGGAGGCCACGGTTCAGCGCTTTTTCGGCTTCGCCTTTGCTGAAAAAAGCGCTATTGCGAACTTCGACGGTGCACTCCAAAGGCGCTGGCAAGGCATCAACAAAACGCCATAGATTGTTCAGGTGCTGTGGCCCGAACGCAGCGGGAAGCTGCAAGAGGAAAGGGCCAAGTACGTCCTCCAGTGGCGCAACAACCTCCAGAAAGTCCCGCATGCCAGCGTCTACGCCAGAGAGCAGTCGGTCGTGAGTGATAAGGTGGGAAAACTTGAGCAGAAAACGGAAGTCGTCTGGTACCTGCAAGCGCCATTGCTGGCACTGCTCCCGGCTGGGTGTGGCGTAAAAGGTCGTGTTGCCCTCAACACAGTTAAACACCTGACTGTAGCGGTTCAGCGGGCTTTTGCCCGACGGTAGCCCGCTGTTCCATGCGGGGTGTTGCCACTGCGGGCAGCCAAGAAAATAGGGGAGTGCCATTGTCAGCGGTTCCGGATGATGAGGCTTTATGGTTGCGTTATAGCTTATCGTATCCGGAATGGCGATGCCGCCGGCCGCTCAGGGTTGCCACCAGATGACTCAAGGCGTGGAACAGCGCCATCAAGAGTGGAGCCAGCAGCCATAACAGCCAACTGCCGAGGTAAAGCGCAGGAATGAGCAGTAGCAGCCAGCCCACAAACTGAACTGCGACCACGGGATAGCCGAGTACATCCGCCACACCTGCGAACAGGTCATTGATAATGCTGGGGTGGGCAATAACCAGGTAGCCGGCGCCGATAATAACGGGCCATTTGGCGTAACGGGCGCTACTCAGCACCATTTTCCCACTGCGTGTAACTCGGGCGACCAGAGCGGCAGAACGTGTGCCGCGGCTTGCATTCCTGGTGGTGACGGCAGCGACGCGCCCCACACGGAGTACTTTTACGGCACTGGCAAAAACCAGCATGTCCACCGATGCCCAGCCAATGTCGCCGGCGGTGATCTCATTTCCGGAACGGTAGTTTCTTTCCAGGCCACGAATGCCGCTGGCAAAAAACTGATTAACACCTTCCAGCACCCGTTCGGTGCCGATCCACTGGGTGACGCCCTGGTTGTCGACAATAAACTGACCCAGGAAGTCGTGGCCTTCGCTTTGAATGAAATTAATGGCGTACCAGCCCCGCTCTTCCGGTGACAGCTCTTCGCGCTTGTCGGGTGGCTGGCTATCAGGCTCTGACGCCTCTGGAACGTCGGTAAAGTACCGTTTAGCGGCCTCATACTGACGAGATGCTTTGTTCATCCATTCAATGGTACTGATGGGTTGGCTTACAAAATGCTGAATGGGCGGCAGAACGTCCTCACCATAGCGCCTCAATACATTCTGAAACTCGGGTTCTGCTGCGTAAAGTGGAAACAGATTTCGGGCCATGTCCGGGTAACGTATGAATGCAGCCTGAGCTTTCAAAAGCAGGAGGGGATCATCCGACATATCCAGCAGTATTGCCTGAATTTCAACAGATTCGTGCTCAATGCCCTGGAAATCACCGAGCACGTCGCTGGCGTGAATGTTAATCAGTTTCTGCTCAATGGGAACGGGCTGGGCTATAGTGCTGAAAACAGCCGCCATAAGCAGAGCCATGGCACAAATCAGGAGTAGCTTTTTCAAATGATCTCCAGAGCATATCTATTATTCATACCCACCAGTCTAGCGCGAACTGAGTGAATTGGAGTTGTTCCGCTTCTGCGATGGGTATCGACATGCTGCCGCGCTGGCGCCAACTCCGGGTTTTGCATAAATGGCCAGAATGAAATCGTTTGTACTGCCGGTGCTTGCACTGGCGATATTGTCAATAAGCTTCTGGTACAGCAGTGGCTGGTTGCAGCTGTGCGCTGGCCTGGCTTTGTTTCTGTTCGGGATGCAATGTCTTGAAGAGGGGCTGAAGGAACTCGCGGGAAGCCGGCTGGAACAGCTGCTTGAGCGCAGCACGGCTACGCCTCTCAAAGGGCTGATGTTTGGTGTGGGTGGCACCACGATTCTGCAGTCAACCACTCTGATGTCCCTGTTAACCATCGCGTTCATCAGTACCGGGTTGATTCATCTGGCGGGCGGTATCTCGATTTTATTGGGTATTAATCTGGGCACCACCGGAGGCATCTGGCTACTGGCGGCAGCCGGCCAGGATCTCAGTCTTAGCCCTTTGGCGTTGCCGCTGCTGGTGTTCGGTGTGCTCGCCGGTTTCAGTTCCCCGAAAGGTAAGGCCTTTGGGCGCATAGTGTTGGGAATCGCCTTCATCTTTCTGGGTATTGATCAGATTAAAGGTGGTTTCACCGGGTTTGACAGCGTGATTGATCTTGCCGGGCCCGTGGATAGTACTTTCATGGTACAGCTCGGCTTTCTTGCTATTGGTCTGGTATTAACGGCGGTTTTGCAATCCAGTCACGCCACCCTGATGCTTGCCCTGGCTGCCTTGGCCGGGGGCCAGATAGAGCTTTGGCAGGGTATAGCCATCGCAATCGGCGCCAATATTGGCAGTAGCGTTACCACGGCCATAGTGGGCTGGTTGGGGGGCAACCGTAGCGGGCAGCGGTTGGCGCTGGTGCACGTGTTGTTCAATACCCTTACCGGTGCGGTCACCTTCCTGCTGTTATCGCCGCTTGCATGGGTCGCCCAAACGTCGATGGTAGTGTTTGGAGCAGGAGCTAACACACCTTTGCAACTGGCCATGTTCCAGACACTGTTTAACGTGATTGGTGTGCTGTTGTTCTGGCC
>JAGPVT010000053.1 GCA_018066865.1 Marinobacter sp. | reverse complement strand
CATGGCATCGCGTCGCGCCTGCTGGGGCTGCAACAAAGCGACTTCTGTAGGGCCTTCCGCATTGTTCGCCTGTGCTTTCTCCAGATTCTGTTCTGCCTCTTCTCCGATATCGAAGGGGTGATGGGTACCAATGTTGAGAAGAGTAACAAACCAGGGTGAGTTGCTCTGGTCCAGTTCTTTCAGGCGCTTGGCAACATTGGGAAAGTACACCGGATCAGCCGGGCCCCAGCCTTCTATGTCTTCGGCGTTATTGAACGCTTCCGCACCTGTCACGTCCAGGAACCCCGCCTTCGGCATGAACTCATCTTTTTGCATGTAGCTGGTCGGCGCTGCTTGCCAGTAAGCAGTGTGGAAGCCGGCGTCGCGGAGCTTGGCAGGCAGGCAGTCGGGAGCGGCACGTTCCTCAGCTACATCGAGGAGTTTTTTGGAGGCTCTGCGGAAGTCCGGATAGCGTCCACAGACAATTGAAAACGTGCCGCGATCCGTCTGGCGCTCCAGGCTGAGGTGATTGCGGTACATCCGGAACCCCTGTGCTTTCAGTACGCTTTCCAGGCTGTCCAGTGTGATCAGTGGCTGCAGGTCGTGGTACTGGCTGACCTCCGGAAAGTAGCCGGCCGACAAGCCTTCAATCATGATAAGTAGTACATTTGGCGGCTTGTCTACGGAGTTGGCTTCAACGCGCTGGTAGAAGAAATTGGTTTCTTCCTCGTTGTTATCAGTGGGCGTTCCGGCAATCTCAACCGCTTCATCGCCAATTGCTGTACCCAGGGGGTTTATGGCGGTGGCAGGAACCTGAGCCAGTGTGCTTGCCACCATGTTGTTGGCCGGGGTGGTCAAGCTTGGGAATGACATGGCGTATACCGCCAGCATCGCTGCACCGGCGGCGAGCAGTCCGACGGATCCGCGTGGCGGGCTCGGAACCAGTGACCGGTGCAGTCGATGTAGCGCCCATGCGAGGAGCAAATAGAAGGGCAGCAGGGCAAGATAGACATTGAGCAGGCTGCCGCTTATAAAGGTAGGATCCATGCCCTTGCTCGCGAACGCCAGTTGAAACAAGGTGCCGTGTGCCGTCAGATGCATCCCGGCAACGTAGGCGGCAAAACCGAGCAATACGACCAGCGCCGCTCGCAGGGGGCCTCGCGTTATCGTCAGCAGTATGGCGAGAACAAACGCGCCGACCAAATCGCTCCCAATCATTCCGACCGTGCTTGGCCAGACGCCGCTTTGCAGAATCAGACCAGCACGGATCAGCAGAAGCCAGCCCCATGCGAGCAGAAAGGTCAGTAAAAAGCGGCGATCCCCGAGGGTCGCAACGAGTCTCATGGCGATTGCAGTCCCGTGTACAGTGTCTTTATACAGTACGCGTTCGTGGATCGGGCATTCAACCGCTATACCCTATATGGAGGCCTCTGTGTCGCAGATTTAATCCATGGGAAAGGTTGCGTGCTGAGCTGTTACAGCGGAGCTTTTTTCAGCTCAGGCTCCAGCCCCGGATTCGCTTCCAGCCACCAAAGGTTTTTATCCCAGTCGCCCAGAACAATCCGCTTAGCGGTTTTGTTGTTCACTTTCAGGGTGTGCTCGGCGGGCCTGTGGGTGTGGCCATGGATAAGTCGTGGCACATCATGGGCTTCCATAACGCGCACGACTTCGTCTGGCGTCACATCCATTATGTCCTCGGCTTTGTCACTGTTTGTGGCCATGCTCATTTCCCGAAGCTGTCGGGCCATTTGCTGGCGGTCTTTGAGAGGTCGGGCAAGAATGAGCTTCTGAGTTTTCGGGTTGCGCATGTTGGCACGAAATTTCTGATATTCGACGTCGGCCGTACACAGGCTGTCACCGTGCATCAGCAGGGTAGGGGTGCCGTACAGGTCAATAAGCGTGGGGTCGTCCAGCAATGTCGCACCTGCGCGGGCGCAAAAGTCTTCGCCCAGCAAAAAATCCCGGTTGCCGTGCATCAGGAAAATACGAGTGCCGTTGTCGCTCAAGGTGCGCAGCGCGGCCGCTACCTGCTCCTGCAGCGGCGTGTGCTCATCGTCACCAATCCAGGCTTCAAAAAAATCACCCAGGATGTACAGATGCTCTGCTCGCGGTGCTTCTTCGTTCATGAAGCGGAGAAACGCCCCGGTGATGTCGGGGCGTGACTCTTCCAGATGGAGATCGGAAATAAACAGCGTGGTCACGCTGCGCCTCCGTCCTCTATAACGCTGGCTTTCTCGATCACCACGTCCTCGCGGGGGACGTCCTGGTGACCTGCGTCCATAGTGGTGCGTACAGCGCGTATGGCGTCGACGGTATCCATACCGTCTACTACCTTGCCGAATACACAGTAGCCCCAGCCTTCAGCATTCTTGGCGGTGTGATCCAGAAAGCCGTTGTTCTCAACGTTGATAAAGAACTGAGCGGAGGCGGAGTGAGGATCCATGGTGCGGGCCATGGCGACGGTGCCTTTCATGTTGCTCAGGCCGTTATCGGCTTCGTTCTTGATGGGCTCACGGGTCTTTCGTGCAGTCATGCCGGGCTCAAAGCCGCCGCCCTGAACCATGAAGTTGCTGATTACCCTGTGAAAAATCAGGCCGTCGTAGAAACCGTCGCGAACATATTGTTCAAAGTTTTTGGCGGTTTCAGGCGCCTTTTCGTAATCCAGTTCGAGCTTGATATCGCCGTGATTGGTTGTCAGCAGAATCATCAGGGTTTCCTGTTCGTTGGGTTTGAATCGGTTAAAGCCGGTATTGTACTCAAGAGTTTCCAGTGATGCATGAGTCCGGCACTGATTTATGAGTATAATAGCCGGTTTACGACCCACTTCTTTTAACAGAGATTGTATGAGCGCCGAGTCGAAGAAAGCCCATAACTTTATTCAGAGCCTGATCGAAGACGCCGTATCCAAAGGCGAACATACCGGTCAGGTGGTGACCCGTTTCCCGCCTGAGCCCAATGGCTACCTGCACGTCGGCCATGCCAAATCCATCTGCCTCAATTTTGGTATCGCCGAGACATTTGACGGCGAATGTACTCTGCGGTTTGACGATACCAACCCGGAGAAGGAGAGCCAGGAGTATATCGACGCCATCAAGAAGGATGTGGAATGGCTGGGCTTCACATGGTCCGGAGAGGTGCGTTATGCCTCCGACTACTTTGATTCGATCTATGGCTTTGCTGAAGAGCTGATCGAGAAGGGCAAGGCCTATGTGTGTGCGTTATCTGCTGACGAAATGGCGGAATATCGT
>JAGPVT010000032.1 GCA_018066865.1 Marinobacter sp. | reverse complement strand
GATGACGGCCAAAGATGGTGTCAAATGCCGCGGTTTCGCCCCGGATAACGCCTGGGTTCTGTATGTCGAGGCACAGCTGCCAAAGGCGTTCTCAGAGGCCATTCTTGCCAAGCTTCGGGCGTGCTCTGGACCATCAACCCCTTAACTGTCAGTGAGACTGAATCATGGATAAAAAACTCTTGGCCTTGCTGGCCTGCCCGGTCTGTAAAGGTGAACTGAAGCTCAATGAAGCCAGGACTGAGCTGGTCTGCTACCAGGACGCCATGGCATTTCCTATCCGGGAGGGTATTCCGGTCATGCTGGCCACTGAGGCCCGCACACTTTCCACCGACGAACGCCTTCACAAAAACTGAACCAGCTCTCTGCAGGATCGAAACCCATGTCTTTTACGGTTGTGATTCCGGCTCGCTATGCCTCCACCCGGCTGCCCGGCAAACCCCTGCTTGATATCGCTGGCAAGCCAATGATTCAGCACGTTTGCGAACGAGCTTCTGAAAGCCGGGCGAGCCGTGTTGTTGTGGCAACAGATGATTCACGTATTCAGGCTGCCTGTGAGGCATTCGGTGCGGAAGTTGTCATGACGTCCCCGAACCATGTCAGCGGCACTGATCGTCTGGAAGAGGTTGTGCGCAAACTGGGCCTGGATGCAGACCACCGCGTTGTGAATGTCCAGGGCGACGAGCCCTTGATCCCGCCACGATTGATTGACCAGGTTGCAGATAACCTGGAGCGGTATCCGGACGTCGCCATCGCGACACTCTGCGAACGCCTCCACGACGTGGAACAGATCTTCAATCCGAACGTCGTAAAAGTTGTTTTTGATCTGGAGGGGATGGCCCACTACTTCAGCCGGGCACCCATTCCCTGGGCACGCGATCACTGGGGCGACATGCTCAAGGATAACCTCTCCAGGCACAATTCAGGAGCTGCGCTGAAAGATGGTGCCGGGTATTTCCGACATATCGGCATCTATGGGTACCGGGCCAGCGTGCTGAGCCGCTTTGTCAGCTGGCCGCCTGCACCGACTGAACTGGCGGAGTCACTGGAACAGCTTCGGGCACTATATAACGGCGCCCGGATACATGTGGAAGTAGCAGCCGGAACGCCGCCGGCAGGCGTTGATACCGAAGCAGATTTGCAACGGGTCAGAGCCTGGATGGCCAAATCTTTTGAATGAGGAGAAAACGGGGTATGAGCAAACCCGCCAGTGTGCTTTTTGTGTGTCTGGGCAACATTTGTCGCTCGCCGACGGCAGAAGGCGTATTTCGCAAACTGGTAGAGCAGGCTGGATTGCAGGACCATATTCTCATCGATTCCTGCGGCACAAGTAACTGGCACATAGGCAAAGGGCCTGATCTGCGGTCGCAGGAAGCTGCGGGGAAGCGCGGCGTCGATATCAGCACACTCAAGGCACGCCAATTCACTGAAAAGGACTTGGATGCCTTCAACTATGTGGTCGTGATGGACCGTCAGAATCTGGCCGATGTGAAAGATATCTGGCACCAGAATGGTGGCACAACGCCCGCATTGTTTCTTGAGTATGGCCGCTCTGAACTCGCCGAAGTTCCCGATCCCTATTTTGGCGGCGAGGACGGGTTTGAGCATGTGCTTGACCTGATTGAAGACGCCGGCGCGGATCTGCTCCGCACTATTCAGGAGAGTATGGCGTGAGCCCGCAAGCGGAGCTGCAGGAGAACGTTGGGCTGACGAAGCTCAATACTCTGTGCGTATCCGCAACTGCAAGATATTACATGGACGTTGCCAGCCTGAGTGACTTACGCAGCGCTCTGGCGTGGGCGCAGGATAACGGGCACAAAATACTGGTGCTTGGCAGTGGCAGCAATCTTGTTTTTGCCGGGAACTTTGACGGCCTTGTGATTCGCATGCAAATAGCGGCGCGTTCCTGGGAACAGGTTGATGATAAGGGCGCCACACTGGTTTTGGGCGCCGGTGAAAACTGGCATGATGCGGTGCTCTATGCCGCTGGGGCAGGGTATCGGGGTATTGAGAATCTTGCGCTCATCCCCGGCACAGCTGGCGCTGCGCCGGTGCAGAATATAGGCGCCTACGGTGTTGAGCTTTGCGACACGCTGATTTCTGTTACGGCGCTGGATCGTGATTCAAACGAGCTCCTATGTCTTGATAATGCGGAATGTGGCTTTGCCTACAGGGACAGCTTGTTCAAGCGTTCGCCCGGTCGTTACATCATTACCGGGATAAGGCTCCGGTTATCCCGCACAAAGCCTTTGCAACTGGGCTACAGAGATCTTGAAGACTACCTGGGAGACACTGTCTCTCAGGAGTTGGATGTTCTGACCGTCGCCGAGGCTGTAATGGCGATTCGCCGCCGTAAGTTGCCGGACCCCGAGATGATTCCCAACGCAGGCAGTTTTTTCAAAAATCCGGTTGTGCCCGCCGAACACTTCCGTGAACTTCATGCTGCGCATCCAGATGTTGTCGGTTACCCACAGAATGGAACGGTAAAGCTGGCTGCGGCCTGGCTTATTGACCAGAGCGGATGGAAGGGTTACCGCAATGCCCGCGTAGGCGTTCACAACCGCCAGGCGCTGGTGCTGATCAATCATTCAGGTGGCACAGGGCGGGACGTACTGGAATTGGCTTCGGAAATCCGCCAGTCGGTACAGGAACGTTTTGGTGTGAATCTGGAGATGGAACCCGGCATCGTGGGCGGCTGAGTGCTGCAGCTGAACATCCTACCGCCTGCCCGATGAACCAAGGCCTTTTTACTGACCTTGGTTCAGTTCTTCCTGCAAACTCCCGCTGCAGGTGCCTCTATCAGCCTTTAAGCGGCGATGCGTTGACAAGAAACGCCAGCGCGTCGGCGACGGCCACGTCCTGTTTGTCAGCGTCTCTGCGCCCTTTGTATTCAAGAGTGCCAGCGGCAAGCCCGCGATCGGAAATCACGAAGCGGTGGGGAATGCCAATCAGTTCCATATCGGCAAACTTTACGCCCGGGCGCTCCTTACGGTCGTCCAGCAGCACGTCATAGCCAGCCTGACGTAGCTGCTCGTAGAGCTTCTCACCGGCTTCGGCCACTATGGGCGTTTTGTGGGCATTGAGCGTAACAATAGCGACCTGGAACGGCGCGATGGCATCGGGCCAGATGATGCCTTTGTCATCGTGGTTTTGCTCGATTGAGGCAGCCACGATTCGGGACACACCAATGCCGTAGCAGCCCATGTCCATGATCACGGTTTTACCATTCTCATCGAGTACCGTGGCATCCATGGCCGTGCTGTATTTGTTGCCCAGCTTGAAGATGTGGCCAACTTCAATACCTCTGCGTATCTCCAGTGTGCCTTTGCCATCCGGGCTGGCATCGCCTTCTACAACATTGCGAATGTCTTCAACCCGGCCCAGCGGCAGATCCCGCTCCCAGTTCACGCCGGTCAGATGGTAGCCTTCCCGATTAGCGCCACAGACAAAATCTGCAAGATGAGCTGCGCTGCGATCAACGATAACCGGCACTTGCAGATTTACCGGGCCAATAGAGCCCGCTTTACAACGGATGGCTGCTTCGATTTCTTCATCAGTAGCCATGGTCAGAGGCTCTGCCACGCCTTCCAGGTTTTCCGCCTTGATCTCATTCAGCGTGTGATCGCCGCGCAATATCAGGCCGATAAGACCCGCATTGCTCCCTTCACCCGCTTCATCCGCTTGCGCTTTAACCAGCAAGGTTTTTACTGTGCGGGTTGCGTCAATGTTCAGAAATTGCGAGATAGCTTCAATGGTGCGCTGATCCGGCGTTGCAACTTCTTTCAGGTCTTCAGCCGGTGCTGCGCGTTCGCCAGAGGGGGCAACCGCTTCGGCCTTTTCGATGTTGGCGGCGTAATCGCTGTCTGTGCTGAACACAATGTCGTCTTCACCCGACGAGGCGAGAACGTGGAATTCATGGGACGCACTGCCACCAATGGCGCCTGAGTCTGCCTGTACCGGGCGGTAATCCAGCCCCAGGCGGTCAAAGATAGCGCAGTATGTTCGATGCATAACCTGATAGGTTTCATCCAGGGATTCGGCATTCACATGGAAGGAGTAAGCATCTTTCATGATGAATTCCCGGGCACGCATCACCCCGAAACGAGGGCGGCGTTCGTCGCGAAACTTGGTCTGGATTTGGTAGAAGTTGGTCGGTAGTTCCTTGTAGCTTTTCAGCTCATTGCGGACCAGGTCGGTAATGACTTCTTCGTGAGTAGGGCCAAAGCAGAACTCGCGACCGTGGCGGTCGTTCATTCTTAGCAGCTCACCACCGTATTGCTCCCAGCGACCGGATTCCTGCCACAGTTCCGCAGGCTGAACTGCTGGCATGAGAACTTCCTGCGCGCCGCTCTTGTCCATTTCTTCTCGAACAATTCGCTCAACCTTGCGCAGGGTTCTCAGGCCCATGGGCAGCCAGGTATAAAGGCCGGCCGCCAGTTTCCGGATCATGCCTGCACGCAGCATCAACTGGTGGCTGATAACCTCTGCGTCAGAGGGCGTCTCTTTCTGGGTTGCAATCAGGTAACGGCTCGCTCGCATCGTGGTTTCCGTTCATTGGTGTTTCATAAAAGGGTGTTTCGTAAAGTGGCGTTTATTGTACGGAGCCTGCTGCACAAGGTACAGATGGCGAACAGCGTTATCGGGTAAGCGAACGGCGTATCAGGACAAATACCCCAGAGGCAGGGCGGTGCTATCGATGACACGTTTCAATACGAAGCTCGAGTGAACGCCGCTGACTCCCTGAATCCGCGTAATCCGGTTGAGCAAAAAGTGGTGATAGTGATCCATATCCGGCACCACCACTTTCAGCATGTAATCCGCATCGTGGCCGGTCACCAGATAGCATTCCAGAATCTCCGGGTATTCGCTCACCTGTTCCTCAAACGCTGAAAAACGCTCAGGTGTGTGCCTGTCCATTCCGATCAGAATGATGGCGGTCAGCGACAGGCCAAGCTTCTTATGATCAAGCACCGTAACCGTACGCATAATAATGCCCGCATCCTCAAGCGCACGCATCCGTCTCAGGCACGGGGAAGGAGAGAGCCCCACTTTTTCCGCGAGCTGCTGGTTGGTCAGGGAGGCATCCTTTTGTATCTGGGCCAGGATGCGACGGTCGGTTCTATCAATTTGTATGAGCGTTTCCGATTTTATTGGCATAAAAATGTCCATACGTCGTATATAGTGAAATATATGGCTAATAAATTACGCTTTTGCCCTTCAATTAGCAATCACATGCTTCAAAGAACGCGTTAAGCTAAGTGCTATGGAGACAAACCCTGGAAGCGCAACGGAGAACGACAGACATGGCTTTTGATCATCGCAAATACGTGGCCTTCAGGCCGATCGCAAAAACCGACCGCCGTTGGCCCGACAAGGTCATCGAAAAAGCACCGACCTGGTGTGCAGTAGACCTACGCGATGGCAACCAGGCTCTGGTAAAGCCCATGGATGTTGCACAGAAACAACGCATGTTCGACTTGCTCGTCAAGTTGGGGTTCAAGGAAATCGAAATCGGTTTTCCAGCCGCCAGCCAGCCGGATTTTGATTTCTGTCGCAAGTTGATTGAAGAAAACCGGATTCCTGATGATGTAAAAATCCAGGCGCTGACTCAGGCCAGGCCGGAGTTGATTGAGCGCACCTATGAAGCATTGGAAGGTGCCCGCAGCGCTATTGTTCACGTGTACAACTCAACATCGACGGTACAGCGGGAGCAGGTGTTCGGGCTCGACCGGGCCGGGATTCGGGATATTGCGGTTAACGGTGCCCAAGTGGTCAAGGATTTTGCCGCACGCTATCCGGGCACCGAATGGACGTTCCAGTATTCACCGGAGAGCTTTACCGGCACCGAGCTGGACTTTTCGGTTGAGGTTATCGACGCAGTAACGGACGTATGGCGCCCGGACGAAGGACAGCCGGTTATCATTAATCTGCCTGCCACAGTAGAAATGTCGACTCCGAACGTGTTTGCGGATCAAATTGAATGGGTCTGTGACAACATCCGTCGGCGGGACCATATCAGCATCAGCGTTCACACCCATAACGATCGTGGTTGTGGCGTGGCAGCGGCGGAGCTGGCCGTTATGGCGGGTGCCGACCGGGTAGAAGGCACGCTGATGGGAAATGGCGAGCGCACGGGTAACATGGATCTGGTGACCATGGCCATGAATCTGTATTCCCAGGGCATTGATCCGACGCTGGACTTGTCAGGCATGGCGGAAATCACAGAAGTTGTCGAGTCTTGTACGGAAATATCAACCCACCCACGCCATCCCTATGCAGGCGAACTGGTATTCACGGCATTCTCCGGAAGCCATCAGGACGCAATTCGCAAGTGCCTTGCACGCAGAAAAGACGGGGATGTGTGGAATGTGGCGTACCTGCCTATTGATCCGTTTGATCTGGGCCGCCGATACGAAGAAGTTGTGCGCATCAACAGTCAGTCTGGCAAGGGTGGAGTGGCCTATGTCCTTGAGCGGGATTACAACATCAGCCTGCCGCGCTGGTTGCAGATCGAGTTCAGCAAGGTTGTTCAGAAGGCCGCAGAAACCAATGGTGGTGAGATCGACTCACTGTCGATTCATGCCCTGTTCGAGCAGCGCTACCTGAAGGTTCATGAAGACTGGGCGCTGCGTGCCTATGATCTGCACAGGGACGATCAGGGCGTATTTGCGGAAGTAACTTTCGGGCAAGAGTCGTCTCCGACGCGTCTCGAAGGTCGCGGCTCTGGCGCAGTAGAGGCAGTCTCCGCCGCACTGGAAAAACGTTTTGGGTTTGCAATAGCCGTAGAAGCCTATGACGAATTTGCGTTGGGCGAGGGAACTCGGGCCAATGCGCTTGCTTGTATACGCCTCACCGCAGGCGGCAGGCATTGCAGCGCTGCTGCTTTGGCTGAAGACACAACCTCCGCGACCCTGCAGGCGTTGTTTTCCGCCGTTGCCCAGGCTGCAGGGGAATCGGGAGAGAAGGGAAGCAGTCAGAAAAATGCGACAGAGAGCGCGATAAGTGCCTAATCAGAATGCAACAAGCCGGCACGCGTGCCGGCTTGTTGCATTCTCCCATGCCCGCAAGGGGCAGAGAGCGAAAACATAACCTCAGACCGGGGTAACGTTTTCTGCCTGTGGGCCTTTGGGGCCCTGTGTTACGGTAAACTGCACCTGCTGACCTTCTGTCAGTGTGCGGAAGCCGCTTGAGGTAATGGCACTGTAGTGTACGAAAACGTCACTGCCGCCATCCTGAGCTATAAAGCCGAAGCCTTTGGATTCGTTAAACCACTTTACGGTGCCTGTTACTGTATCGGACATTGATCTTTCCTGTATTTCTGAGATTGCCCCTTATGGGGCACTGAAGATTTTCAACAGCAATTTCAGTATAGACCGAGTTTGGGGGTCGTCAACGTTTTTTAGTTGCTTTTATATCCATAAAAAACAAAGATTTATGTCTCGATGAATAAAAATGCCCGCACCATGATGTGGTGCGGGCATTTTGTTGTCAGCTGCACGGGTCTCAGCGGCGGAACTGCTCGCTGATCTCCTCAAGTATCGCCGGGTCATCAATGGTGCTGGGAACCGAGTATTCCTCCCCATCGGCAATCTGACGGATAACCCGACGCAGGATTTTTCCGGAGCGGGTTTTGGGCAAACGCTCAACCACAAGGGCTCTGCGGAAGCAGGCTATTGCGCCGATTTTGTCCCGGACCATCTCGACAAGCTCATCCTCCAGTTCGTCGTGATCAATGGTAGCACCGTCCTTGATCAACACGAGGCCAAGTGGGACCTGGCCTTTCATGTCGTCGTGTGCACCTACCACGCAGCACTCGGCGATCGCGGGGTGGGAAGCAACAACTTCCTCCATCTCTCCGGTTGAGAGCCGGTGGCCTGCCACGTTGATAACGTCATCCGTGCGGCCCATAACGAATACATAGCCGTCGTCATCAATAAAGCCGCCATCCCCAGAGCTGTAAAAACCGGGAATGGGTTTGAGGTAGCTGTCCTGAAACCTTTGGTCATCGCCCCATACAGTCACCATGCAACCAGGTGGCAGTGGCAGCTTTACAGTAATTTGCCCTTGTTCGCCAGCCGGCATCTGGCCGCCATCAGGACTTACAATCTGCACGTCATATCCAGGCGAGGGAACAGTTGCAGAGCCCGGCTTGGTTTCCATCGTCTCGATACCCACCGGGTTGCAGCAAATGGCCCAGCCGGTTTCGGTTTGCCACCAGTGGTCCAGTATCGGGAGCTGAGTGTGCTCCCGGAGCCAGTCATAGGTGGGTGGGTCCAGGCGTTCCCCGGCCAGGAAGATACGTCTTAGTGAACTGATATCGTAACGCGAAAGCTGATCGGCCTCAGGGTCTTCCTTACGCACAGCGCGGAAAGCCGTGGGCGCGGTGAATAGAAGATTAACACCATGATCCTGAACCACGCGCCAGAAAGCGCCAGCATCCGGGGTTCTGACCGGTTTACCTTCATAAAGTATGGTTGTGCAGCCCGCGAACAAGGGGGCATAAACAATGTAACTGTGGCCAACCACCCAGCCCACATCGGAGGCCGCCCAGAATATATCTCCCGGCTTGGCGTCATACACCAACTGCATGCTGTATTTGAGGGCGACGGCGTGCCCTCCGTTGTCTCTTACAACACCCTTGGGTTTGCCCGTGGTGCCTGAGGTGTAAAGCACATACAGCGGGTCCGTTGCCAGCACGGGCACGGGGTCAGCCGGCTCGGCGCTGGCCATCAGGTCGCCCCAGTCATGATCACGGCCAGCTTGCAGCCCGGCTTTAGCTTGGGGGCGCTGATAGACAACACAGAATTCAGGCTTGTGGGATGCCTGTTCTATGGCTTTATCGACCAGAGGTTTATACTCGATTACTTTCGTGACTTCGATGCCGCAGGACGCGGTAATTACCGCTTTGGGTTGTGCGTCGTCGATTCGTACTGCGAGTTCGTGGGCGGCAAAGCCGCCAAAGACCACCGAGTGAACAGCACCAATGCGGGCGCAGCCCAGCATCGCAATAACGGCTTCGGGAATCATCGGCATATAGATGATAACCACATCGCCCTTGCTGACTCCCTGTGCTTTCAGAGCCCCGGCGAAACGAGCAACTTCGTCGGTCAGTTCGCTGTAGGTGTAGCTGCGCTTGGCACCGGTAACCGGCGAATCGTATATGAGGGCTTTCTGATCACCCCGGCCAGCTCGCACATTGGCATCCAGGGCTATATCGGAGGTGTTGAGTGTACCGTCAGGAAACCACTGACCATGGCCGTTGTCGGTGGCTTGCCAGATGGTCGCAGGTGGCTGGATCCAGTCAATGCTGCCTGCTTTTTCACGCCAGAATTCTTCCGGCTTGTCTATCGATCTCCGGAATTCTGAGTGGTAGTCCATACGTTCTGCCTCATTATGCCTGTTGTTATTTTGTTGTCAGTTACCTCCAACTTTAGGCGCTTTGAGATAGTGAACCAGTAGACCATAGGATTAGTTCCCGGGGTTTTGGGGCCAGTTGTTCTCCAGGTTGATGGATTTTACCTCCGCCGTAACGGTGCCGTTTGCGACGTGCGCGGAAATTCGATCGCCAGCGGCGACATCTGGCGCGTTACGGATAATGTTGCCGTGTTCATCGCGAACGATGGCGTACCCACGCCCCAAAGTGGCCAAGGGGCTTACAACGTTGAGCGTTCCGGCGGTGTGCTCCAGCCGGTCCTGAAGCTTCGCCAGGATTCTCTTCATAGCCTTGTCCAGTTGCGAGGCAGACCGATCGAGTGCGTCACGGCTGTTTGCAAGCTGTTTGCGCGGCGACTGCATGGCGAGACGTTGCGCCAGATGGTTGCTGCGCACCTGCGAACGATCCAGCCGCTGCCCCATGGTCTTGCCCAACCGCAGCTCCAGATCGTCCAGGCGTTGAGCCTTCTCCAGCAACTCTCGCCGTGGATCACGCAAACGTGCTGAGAGGTGTTCCAGTTTTGTGTTGAGTCGTTGCAGTGCTCTTCTGGCGGCGTTTGCCAGCCGGAACTCGCGGTCATTGATTTGCCGGAGCATATCCTTCTGATCGGGCGACACTTTTTCAGCCGCAGCGGAGGGTGTGGGTGCCCGCAGATCCGCCACAAAGTCGGCGATGGTGACGTCCGTCTCATGACCGACAGCGCTGACCGTGGGAATGGGGCAGGCCGCTATTGCCCGGGCGACGGCTTCCTCGTTAAAGCACCAAAGGTCTTCCAGAGAGCCTCCACCACGGCCGATAATCAGCACATCGGCGACGCCGTGAGCTTGGGCCAGTTCGATGGCCCGGACAATTTCCGCCGTAGCGGGCTTGCCCTGAACCGTTGTGGGATAGAGGGTGACCGGTATGGCAGGACAGCGCCGTGCAAGAACGGTAAGAATATCGTGTATGGCCGCACCAGTCGGAGAGGTGACGACGCCAATGTGTGCGGGCAGCGCGGGAATTGGCTTCTTTCGGCCTGCCTCAAACAGGCCTTCTGCCTGTAGCTTGCGTTTTAACTCCTCAAAGGCTTGCTGCAGTGCGCCAAGGCCGGCGGGCTCAATGTGCTCAACAATAATCTGGAAGTCACCCCGGTTCTCATACAGGGTTACCTTGCCGCGAATGCGAACCTGGTCACCCTCTTTGGGTATGGAGCGAATTCGCTGGTTCAGCCCCCGGAACATGGCGCAGCGAACCTGGCATTTTTGATCCTTCAGGGAAAAATACCAATGCCCGGAAGAGGGCCTTGAAAAACCGGACAGCTCACCTTCAACCCACACCTGCATGAAGCTGGTTTCCAGCAGGTGCCTGGCCTGATGGTTCAGCTCGCTGACGCTCAGCGCCCTGGTCCGGGTATCCTGAAACACGTCATTCACCAAAAACTCCTGACCGGCCTATACGCAATAGCCGAAAAATATGAGTGTAAATTTCTGGAAATTCAAACACATGCGGTAAGTGACAGGAAACTGTGCAGTTTACTGACCTGCGACACCTCTTTATAATAGGTCGATTACGCATTTTACTTTGCGGCTGCACCCTCCTTAATCTATCGGTGCCGCGCGGAAGGTTTAAATTTAGCACGTTCAAAAGGCCGATCCCAATGCTGCGAATTGCCGAAGAAGCTCTCACATTTGATGACGTTCTGTTGGTGCCCGGTTATTCCGAGGTTTTGCCACACGAAGTGGACCTGCGCACTAAATTGACCCGGACTATTACGCTGAACCTACCACTGGTGTCTGCGGCCATGGACACGGTAACCGACGCAGAGCTGGCGATTGCCATGGCTCAGGAAGGCGGTATTGGCATCATGCACAAGAACATGAACCCGGATCAGCAGGCTGCTGAAGTGCGCCGGGTGAAAAAGTTCGAAAGTGGCGTAGTAAAAGACCCGATTACCGTCAGCCCGCAAAACACCGTGCGTGAGCTGGTTGAAATTACCATGGCCAACAACATTTCCGGTTTGCCGGTAGTTGACGGAAATGAACTGGTTGGCATCGTTACCGGTCGCGATATCCGTTTTGAGAGCAGCATGGATACGCCGGTGCACCAGATTATGACGCCGAAAGAGAAGCTGGTGACAGTGCAGGAAGGCGCGAGCCTTGATGAGGTTAAAGAATTGCTGCATCGCCACCGCATTGAAAAAGTGCTGGTGGTAAATGCTGACTTCCAGCTGCGCGGCCTGATTACTGCTAAAGACATTCAAAAGTCGAAAGACTACCCGTTGGCGTGCAAAGACAGCCAAGGGCGATTGCGAGTAGGTGCCGCAGTTGGCACCGGTGGCGACACCGAAGCGCGTATTATCGCGCTGGCCGATGCCGGCGTGGATGTGATTGTGGTGGACACGGCCCACGGCCATTCACGTGGTGTAATCGAGCGCGTGCGCTGGATTAAAGAGCACTACCCGGACCTTCAAGTGATCGGCGGCAACATTGCTACCGCTGAAGCGGCTATAGCGCTGGCTGATGCCGGTGCGGATGCGGTGAAAGTGGGTATTGGCCCCGGCTCTATCTGCACCACCCGGATTGTTGCTGGCGTGGGCGTACCGCAGATTTCTGCAGTGTCCAGCGTCGCTGACGCGCTGAAAGATCGTGGTATTCCGCTGATTGCTGATGGTGGCGTGCGCTTCTCCGGCGATATTTCCAAGGCTATCGTTGCCGGCGCCCACTGCGTAATGATCGGCAGCCTGTTGGCGGGCACAGATGAAGCGCCCGGCGAAATCGAACTGTACCAGGGGCGCAGCTACAAGGCCTATCGTGGTATGGGTTCACTGGGCGCCATGGGGCAGGGCTCAAGCGACCGTTACTTCCAGGACGCCAGTAAAGGTATTGAAAAGCTGGTACCGGAAGGCATTGAAGGTCGCGTTGCCTGCAAAGGCCCAATGCGCAATATCATCCACCAGTTGATAGGGGGGCTGCGTGCGTCCATGGGCTACACCGGGAGCGCGAACATGTCAGAAATGCGCACCAAGCCGCAATTTGTCCGCATTACCGGCGCTGGTATGCGTGAAAGCCATGTGCACGACGTAACCATCACCAAAGAAGCGCCAAACTACCGCGTCAGCTGAGAGCAGACAGCCAGGGTGTGGCTCTGACCGGAGCCGCACAGCCTATTTTTTTCGAGGATTCTATGGCCCACAACATTCACGACCACCGTATCCTGATTCTGGATTTTGGTTCCCAGTACACCCAGCTGATTGCCCGCCGCGTGCGTGAGATTGGTGTGTTCTGTGAGGTTCGCGCTTTCAACATTACCGATGACGAGCTGAAGGCGTTCAACCCCAAAGGCATCTTGCTGGCCGGTGGCCCTGAATCTGTTACCGAACTGGGTGGGCCGCGCGCACCTGAGGGGCTGTTTGATCTTGGTATTCCGGTGCTGGGCATCTGCTACGGCATGCAAACCATGGCCGAGCAGCTGGGCGGGCGAGTTGCCAGTTCGGAAAAGCGTGAGTTCGGTTATGCTCAGGTGAAAGTGCGCGCCAAGGGCCCGCTACTGCAGGACATTACGGATCACCTGACTGCAACTGGCGAATCCCTGCTCGACGTCTGGATGAGCCACGGTGACAAGGTTGTGGCTATGCCTGAGGGCTTTGAGCTGCTGGCTTCAACCGAGAGCGCACCCATTGCTGCGATGCAGGACCTGTCACGTAATCTTTACGGCCTGCAATTCCATCCGGAAGTGACTCACACTCTGCAGGGCAAGCGGATTCTTGAGCATTTCGTGATGAACATCTGTGGCTGTGAAGCTCTATGGACTCCCGCCAAGATTGTTGACGACGCAGTGCAAAAGATCCGTGAGCAGGTAGGTTCCGACAAAGTGTTGCTTGGCCTGTCTGGCGGTGTAGATTCGTCTGTAACGGCAGCGCTTCTGCACAAGGCCATTGGCGACCAGCTTACCTGTGTGTTTGTCGACAACGGCTTGCTGCGCCTGAACGAAGGTGATCAGGTGATGGACATGTTTGGCAGCAGCATGGGCGTAAAAGTCATTCGTGCCGATGCGGAAGAGCGCTTTCTGACCAACCTCAAGGGCGTTAGCGATCCTGAGCAGAAGCGTAAGGTTATTGGCAATACCTTCATTGATGTGTTCGATGAGGAAGCCACGCGTATCAAGGATGTGAACTGGCTCGCCCAAGGCACTATTTACCCGGACGTGATCGAATCCGCGGCCTCAAAAACCGGCAAGGCCCATGTGATCAAATCCCACCATAACGTGGGTGGCCTGCCGGAAACCATGAAGCTGAAGTTGGTAGAGCCCCTGCGTGAGCTGTTCAAAGACGAAGTGCGTCGCATTGGTCTTGAACTTGGCCTGCCTTACGATATGGTCTACCGCCACCCATTCCCGGGGCCAGGCTTGGGCGTGCGCATACTGGGCGAAGTAAAAAAAGACTACGCCGACATCTTGCGCCGCGCCGATGCCATCTTCCTGGAAGAATTGCACCGCGCTGATTTTTACCACAAAACCAGCCAGGCCTTTGCGGTATTCCTGCCGGTGAAGTCTGTGGGTGTGGTGGGCGATGCCCGACGCTACGAGTGGGTGATCGCACTGCGCGCCGTTGAAACCATCGATTTCATGACAGCTCGCTGGGCGCACCTGCCTTATGAGCTGCTGGAAACTGTGTCTAACCGCATCATCAATGAGATCAGCGGTGTATCACGGGTGACCTATGATGTGTCTTCCAAGCCGCCCGCTACGATTGAGTGGGAGTAGCTATCTTCTGGTCGCGGCTCTGTTTATACAGGGTTGTGCCCAACTGCCCCCGCTAAATACATCGTCGCTGTCGTACGCGTTTGATCGCCCGGATGAAACGCGCCTGGGCCGCGAGATTCAGCCTCATCTGCAGGGCCAACCG
>JAGPVT010000025.1 GCA_018066865.1 Marinobacter sp. | reverse complement strand
CGCCGTGCAGCGCCGGAAATGCCGCTGTACATCGAAGAAAACTACACTGCAAATCTGCGTCAGAAGCTGCGCCAGTCTGAACTCGATGCCATTATCATCGCACTGCCGTTCGAAGAGGCGGAAGTGCTCACGCTGCCGTTATACGATGAGCCCTTTGTTGTGCTTCTGCCGGCTGGCCATCCGCTGGCAAAAAAAGAGCACATAACCGGCGCTGAGCTTGCTCGCGAGCAGTTGCTTCTGCTTGGCCCCGGACACTGCTTCCGGGATCAGGTGCTCGAATCCTGCCCGCCACTGGTGGAAGCCGTTACCCGCCGAGCGGATGTTGGATCGCCTTCACTGGTTACCGAAGGCAGTTCCCTGGAGACCATACGCCACATGGTTGCCTCCGGTTTGGGCATTACCGTATTGCCGCTCTCTGCGGCCACTGCCATGCAGTATCACAAGGATGTACTTGTGACCCGGCCTTTTGCCCCGCCGGTGCCTTCACGCACGGTGGCTCTGGCTTGGCGGGTAACCTTTCCACGGCCAAAAGCTATCGATGTCCTCTCGCTTGCAGCTGGCCAGTGCCGTGTAATCGAGAAAGCGAAAGCCGACACACCGGTTGTTGCCGAGACGGACTGATCTCTGCCATGGCCTCACTGGAAGATATCCCTGTCACTGAGCTTAAAGGCGTAGGGAGTGCTCTGGCTGAGAAACTCGCGCGGCTGGGTATCGCGTCCTTGCAGGATCTGCTGTTTCACCTTCCCCATCGTTATAAAGACCGTACACGCATCATCCCTATGGGCAGCCTGAGGATCGGCGATGTGGCCGTGGTTGAGGGGGAGGTGATGAAGGCGGACCTGGTGATGGGGCGCCGTCGTAGTTTGCAGGTTACGCTGAAAGACAACAGCGGATTTTTGGTGATGCGTTTTTTTCACTTCAACGCAGCTCAAAAAAACCAGCTGGCAGAAGGCACGCTGGTTCGATGCTTCGGCGAAGTGCGCCCTGGACGTGCGGGTTACGAGTTTTACCATCCGGAATATCAGATTAATCCGCCGCCTATGCCTGCAGTCGGGCGGGCAACCCTTACACCGGTTTACCCGCTGACTGAAGGCATTCAGCAGCCCCGGGTCAGAGGGCTGTGTCAGCAGGCCCTGGGGTACCTTCAGCGACACCCCATACGAGACTGGTTGCCAACGGAGCTGTTGGCGGGCTATCAGTTGCCAGGAATTACGGAAGCCATCCAGACCGTGCATTCTCCGCCGGCCAGCGCGCCTGTCCATCTGCTGATGGAGGGTCGGCATCCGGCACAGCAACGATTGGTTATGGAGGAGCTGCTCGCCCATCAGCTGAGCATGTTGCAGGTGCGGGAGCAGATTCAGGCGCGCAAAGCGCTGCCATTGCTGCCTTCCGGGAATCTGGCCGAGCGCTTTCTTGAAGAGTTGCCATTTTCACTGACAGGCGCGCAGCGCCACGTTGTGAGTGATATCCGGCAGGACCTCAGCCAGCCACTGCCCATGCTCAGATTGGTTCAGGGTGACGTGGGTTCAGGTAAAACTGTGGTGGCAGCACTGGCGGCAATTCAGACCATAGGTGCGGGTGCCCAGGTGGCGTTTATGGCACCGACAGAAATACTCGCTGAGCAGCATTATCAGAACTTCTGTGGCTGGCTTGAGCCCCTCGGTATTCAGTTGGCCTGGCTCTCTGGCAAGGTGAAAGGAAAGGCCCGTAAAGAGGCGCTGGAAGCTGTCCATTCTGGTACCGCCAGCGTGGTAATAGGTACCCATGCGCTGTTTCAGGATGATGTCCTGTTTCACCGTTTGGCTCTGGTTATCGTGGATGAGCAACACCGGTTTGGCGTGCATCAACGCCTGGCGCTGCGGGAGAAAGGTGTTGGCGGAACACTGGCGCCGCACCAACTGATCATGACCGCTACGCCCATTCCGCGTACTTTGGCAATGAGCGCGTATGCAGACCTTGATACCTCGGTGATTGACGAGCTACCCCCGGGCCGCAAGCCTGTTGAAACGATTGTTATCCCTGATAGTCGGCGGGAAGATGTAATTGGGCGTGTGCGCAGCGCCTGCACTGATGGCCGTCAGGCCTATTGGGTCTGTACCCTGATTGAAGAATCAGAAGCGTTGCAGTGCAAGGCAGCTGAAGTATCAGCGCAAGAGTTGGCTGAGCGTTTGCCGGGTCTGAAGGTCGGGCTGGTTCATGGTCGGCTCAAGTCGGCAGAAAAAGTCGAGGTTATGAATCGCTTCAAGCAGGGTGAGCTGGATCTTCTGGTTGCTACAACCGTGATTGAAGTAGGTGTGGATGTGCCCAGCGCTTCCCTGATCATTATTGAAAACCCGGAGCGTCTGGGTCTCGCCCAGCTTCATCAGCTCCGTGGCAGGGTAGGACGAGGAGAGCAGGCCAGTTTCTGTGTGCTCATGTACCACCCGCCCCTGTCGGCAAACGGCAAGGCACGGTTGCAGGCCCTGCGTGACAGCCAGGATGGATTTGTTATTGCCGAGAAAGACCTGGAGATACGCGGGCCGGGAGAAGTGCTGGGCACTCGCCAGACTGGCATGATGCAGTTCCGGCTGGCTGACTTTGAGCGAGATAAAGGCTGGATTGAGCCGGTGCGTGAGATGGCGCCGGGGCTTATGCAGCATCCGCAGCTGGTGCAGGCTCTGATCAGACGCTGGCTGGGCGAAAAATTACGTTATGGAGATGTGTAAACCAGTCTGATACGTTTGACAGGCCGTAAATGCATACGCATGGGCTGGTTCCGGATCAACGTCCAGACTCAAACCATGCCCTATACTGAAAACTCTTCGGCAGATTTTTAAGGCCAAATGGCAAGCGGCAAGACTCGGGAGATGACAATGGAATTACCTGTCACGGTTCAGCAGGCTCTGGGCGACGCAGCCAAGGGCGTGTCGCTGAGAGATGCACACCAGGCAAGCAGGCACGAGCTGTTGCGGATGGTGTTGCTCAACGACGGGCAAGACAACCTCCAGGCTATTTGTTGTAAAGAAGACCTGATTGATCTGGAACGACTGAACAAGGAGTTGGGGCGGGATTTTCGCCTAATGAAATCCCGTGATCAGGTTCGCGTGAAAGAACGTGCCGGGCTAAAGGAACTCCCGGCATTGCCCTCGCTCACAGGTTGGCCCACTATCGTCGATCGCCGGGTGGATGATTTGCCCTCGGTCGCTTTGGAGTTAGGAGAGCAAAACCTGGCGATGGTTATGCCCGCTGAAGATTTTCGCACGCTGACAGAAAATGCAGATCGTCGGTCGTTTACAGTGGCGTCGGAAAACATATCGGTAAACCTGGATGATCCGGATAGCGACCGTGCCCAACTGGCGTTCGCCCTCAAGAAATTCACCAGCCTGCGCATTCAGCAACGCCTGGAAGACACGCTGGAGCTTCCTCCGCTGCCGGAAACGGCGCAACGCATCATTCATTTGCGGGTGAACCCGAATGCTGTGATGGGGGATCTGGTGGATATTGTCGAGAGTGATCCCAGCCTGGCAGCTCAGGTTATCAGCTGGGCATCGTCTTCATTTTATGCAGCCGCCGGGCAGGTTCGTTCTGTACACGATGCCATATCAAGAGTGCTCGGGTTTGATATGGTCATGAACCTGGCCATGGGGTTGTCCCTTGGGCGTGCGCTCAGGCAGCCTCAGGATCATCCGGACGGGTACGTCGACTACTGGCAGCAAGCCATCTGGCAAGCCCAGTCGGCGGGTGTTCTGGCGAGTATGATGCCCCGTGGTGAGCGCCCCGTATTTGGGCTGGCTTATCTTGCAGGCCTGCTGCATAACTTAGGCTACCTTTTGCTGGCCCAGGTTTTTCCTCCCCATTTCAAGTTGGTATGCCGGTCTCTGGAGGTGAACACTGGTATCGATTCCTCGGTGTCAGAGCATTATCTTTTGGGCATTACCCGTGAACAGATTGCAGCCCAGCTTATGGAGAACTGGGGCATGCCGGATGAGGTCACTCTGGCTCTCAGGTATCAGAAAAACCGTAGTTATAGAGGCGCTAACTGTGTTTATGCCAGGGTTCTATGGTTAGGCAGGCAGTTGCTTACGGCTCGAGGTGTGGCTTTAGGCGCAAGCGAGCCCGTCGGACAGGAGGTTTATGACGAGCTGGGTCTGGATCGTGAACAGGTAGAAGAGCAGTTTGATGAACTGGTCGCCAGTAAAGACAACATTATGGCGATGGCCGGCATGATGAATCAGTAATAAAAAAGCCGGCCTTGAAAAAAAGGCCGGCAAGGCTTCCGCTCATAGCAGAGTCGTCCGAACGTATCAGGAGAAACAACGCGGGGCGGAAATCGATGCAATAAAAACTCACCGCCCTGCTTTTAATCTAGACAAGGTCTGAGAAAAGAAAAGGGAGGAGAGGAGGGAGGCTGAACCTGAGCCCTATGTCACTTTTCATATTTTGAGCAAGCTGCTGATATTGAATTGGTAAAATTCCCTTCTGCAATGCCGCAAGTTACAAAAAGTTACAAAATTAGAGCGGGTCAGAAAGCATGATTCCGGATGGCTGTTGCAGCCCGGCGTATTTCATCAGCGTGGCGCTCTTCTACCGCGAACCGCTCTTTGTCCATTTTCTCCACAAAACGCGCATCTGTATCCTGACGTGCCTGATGGGTGGGCATATGGCGAAGTTGCTCATAGACCTCCATAAACACCCGAAAAGGCGGCTTTTCCATAAGCTGGGGTGCGACATGATCAAGCAGGCCTTTGATACGCAGGCAGGCTTCTGAGTATTCGACCTGATCTTCCTCTATGGCCATAGCGATAACGCGGATACTGTCGATCATGTCCTGGCGCCGTTTCGCCTGAAAAGCTTCAGCTTTGTTCTGACGCTTTCGGCTTTCAGACAGCATAACCATTTGCCGCCGGATAAAGCCCAGCAGCGTAAGGATGGCGATAGTGCCGGCAATAATCAGGCTCCATTGCAGCCATTGAGGCATTCTTTTCTCCCTGTTTCGTTCAGGCCGGTATGCGTTGCTGTTCCGGCTGCCAGACTTTGACAGTAACCGGCTGACCATTCAATACGGATGTACCCGCCACCGGATCTGTATCCTGGTCACTCAACAGGTCGTTAATACTTGCACCGGCATGGGCGGAGGCTGTGGATTGCCGTGTGCCGTCGCGATCATGCCCCCAGCCATGAGGAATTGAAACCACGCCTGGCATCATGTCCTCAGTTATTTCCACAGGCAGTATGACCTGACGATCGGCGACACTGATCTGCGCCTTGCTGCCTGCCTGAAGGCCGAGCCGGTTTGCATCATGTGTGTGTATCAGCAGTGTACAGCGGTCCTTGCCCTTCACCAGCCTTCGGCAGTTGTGCATCCATGAGTTGTTGCTCCGTGCATGGCGCCGTCCAATCAGCAGCAACCCACCGGATGGCTCTGGCGCAGAGAGTTGCCGGTGAAGGCGTTCAACATCTTCCAGGTAACGCCGGGGAGCCAGGTGTATCTTGCCGTCCCGAGTGAACAGACGGTTGGGCAGGGCGGGCCGCAGAGCGCCCAGGTCAATACCGCTGGGATGTTCCTTCAATCGCTTGAGTGAAAGTCCTTTAGGCAGTTCTTGCCATTGTGGGTTGAGTGAACTCAGTTTAGCGAGACCGCGCAGGGGGTGATGTTTCGGGAGCAGGCTCATAATCATGCCTGTAGCAGGCTCCACCATCCCGCGAACTCGCCCGGTATCGGCGCCATAGGGCCCGGTACGAAGGAGTAGATCGATGATCGGATCAGGACCTGCCTGCCTGAACGCCCGCCAGCCCAACTCGGAGCGGATTGGCAGCGTCCCGCCTTTGCGCAGCTTCTCCAGCCTGTGTGCCAGCTCGAGCAGGATTTGCCAGTCATGTCGGCTGTCCGGGCCGGCATCAAACAGTGCCTCGCTGTATTTTGATACGTTACGTACTGCCAACATGTTAAAGACGATGTCGTAATGGCTGCGCTCAAGAGCGGCGGTCGGGGGCAGAATAATATCTGCGTGGCGAGTGGTTTCATTGATGTAGTAATCCACTGACACCATAAAATCCAGCCCGCTCAGCGCCTCATCCAGCCGGCGCCCATTTGGGCTTGATAGCACCGGGTTGCCGGCTACGGTCACAAAGGCGCGGACTTGCCCCTCGCCCGGCGTGAGTATTTCATCCGCCATGGTGCTGGAAGGGTACTCACCGGCAAACTCCGGCAGCCCCTTCACACGGCTGTGGCGCTTGCCGAAATGCCCTTGCTGTCCGGACATGGCGCCCAGGGCGATCAAATCAATGGCCGGCTGAGTAAACATTACGCCGCCTACGGTATCCAGCTTCCCTGTCAGGATATTCAGGCAGTAAGCCAGCCAGGTAGCGATACTGCCAAACGTCTGGGTGCTGGTGCCCATGCGGGTATAGAGTGCTGCTTTGGGTGTGTTTGCAAGCTGGTGCGCCAGGTCACGGGTGGTCTCAGCGGAGATGCCGGTTCGCTTGGCAACGGCTTCAGGAGTGAAGGGCAGGGACGCCAGGCGCAAAAGATCCAGGTCTTTTATAAGGTCTTTTGCGGGACCTGGGTGGACTAACTCATCGGTAAACAGAGTATTCACCATCGCCATCAGTAGAAACGCATCGGTCCCGGGACGAACAAAATGAAATTCCTCGGCCAGCTTGGCGGTTTCCGTGCGTCGTGGATCCACCACAATCATCATGCCGCCGCGTTGCTTCAGGGCTTTAAGCCGGCCACGGAAGTCCGGCATGGTCATCAGGCTGCCGTTGGACGCCATGGGGTTTCCGCCAATACAGATAAACAGATCCGTGTTGTCGATATCCGGAATAGGGAACAGGACTTGATGGCCGAACATTTCCAGGCTCGCAAGCATGTGTGGAAGCTGGTCATTCGAGGTTGCGGAGAAACGATTTTGCGTGCCGACGGCCCGCAGAAACGGCATGGTGGCGATGAGCGAACCGTGGTTGTGCACATTCGGGTTGCCAAGGTAAACACCAATGCTGTTGCGGCCGTGGGTGCTGCGAGTGCTGTGGAGCTTTTCGGCTACCGTTCTGAACGCTTCGTCCCACTCAATTTCTTGCCAGCCGGTAGGGGTTTTGCGAACCGGCTTGCGCAACCGTTCCGGGTCTTCGTGCAGATCCTGCAAGGCCACTGCCTTGGGGCAAATATGCCCCCGGCTTAGCGGATCCTTGTCGTCTCCGCGAATCGACGCAATGCTGCCCCCTTTCACTTCAACGGCAATGCCGCACATGGCTTCGCATAAATGACAGGTGCGGTAGTGGGTGCCGTTTTGCATGAAGATTGCTCCTGAGGCTTTTGTTATTGCAGGTTGGGTTTTGTTGTGCAACCAGATTAGCAGGAAAATAGCGGTGGTGGGAAACGGTGATTCGGCGCTTCCGGCATAAAAAAAGGCCAGTCCGGAGACTGGCCTGAAGAGGGGTGGAGAATCGATTTAGGTCCTGATTACTGCCCGTATTGTGCTGGTAGGTCTTTTACCGGGTTTGATATGAAGTTGAGATAGGTGCCTCCAACCGGGATTTCCAATGGTAGGCGTATTGTTGCCAGCCCTGCGTTTTCGATACCCAGCGCGTCAGCGGTAACCAACAACTCATCCTCTTCGCCTACCCGGTTGGTATTGCGTTGTTCGATTTGCATTCTGCCATCGTCAAAGAAGGTGATGTCACCCGCAAGTTCCAATGTGAATGGGCGCCCGTACAGGTCGTGAGTACCTCCCAATGGGATTTCCATGTCGGGTGCGTCGATTAACAACTCGGCCTCGGTTATGAAAACAGGCTGTCCCTGTTCACCTTCGGCGATCACGCCGGGAATCAGAGAATTACGGTCACAGTTGGTTTCACAAGTGGCGTCGTCTTTAGCGTACCGCATCCGCAAAATCTGAGTATTGGTCACGGTTTCCTCCTGAAGGAGAAGGCCCAGTACCTCGAGTTGGGTGAACACGTTAATTGAACTTGTGGTCAGCAGGGTTGGGTACAGATCAACTCTTATGCCTTCGATTTCATCACCGCTATTCGGCTCGTCAGGGGTAGGGTCATAGGTGCCCTGGCCAAGAACCTCGGTATTTAGCGCATAAGTTTGGTAGATGAACTTGTTGCGTGGGCAATCCGGATGCTCGTCGCCACGATTCAGGATGGAGCTTCCCGTGGTGCCGGCTGCGCATCCCACTCGCGCGTCAGGGTCAGCAAGAGGAATGCCTGTGTAGCCTGTATCGAATAAGCGAGCTGTAGCTTTCCCGCCAGTTACCGCAAGCTTTGTGGAGTTGGCCGATGCATTCCAGCCAGCTTCATCACTACCGGTATGCGCAGCTTCAAACGGCTCAAGACAGTTTTCATCCTTGTTGTCATCGCAATCAACGATGAAGTTCGAGTTGGTATCACGAACGGGGAAGTTCCGAAGAGGCGTGAATACCATCTCCAGTTTCTCTGTGCCTTCGAAATAGATGGTTAAATCGTCAGGGCCATTGTCGCCATCATTCATCCCTTCAAGAATGTCGGTCTTGAGGGCCAGGCCGCTTGTGCTGCAAACGGAAGTTGGTGTTTCCAGGTTGCAGGTGTTCGGATCGACATCTTCAACAGATCGCATGGTGTAACGATAAAAATCACCGGGCTTCCAAGGGGCATCCGGGAAGAAGCGAATTCGCTGATTGTTGAGTTCCAATCGGCCCTTAACAATTTCCCCGGTGCCAATGTCTGACTCGTTTGGTTTGCCGTTACTGTCTACCGTCACCTTCTCGACTATGAATGTGCCGCTCTTGCCGAGGCTAATAGAACTTGGGTTCATCGACTGAGAAAATACGACGGTAATAGGACGGTCTGCTGGCATTGTGCTGACGGGCAAAAGGTCAACCCGGATAGCAGAAGCAGGTTGACCCTTATTGTGGCCAGGCTCTCTAATGGAATAACACTCGCCAACAGCGCCCTCTGGCAGGTTCATATTCGTGAAGTCTGTTTCACAAGGAAACCCGGGGTAGGTCGTAAGTGCCAGAGGCGGAGCCTTGGGCGTTGAGCCATCCCCGATTGGATCGAGTGTGAAGTTCAGTGGGGCAACGGCTGCCACATTGCCAGCCAAGTCGGTCAGTCCGTTTACCGTAATCCGGTAGTCTACGCCATGCTTTAAGCCGCCTACGGGATTTAAGCCAAGAGCTGTACCGTCGAGCCGTGTTCTCAGGTCGGTTACGGGGGTGCCGCTGGCTTCCAGAACGATACCCGTTGCAATTGATTTGGGATCCAATGGCTCATCAAAGAATAGAATCACCGGATCACCGGGCCGTTGCATAGACTGTCGAGTCGCAGGAATTGCATCTTCGTCACCAGGCATCCAGCTAACCAGCTTGGGTGCCGTGCCGTCCAGTTCACGCAGCGTTTCGGCATCCAGAGCCGAGTCGACATCAGTGGCGGCCTGAAGGTGGAATGCGATGGTCGAGTCTGTGTATTCCTGCCCAAGCAAGTTGGGTTCAACCATGCCAATGGCATCAATCGTTAGCACACCGTTTTTCACGAGCGCTATGCCGCGCAGTTCCACGCCCATCAGATCCTGGGACAGGCCAGCGTTAGGCTGTGCTTCTTCTGTATTCATGGAAACATCCATGAACAAGGTGATCTGCCGGGGAACGTTGATGTCATCGGTGTACGGGTTCGGGCTCAGATAACCGGATGCATCGGATAACATGGTCACCTTAATGTCACCGGTGGTCTGAAGGATACCGGTTGCAGCATCCAGAACTGGCACCTCTCCGCCGACCAATACGTCCAGACTGGTGCTGCGAAGAACGCTGCCTTTGGCGATACGCAAAGGGAGTGCTTCTGTCGCCTCGAATGACGGTGCGAATGCCAGCTCGGCAAACAGATCGCCGGTCTGCTGGGACGGCCCAGCAACACCCTGAAGCACGGAGTTCAGCGTAACGCCATTGATGATCTGGCCGTTAAGGATGGAACGGGTTGCATTCGCTTCCAGCTCGCCCGCGCCCAGTCCTGAATCCATCGCGCTCTGCTGCAAGACAACCGTGGGGCCAGTATCCCGGGGGGTAAAGCTGAAATTCCGGGTAAGCCGGTTATCTTCACCAGAGTCGGTCAGGCTTGCCAGATTGCTGAATTTGAGCGTGTAGGTATCGCCACTGTTAAGGACGTCCTGTTTGCTGCCACACTGCTGGGGGTCGGATGTCACACAGGGGTCAACCGTAATGCGGTTGCCTTTGACCAGGATGGTTGCAGGCACTGGCTGGCCGTCGCTATCAATCATTTCGATTGAACCGCCAAGCTCTTTCCAGTCCGGGTGTACTGGTTGAGTCATGGAAAAACGGAACGTGGAAAAGCTCAGAGTCTGAAATCTCTTGTCGCTTTGGCCATCATCGGCAGGTACCTTCCAGGCAACACCAAAGCTATCCGCGGTGTTTGCCAGGCCAGCCGAACCGGAAAAGCTGGCCCGGGTCTGGAACTGAATACCGGGATCACCGATGCCATTGGGCGTGTCGATCACGCGCCCGCCTTCAGCTTGAAGCGGTTCGTTAAAGGCGACCGAGTAGGCAGATGCGCTGCTCAGTGCGCCGGCTACTGTCAATTTCAGGCTTCTGCCACCGTCGATCATTTCAACGCTGAACGGTATGGCTGTGCCGTCGGATTCAATGCTGATTTTGTTTGAAAGATCCGTTGTTTCTTCGGTTACCGCATGAGAAAACCGCAAAACAATGTCTGATTTCGGGCTGACATCCGCTTGTCCGTCTGCCGGGTATGAGTAGATCACCGAACCGGGTGTGGCTTTCTGGTTTACGGTCTGTTCATCCCCACCACAGGCTGCAAGCAACAGGGCGGGAATCAGTGCCAGGGTTTTATTGTACCTCATGGCAAGCCTCTCCTCAGAACTTCAGGGTAACTGATCCGCTGATAACGTGGACGTCGCCGTCTGCTGTTACGTCGGTTTCAGTGCCGTCAAAATCCACCAGGGTGAAGTCGCGTTCCTGCAACTGCTGGTACTGGTAACCCAGGTCGAAACGAATGGGGTAAGCGAGCAGACGAGTGCGGTCGTAGGTGGCGCTCAGGCCCAGGCCAACCACAATCTTATCGGTATCCAGGTAGTTGATTTCGGGATTGCGGGTAGACTTCAGCGGTGATTCCTCGTAAGCAATACCGCCGCGAACCGAAAAGTTTTTGTTGAGAGCAAACTCAGCCCCGATGCGTGGTATCAGGGTGTCGTCAAACTGAATGCGGCTGTCGGCTGCCACTGTTGACTGGTCCTTGATGGTGTCGCCGGCGAACTCCTTCGAGAGCTCAGACCAGTTTTGTTGTTCGATGCTGCCGCCAATACGCCAGTTTTCGCCTTTGTACTGTGCACCGAATCCGAATGTCTCCGGCTGGAAAGAGTCTATGGTGGAAACGGCAAGGCTGAGGCCTGGGTCCGGAATGGTCTGGGTCACGATAATATTGGAATCCACGGTCGTAGCCGCCGATGATTTGGTGCGATAAGTCAAAGCAGTCTCCCAGCCTTGTAAAAAACAGTTGCTTTCGGGGCAGAAAGTGCTTTCAAGATCGATCGTGGTACCAATAATTGTTTTCAGTGAAGGCTCTGCATTAACAGCCAAGCGCTCCCGGCTTGTTTCACCGCCGAGAGTGGAGACTGCATTCAGGTTGGCGGTGGCCTCCAGGGTAATACGGGCGGATGCTCCGACCGAAATGCCCCGCCAGATCGGCGTTGCACCGCCGATGTTCAGAAACAAGGGTTCTTTACCATATTGCAGAAACTGGCCATTGGCTGAGGTCTGAGAATCGAAAGCCAGCATTTCCTTGCCGTATTTTTCCACGCCGGCAATGAATCCCAGATAAATCGGATGGTCAGAACGGGTAAGAGAGCCCAGATTGGTTTTCATGCCGATCAATACGTGCTGGCTGGGAGAACTGGAAACCACATCTCCACTGGCATTCGGGTTTGCAGACCGCAGCTCCTGCTCAGCGTGCAACATGCCTGTTGTCAGCTCTCCGCGTTCATCCCGGGTCAGTGCTGCCGGGTTGTAATAGGTAGCGGAAACCTGATCATTGAACATGGAGAGAGACTGGGCGGTAGCGACGTCTATGGGCATAACCCCATAGGTTGTACCGATATTGCCCATGCTGGCTGACGCCGACATAGAGAGAATTGTGGATATTGCCGCAACCGCAAGGGTCAACGCCCATACTGAAAATCGGGAGGTGGAAGCCATTGATTCACTCCATTATCTCGTTGTTTTTATACTCTGACCGTGTATTCAGTATCCCAAAACGAGGGAGCTGAACACGGCTGGTACCTTCGTTCATGGGGGAGTGTATGAGGCTTGTCCTTTCAGGACGTTGGCATTTTTGACACGATATCGTGTCGGAATGACCATGTGCGGCGATGATCAGTAAAAAACGCTTTTAATTCAACAGGTTGCGGAAGTTTTAAATTTGTATTTTGCGCAAGGATGTGCAAGCAGGAATTGCAGGTTTGGGCTGGCTTTAGCAGGCAGTGAGGAACAAACGGAGGAAGATATGAAGAAGGCATGCACCCCACAGGCACGTGCAGGGTGCGCTAAAACTCACGCGGCTCAGCTTGCCATAGAGGCCTCATAATCGCGGATCATTCCGTAAAGCTGATCTTTCAGGCTCAGCCGTTTCTTCTTCTGCTCTTCCAGGTACTCATCGGAAGTGGTCTCGACACCCTGTTCAATGCGGTGCACTTCTTGGTCAGTGTCATGATAGGTTTCGAAAAGCTTCGCAAAATGCTGATCCGCCATTTTCAGTTCATGGATAGCGTCTTTAGACTCAGGTAGTTCACGTAGAAGATCGTGTTTTTCGAGTGGCATTCGTCGGTACTCCGGGGATGTGTCAGTGTATTCAGTTTAAGCCGTTTCACATTGACAGGCTTGATGCTCGTCAATGTGCCTGAACTCAAGCGAGCGCTTTGCTTGCCTGACAGGGTTTTGCAGATCGAAGATGTGCGCGTGGGCGTGATCAACGGCAACCTGTTTAAAAAGGGGAGAGAGCTCTCCCCCTGCGGTTTTTCTGATGTGCGTCTTGACTCAGTTTTCCCGAGTTTCGATCTTGCCTTCTTTATCCGAGATGACAATCTCCACTCGGCGGTTCTGTTGCCGGCCAGCGGAAGTGTCATTGCTGGCCACAGGATATTGCTCGCCGTAGCCTCTGGTTTCTACCCTGCGGCGTTCAATGCCCTGGGCAACCAGTTCATCACGGACCGCTTGAGCACGGCGCTCGGACAGCATCTGATTGTAAGAGTCGTCACCGGTGCTGTCAGTGTAGCCTTCCACGCGGACCTTACGATCCTCATACTCTCGCATAAACGCAGCAAGGCGACCGATGGTCTGCTCTCCTGAAGATTTCAGATCGGCCTTGTTAAGATCGAAGAGGACATCTCCCAGAGTCAGTACCATACCTCGATCAGTGCGTTCGGCCTGCAATTCTTCCATTCTCTTGCGCAGCATTTCGGCTTCTTTGCGTGCTCTATCGGCTTCACTGGATTGCTGGTCAAGCATCAGTTTGCGACGACGCTCTTCGGCAGAGTCAATCTGGCTCTGCAGTCTTGCACGTTCGCCTTGCTCATTGGCAATCTGGGCGTGACGATTCGCCAGGTAGGCGGCCTGTTCAACAAGAACACTATCTTCGCCTTCTTCCAGCAAGGACTCGGCCCGGTTCAGTTGGTCTCTCGCGCTGCGAAGCTGGCGGTCACCACTGCGGGCGACATCCGGGTCGTCCTTGATTTTTGCGAAACTGGCGCGTGCTTCACTTACCATCGCGTTGTCTGGCGGTGTTGAGGCGCAGCCGGCAATCAGTACTGACAAGCTCGCGGCAATGCCCAATGTTATGTTGCGTTTGTTCATAACAGTCTCCTTTCCAGATGTGGCGATTACTGGTCTTGATTCATTTGCTTGCGCAAGGATTCAATATTGCTATTGATCTCCTCGACGGCCTGCCTTGCTTTCGCCGTATCAGCGCGGGCACCGGCTAGTTGTGCATCGACGGCGGCCTGCTCCAGAAGGCGCTCAGCTTCCGTATACTTCTCCCGCTCAATCAGGCTTTTCGCGTCCGCTACTTTGTTCTGTGCGTTGTTCAGCAGTACCGGCTCATACTCCCGAGCATCTGCAGCAACGGCCTGTTGAAGAGAAGCCTCAGCAGACTGAAGGTCTGAGTCAGGCCGCTCGCCAGGGCTGGCGCAGCCGCCGATGGAAAGAGCGATGCCGGTAATGCCAGCTGTATATAACATCGACTTATGCTTGATCATGCACGATCTCCTTTCAGCGATATGTAAGCTTTGCAGGAACGTGTTGTATGCACGAAACAATCCTGCCGCCAAGGTTGACGGGCTCTTGTGAATGGCGAGATGTACCGTAAAACTGCGAAATGTCATGCTCACCCTCCGTTAACTTTAGCAGGCAGCAGGAAATCAACCATGACTGATCCGCAACAAATTCGGGGGAACGGCCTGTTCAACGCTACGGCACAGTTGCGAGTTCGATATATAAGTTGCTGAAATAAATCGAGTAGATTGGCCGACAGTGTGGTGAACAAGCTGTCATGGGAAGGGTAGAGTAAAAAAGTAGGGTTATGTGAGGTGTCGTCAGCAACTGACGGGGTATTTTCGAGTAATGGTGGGCCCACCTGGACTCGAACCAGGGACCAAAGGATTATGAGTCCTCTGCTCTAACCAACTGAGCTATAGGCCCGTTCAGCGAACGCTGTCAGGAATGTGTTTCCTGCGAGGGAAACAAAGCGGGCGCCATTATACCGGGGAGGCGCGGCGCCCGCTACTGTTGTGGTACTTATCCGTTGCCCTGATCGTCAATAAAGCCGCGCAGGTGGTCAGAACGGGAGGGATGACGCAGTTTGCGCAGTGCCTTGGCTTCGATTTGACGAATCCGCTCGCGGGTTACGTCGAACTGTTTGCCGACTTCTTCCAGCGTGTGATCGGTGTTCATTTCGATGCCGAAGCGCATGCGCAGTACTTTGGACTCACGAGCAGTGAGGCCGGCCAATACGGAGCGAGTGGCTTCGCGCAGGCCTTCTGCGGTTGCAGAATCCACTGGCGAGAGCGCCTGGATGTCTTCGATGAAGTCGCCCAAGTGGCTGTCTTCATCGTCACCGATTGGCGTCTCCATGGAGATTGGCTCTTTCGCGATCTTCAGTACCTTGCGAATCTTGTCTTCCGGCATCTCCATGCGCTCGCCCAACTCTTCCGGCGTGGGTTCACGACCCATTTCCTGAAGCATTTGACGGGAAATCCGATTGAGCTTGTTAATGGTTTCAATCATGTGCACCGGAATACGAATGGTGCGCGCCTGGTCCGCAATGGAGCGGGTTATGGCCTGACGAATCCACCAGGTAGCGTAGGTCGAGAACTTGTAGCCTCGACGATATTCAAACTTGTCGACGGCCTTCATCAGGCCGATGTTGCCTTCCTGGATGAGATCCAGGAATTGCAGGCCGCGGTTGGTGTACTTCTTGGCAATAGAAATAACCAGACGCAGGTTGGCCTCAACCATTTCTTTCTTGGCGCGACGGGCTCTTGCCTCACCAATGGATACGCGGCGGTTGATTTCCTTGATGTCGACAACGTCCAGATCCACTTCGGTCTGCACATTTTGTATGCGCTTCTGAAGCCGGATGATTTCATCAATGCGCTCGCCCATTGGCGCAGCGTAGACCTTTTTGCTCTTGATGATTTTTTCGGCCCAGTCCTGATTCGCCTCATTGCCCGGGAAGGATTTGATGAAATCCTTGCGTGGCATTTTGCAGTCACGAACGCAGATCTGGAGTATTGCACGCTCATTCTGTCGGACGAGGTCGTTGGTGGAGCGCACGACGTTAACCAGCTCATCAAAAGCTTTGTTGCCCAGCTTGAAGGGCGCAAAAACCTGACCCAGCTCGTTTAGCGCATGCTGGGTCTTCTTGTCAGCGCGACCGTGCTTTGACAGGGACTCCTCTGCGGTGGCCAGTTTCTCCCTGAGCTGCTCGAAACGCAGACGAGTCTCTTCGGGATCCGGACCGCTCTCGGGTTCTTCTTCCTCTTCGTCTGAATCGTCTTCAGATTCTTCACCTTCCGGCACCTCAGCCTTTTGGGGAGGTTCCGGCATGAAGGGTTCGGCGCCGTCGGGATCAAGAAAACCGGTAACGATATCGGTGATTCGGCCTTCGTTTTCGATGATACGGTCGTAGGCCTGAATAACGGTGCCAACGGTGCCGGGAAAGTGGGCAACCGCTGCCATGACATCACGGATGCCTTCTTCGATGCGTTTGGCGATGACAATTTCGCCTTCACGTGTCAGCAGCTCAACGGTGCCCATCTCACGCATGTACATGCGCACGGGATCCGTTGTGCGGCCGGCATCGGATTCCACGGCGGCGAGAGCAGCAGCAGCTTCAGCGGCTGCTGCTTCGTCGGCTGTGGAATCGCCGTCGGTCATCAGCAGTGTGTCAGCATCCGGTGCCACTTCAGATACCTGAATGCCCATGTCGTTGATCATGCGAATAATGTCTTCGACCTGATCCGGATCGGCAATGTCTTCCGGGAGGTGGTCGTTCACCTCGGCGTAAGTCAGGTAGCCTTGTTCCTTGCCTCTTGCGATGAGGTCTTTCAAACGTGATTTCTGCGAATTGCCTGACATAGACACCCTGTGAACCCGCTTAAATAAAGATAAAATGAAACAGCCATTATAGCTGCCGCTCTAATGCTCCGCCACCGTATGGTTAGATGGTGATCAATGTGCCAAGTTTCAAGTGCTGTTAATCCGGGGTTCCCCCGCTCAGCGCTCTAAGCTCTTGCCGCTCCTCGGCAGTAAGGTTCGCGAAATTGCGTAACAACGTAGCCAGCTTTTGCTGCCTTGCTGCTTCTTCATTCGGGCTCAGCATCTCTCGTGCTGCGGCCAGAGTGCTTTCCCTTGCCGGGATGTGCTCAACGCCATCAAACAGATGATAGAACCGCTCGCGCGCCCGGCTGTCGAGAGCCAGTGTTGTTATAAGTGCTTTCCGATTCCGGATATCATGTTCCAGAATAAATCCGGCAAAATTCCCGGCCTGAGTGTACTGGCGGGAGTGCTGCGCCAGTTCAGTGACTTCACTCGCCATATCCGGCGCCTCCAGAAGCGCCAGGCACAGAATGCTGTCTTTGCTCAGCTTTACGTCGATACGCTCTTCGGTGACACGATCGCGCCGCTCACCTTTCCAGTTTCCCCGCTGCTGGGGTGGGCGGTTCTGCCACTGATTGCGGCCCCCACACAAGCGCAACATTTCGTGCCACATAGCATCCCGCAGGGTGCTTCTGGGCATCTTGTTCAGCAGCGGCTCGGTTCTGGCTCTGAGCTCGCCCCGGTTTTCCGGTAGCTGAAGATCCAGACCCTCGCTCTGACGGTCAAAAAGATACCGGGAGAACGGCGTGGCGCCATCAATGCGTTTCTGAAACGCTTCCCGGCCTTCCTTGCGTACCAGCGTATCCGGATCTTCGCCCTCCGGGAGCATCAGGAACTGTAAATGCAGCCCGTCTGCCATAAGCTCAAGAGCATTATCCATTGCGCGATCTGCGGCTCGGAAGCCCGCCTGATCGCCGTCAAAGCAGAACACCACATGCCGTACCTGCCTTAACAAGGCGGTCAGACTGTCCTGATTTGTTGCTGTGCCAAGGGTCGCAACGGCGTAATGAATGCCATGCTGGGCCAGGGCAATCACATCCATGTAGCCTTCCACTACGAGCAACTTGTCGAGCTGTTTCAGTACCTGCTTTGCTTCAAAAAGGCCGTATATCTGGCGGCTTTTGTGAAAAACATCCGACTCCGGGGAGTTGATGTATTTGGCCTTGTCTTCGCCGAGCGTCCGCCCGCCGAAAGCTATGGTTTTGCCCCGGCTATTGCGGATCGGGAACATGACCCGGTTACGAAACAGGTCCCGTGGTCGGCCATACTTGTCAGAGACAGTGCCGGTTTCAATCAGCGGCCCCTGTAAATCCTTGCTTGCAGCATCAAACAGGGCTGTGCCTGCTGCCGGCGCATAACCCACCTGATATTGCTGGATAATATTCTTATCCAGCCCCCGCTGTTTCAGATAGTCGCGGGCAAAGGCGCCTTGCTGGCCATGCAGTTCGGACTGGTAGAATCGACTGGCGAAGTCCAGCGCATCTGTCAGCGTTCTCGCCTGCTGGATTTCCTGCTTGGCAGCTTGGTCGTATGGCACTTCCAGCCCGGCCCTGCGCGCCAACTCTTCGACAGCTTCGGTAAAGCCCAGACCCTCAAATTCGCGCACAAAGCTGATGGCATCACCATGAGCGCCACAGCCGAAACAGTGATAGAAGCCTTTGTCCGGCCTTACATTGAATGAGGGCGTTTTTTCATCATGAAACGGACAGCAGGCTTTGTAATTGGCGCCGGCCTTTTTGAGTGTAATGCGCGAGCCGATCAACTCTGCAAGATCTACCCGATCGAGCAGGTCTTCAACGAAGCGTTGGGGGATCAGTCCGCTCATAGAGGCTCCACTTCAGGCCGGCTACATGCCAGGACCAATAGCCAAAAATGCCGCCGAAGCCAGGCCCCGGCGGCATTTTTTGATCGCTCTGTGCAGCCTGTGGCTTTACAGGCAATCAGTGCTTTGCAGTCAAGCGGCGTCTGCTAAAACTCAGTACAAACGCTCAAACTTGCGCTGTTCACGCTGAAGCTTCTTGAGATGACGCTTAACGGCAGCGGCTGCTTTGCGCTTACGAACGGAAGTCGGCTTTTCATAGTGCTCACGACGACGTACTTCCGAGAGTACACCCGCTTTTTCGCAAGAGCGCTTGAAGCGACGCAGTGCTACGTCAAACGGTTCATTCTCTTTCACTTTAACAGCTGGCATTCGACAATCACCTACCTGATAGATTCGGTTTCATTTGGATGCGCATCTGGCAGGGCCAGACCGGCTCGATCCCTGGTCAAATTGGATAAAACGCGACCAGTTCGTAATTTAGGGCGGCAATGATAGCGCCTGGATCGTGGCAAGGTCAATGTTTGTTCGATGAAACTGCCAGTGAGTTTCGGGTTTCTGCTAAAATGCGAACCGTTTATTCATTTACGCCAACCGATATGGCCAGGTTATATGTTGATTCTGGGTATTGAGACCTCCTGTGATGAAACCGGCGTCGCCTTGTTTGACACCGACAAAGGGCTGCTAAGCCATGCGCTGTTCAGCCAGGTTGACATGCATGCCGATTATGGCGGCGTGGTGCCAGAGTTGGCATCCCGTGACCATGTTCGCAAGCTTCTCCCGCTGTGTGACCAGGTTCTCTCAGCGGCGGGTCTTACCCGTAGAGATATTGAGGGTATTGCTTATACGGCAGGGCCGGGCCTGATTGGCGCTCTTATGGTGGGTGGCTCGGTTGCCCATGCCGTGGGGTTTGCCCTCGATATACCGGTGCTTGGCGTGCATCACATGGAAGGCCATCTGCTGGCGCCCATGCTTGAGGACAACCCGCCGGCATTCCCGTTTGTGGCTCTTCTCGTGTCGGGCGGACATACACAACTGGTGCGTGTGGATGGCATCGGCGAATATCAGATGCTCGGTGAATCTGTGGATGATGCCGCCGGCGAGGCGTTCGATAAAACGGCCAAAATGCTGGGGCTGGACTATCCTGGTGGCCCCCGGGTAGCCGCGTTGGCAGAAAAGGGCGTTCCGGGCAGATACCGGTTTCCACGGCCGATGACGGATCGGCCGGGCCTGGATTTCAGTTTCAGTGGTCTGAAAACCTTTACTCTCAATACGGTCAATGCAGAAAAGAAATCAGTTGATGGGCTGAGTGATCAGGTGCGAGCTGATATCGCCCTGGCTTTTGAAACTGCTGCAGTGGATACCCTTGTGATCAAGTGCCGGCGGGCACTGGAGCAAACAGGCTGCGATCGCTTGGTGATAGCGGGCGGAGTGAGTGCTAACAAGCGGTTACGGGCAGGCTTGGAGAAAATGGCCGAGAAGCTGCGCGCCCATGTGTTTTATGCGCGCCCGGAGTTTTGTACCGATAACGGTGCGATGATTGCCTATGCCGGCGCCCAGCGTATGAAAGCGGGGCAGCGCGATGGTGAACGGATTGTGGCTGTGCCCAGGTGGCCGATGAATGAGCTGCCGTCGCTCACCGAGGCGCGACTAACCGGGCTTGTCGATTGAGCTAGAAGCCAATTTCCCGCCCTTGGGCGAGCCGTATAAGATTATCGCGATGACGCACGATAATCAGGATCGCCAGTAAGCCGAACATGGGGAGGCTTGCCGGATCGATGAATGCGCTGATGGCTGGGCCGCTTACGATGGCTATCACAGATGCCAGTGCGGAAATCTTCCAGCGCCAGAGTACCAGTAACCATAATGCAGTCATTGTGAGCGTAGTGATTGGCGCCAGGGCAAGGCCTGCACCCAGTGCAGTTGCAACGCCTTTGCCGCCCTTGAACCGGTAGAATACCGGAACCATATGCCCGGTAACGGCGCACAAGGCCACAATTGCCTGTACCAAGGGGGATAGCCCTGCGTTGTATGCGAGCCAGACGGGCAGCCAGCCTTTTGCGGCATCCAGGGCCAGGGTTATCAGAGCAGGGAGCCAGCCACCGGTGCGGTATACGTTGGTTGCGCCTGGATTGCCTGAGCCCTGGGCCCGCGGGTCGGGCAGGGCCCAGAGCCGGCAAACCGGCAGTGCGAACAGCACTGAGCCACCCAGATAGGCAGCCATACACAGCAGAACAGTTATTGCCGGATCACTCAGGGCCATTTTGCGAGCTCGGAGACAAAGACGTGTCAGGGTAATGTGTGCGAAAATGCCCGCCCTCAATTGGCAGGCCTGTGTGGTTACAGTATCCGCAGTCTGTACGTTATTCAATCAGTAGTGTGCGGGATCGCCCCGGGAGACCCTTTGGCAGACAGTGTAAAGATCGAAGGCCTGGTTGTAGAAACCGTAGTGGGTGTATACGACTGGGAGCGCGAAGTGGCCCAGGCACTCGTTGTAGATCTTGAGATGGCTTGGGATAACCGTATCCCAGGCGCGTCTGATGATGTGGCGGATGCCCTTGATTATGCTGCCGTAAGCGCGCTGGCCGAGCAGTGCCTGAAAGACCTCAAGCCAAAGTTGCTTGAACACGGTGCTGAGGTTCTGGCGGAAAGACTGCAGCGGGAGTTCGGCATTGGCTGGCTTCGTCTTACGCTGCGCAAGCCCGGAGCCGTGCCTGCTGCCCGATCTGTGGGTGTCTGCATTGAAAGATCTGCTTCGAAAGGAGAGCTCGGTGGTAGCTGATCAGGTTCCGGTTTATATCAGTATTGGCAGCAACATCGACAGGGAGCGCTATGTACGTGCGTCTCTGGATGCTTTAGCGGGCTGGTTTGGTGAGCTTGAAATCTCCCCGGTATACGAAAGCGAAGCTGTAGGGTTTGATGGCTCGCCATTTCTGAATCTGGTTGTGGGTGTTAAAACCCATCTTTCCGTAGGCGAGCTTTCGCAGTATTTCAAACAACTGGAGGCAGAAAACGGCCGTCGCCGGAATGCTCCGAAATTCAGCGCAAGAACGTTGGATCTCGACATTCTGACCTATGGAGAGGCGGTGGGCCGAATGGATGGTGTGGAGTTGCCCAGGGGCGAAATTCTCAAGAATGCGTTTGTGCTGCGCCCGCTGGCAGATATTGCTCCGACAGTGAAACACCCTGTGTGCCGGACCAGCTACCTTGAGCTTTGGCAGGCATATAACACCGACCAGAAACTCTGGCCGGTGAACTTCATCTGGCAGGGGCGAACGATTTCACAGGTAGTTTGCTGAGCGAAAAAACGCGATCAAATTATCTGTGGCGCTATCACTTGTTTCGCTCGATGTGTTTGATTCCAGCAGTCTTGGCAGAATGTTTTCGCCCAGCTTTTTGCCCAGCTCAACGCCCCACTGATCAAACGAATCAACGTCCCAAATGACGCCCTGAACAAAAGTCCGGTGTTCGTAAAGCGCGATCAGCGCGCCGACGGTTTCCGGAGTCACCTTGTTCATCATCAGCGTGTTGCTGGGCTGATTCCCGGGTATCACCTTGTGTGGCGCCAGGCGCTCAATGTCTGTTTCTGCCATGCCGCTGGCCGCCAGCTCGGCCTTGGCTTCTTCAAGTGTTTTTCCGGTCATCATTGCGCGGGATTGGCCCAGACAATTGGCGAACAAGTCCGCATGATGTGTGGCGACTGGGTTATGGGTTTGCAGGGGGATGATGAAGTCAGCCGGAATCAATCGGGTGCCTTGGTGGATCAGTTGGTGGTATGCGTGCTGGCCATTGGCGCCGACACCGCCCCAGATTACGGGGCCTGAATGGTAGTCCAGAGTTTTTCCTTGCTGATTCACCCGTTTACCGCTGCTTTCCATGTCCAGTTGCTGCAGATGATCCGGCAAACTACGGAGATAGTGGTCGTAAGGCAGTATGGCGTGTGTTTCCGCGCCCCAGAAATTGCTGTACCAGATACCCAGCAACGCCATGACCACGGGCAGGTTCTTTTCCAGCGGCGCGTCGCGGAAGTGAGTGTCCATGGCGTGGGCTCCGGCGAGCAGTGCCCGGAAGTTGTCCATGCCGATGGTCAGTGCGACAGGCAGGCCAATGGCGGACCAAAGCGAGTAACGCCCACCCACCCAGTCCCACATCGGGAACACGTTTTCCGGGTCGATGCCAAAGTCCTGCGCGGCGGCTTTGTTGGCTGTAACGGCCATAAAATGACTGGCAACCGCCTGCTCGTTATTGCTACGTTCCATGAACCAATCCCGGGCGACTTTGCTGTTTTCCAGGGTTTCCCGCGTGCCGAAGGATTTTGACTGAACCAGGAATAATGTGGTTTCAGGGTTAAGCCTTTTGAGAGCTTCACAGATTTCAGTGCCGTCGATGTTGGCCACATAGTGGCAACGAAGGCCGGGTGTCCGGTAAGGCTGCAGTGCCTCGGTCACCAGTTTTGGGCCGAGGAAGGAGCCGCCAATGCCAATGCTGACCACATCGGTAAACGCCTTGCCTGTATAGCCGGTGCGTGACTGGTTTCGCACTTCGTGAACGAATGTGTCCATACGCGCCAGCGTTGCGGTTACCTCAGCGACCACATCCTGGCCATCGACGGCGATGGTGTCAGTCCCGGGGTTACGCAAAGCCGTGTGCAACGCCGGACGGTCTTCGGTAACGTTCACCTTTTCCCCGCAAAGCAGGGCGGCCCTGCGCTCTTCCAGCTTGCAATGGCGAGCCAGAGCCATCAGCGCTTCGAGGACATCGTCTGTAAGCCGGTTTCTGGAGAAGTCGAGAGACAGACCCGCACCATCAATGAAATAACGCCTTGCCCGCTCCGGATCGTCAGCAAAAAGCCCCCTCATGGGGCGCGTTTGCAAGCGCTCCTTCAAGTTCGCCAGTTCTTTCCATTCGGATGAGCTGGTCAGTGCGGTGCATGGCGAAGTCATCAGAGAGTCCTTTCCTGGTGGATCGACAGGGCCTCAGCGCGTTACTGAGATGTTATCAATCAGCCGGGTGGTGCCAAGAAAAGCGGCTGCCAGAATCGTGATGTCTCTGTCTTCTGGCGTGGCAGGCTTCAGGGTCTGGCTGTTTGCAATGTTAAAGTAATCCAGGTACAGACCGGCTATACGCAAACTGTCTCCGGCTTCTTGTGCAAGCACCTGAAAATCACTGCGTCCATCGGTAATCTTTGCAGCTGTAGCTCTCAGTATTTGATAAATGGCCGGGGCAATCTTGCGCTCTGCTTCGGAGAGATAACCGTTGCGCGAGCTTTTGGCCAAACCGTCTTCTTCCCGCACGGTTGGCGCGCCGATCACCTCAATCGGCATCATCAGATCTCGCGTCATCTTGCGGATGACCGCCAGTTGCTGGAAATCTTTCTCACCGAACACGGCAAAGTCGGGTTGAATCATGTTGAAAAGAACAGAGACCACCGTTGCGACACCTTCAAAGTGCCCCGGGCGGCTAACGCCGCAATGCCCATCACTGACCTCCGGCACCACTATGCGGGTGTGCCGGGTAAGGCCATCCGGATAGACTTCCTCGGCAGTTGGCGCAAAAACCAGTGTGTTTCCGGCAGCGCCGAGCTTCTCCTGATCATCAATCAGGGTGCGGGGGTAGGTAGCGAGATCTTCATTGGCACCAAACTGCATCGGGTTAACGAAAATGCTCGTGACCACAATATCGGCTGCTTCGGCCGCTTTGCGAACCAGCGAGATGTGCCCCTCATGCAGGTTGCCCATGGTCGGGACCAGGCCAATGGTTTTTCCCTGCTGGCGGTAACCGCGGAGGATGGCACGCAGTTCTTTTAGTGAATGGACGGTTCTCATGCCTTGAACGTATGCTCCTCAGCGGGGAATGTGCGCTCGCGCACGGCTTTTGAGTAGGCCGCGATGGCGCCCTGAATAGAGCCGCTTTCGGCCAGAAAGTCTTTCACGAAACGCGGTTTGCGCCCCGAGGTAATGCCCAGCATGTCGTGCAGTACCAGAATCTGGCCATCGGTATCAGCGCCTGCTCCAATGCCAATCACCGGCGCTGTGACAGCTTGAGCAATCCGCGTGGCCAGAGGTGCAGGCACGCATTCAAGAAGAATAACGTCAGCACCTGCAGCTACAAGCTCGCAGGCGTGATCTATCATCATATCCGCCGATTTTTCATCGCGCCCCTGCACTTTGTAGCCGCCAAATTTGTTGACGAATTGAGGCGTCAGGCCAAGGTGAGCGCATACCGGCACGGCCCGTTCAGAAAGCGCGGTAATGGTGTCTTTCATCCAGTCAGTGCCTTCCAGCTTCACCATGTGAGCGCCCGCCCGCATGAGTTCAGCGGCATTCTCCAGCGCAGCGTCTACTGTGCCATAACTCATAAAAGGCATGTCGGCCATGATCAAAGAGCCGCGGTTTCCTTTGGCAACACAGCTTACGTGGTACACGATCTGGTCCATGGTGACGGGCAATGTGCTGTCGTGGCCCTGAAGAACCATGCCCAGCGAGTCGCCAATCAGGATGACGTCCACCCCGGCTTCGCTGACAACCTGAGCAAAAGTGGCGTCGTAGGAGGTGAGGGCAGAGAAGGCTTCTCCCCTCTGTTTGTATTCCCGCAGGGTATTGATGGTAACAGCCATAAAATCCTTGCCTTTTGGGTAGGTGGGCCAAGACCGTGCCGGGATGACCGGCTTTCAGTTGCTAAGAGTAATCCGGAGGCAGAAGACGGCGCAACCGGTTGTCTGGGCATTGTGCCCTCAAAGCAGCGACTGCGGTACCGTTTGGCAGCGTCAGGTCGGGCTTCAGGTCCAGTAGCGGCTGCAGGGCGAAATCCCGGTTGGGGAGCTCGCAGTGGGGAACGCTAAGCCGGTCGTCGTCGAGTACATGGTTGCCGAAAATCAGCAGATCAAGGTCCAGTGTGCGTGGGCCCCAGTGGCTGAACCGTTCCCGCCCGTGGGCCTGCTCAATGGCTTGAAGCTGATCGAGCAGAGCATGTGGGTCAAGCCCTGTGCTGAGCCACACTGCGCCGTTTACAAAATCCGGTTGATCCTGGGGGCCAACCGGGCTGCTGGTGTAAAAGGGCGACTGGGCGATCAGCGTAGTGTCAGGTAGCGCAGCCAGTTCTGCTACGGCTCCTGCCAGCTGGGCTGAGGGCTCTTGCAGGTTGCTGCCCAAACCAATGAAGACATCCGTTTTCATCAGGGTGCTGGCCGTGTAACCGGTTTGCGGCGGCGACGCTTTTTCGGTGCATCGCTGCTGAGTTCGGAAAGCATGCGTTCTTGCCCGCGTTCGTCCAGACGCTGGAACTCAGTCCACCAATCCCCCAGGCCCGGCTCGATCTCACCACAGGCTTCCCGTACCAGCAGGAAATCGTAGGCCGCACGAAATCTGGGGTGGCTCATGGTTACGAAGGCCCGCTTGCCTTGACGACGGGGCAGGCGCATCTGAAGCTCCCAGATTTCTTTCATGGGGCCTGAGAATCGCTTGGGTATAGAGGTTGCCTGCACTTGCCGGCCAATGACTTTGCCGATTGCGCCGTGCAATGCCGGCTGCACCGGGTCGCCGTTATCCTGGCGGTGATGCCACTCTTTTTGCAGCGCAGGCCAGAGCATGGCGGCAAACAGGAAGTAAGGTGTAACGGACTTTCCTTGTGCGATACGAGCATCGGTGTTGCGCAATGCCTGGCGAATCAATTCGTCAGGCTCGCCGGAATCGATCGCTTTTACGGTCTCAGGGAATAATGGGGCCAGCAGGTTATAGTGGGTGAGAAGGTCGTAGGTAGCTTCGCCGTGGCCGGCGGAAAACAGCTTCAGGACTTCTTCAAACAGGCGCGCTGCCGGGATGTGAGTCAGCAACGGGGCCAGTTTTCCGATAGGAGCTTCGGTTTCTGGCTCTATATCAAAGCCAAGCTTGGCGGCAAAGCGGATGGCGCGAAGCATGCGAACCGGATCTTCCCGGTAGCGGGTTTCGGGGTCTCCAATCAGGCGGAGCTGCCGGTTACGGAGGTCTTCAATGCCGTTGGCAAAATCAACGATGGTGAAATCGCGGATGCAGTAGTAAAGGGCGTTGACCGTAAAATCGCGGCGCAGCGCATCTTCCTCCTGGTTGCCGTAAACATTGTCCCGCAGCAGCAGACCGTGTTCGCTGGTTTTGCGATCGTCGTCTGGACTGTCGTTGTCGGCTTCCGCCGCGTTACCACGGAATGTGGTCACTTCAATCACTTCGCGCCCGAATACAACGTGAACGATCCGAAAACGCCGACCTATCAGGCGGGAGTTGCGGAACAGGTCGTGTACTTCTTCCGGGGTGGCGTTGGTGGCTATATCAAAATCTTTGGGCTGCTTCCCCAGAAGGATGTCGCGTACACCGCCGCCTACAAGGTAAGCCTCATAACCGGAATTGTTGAGTCGACCGAGAACTTTCTTGGCCGGCTCGCTTATAACAGAGCGTGAGACGTTGTGCTGGTCTCTGGAGATTTCCCGTCTCTGGTAAACTCGGGCTTTCTTCTTCCCGTTTCCCGGAATGAAAGAGCGGAGCTTGTCGACGGACTGCTCGAAGATGGAGGAAAGTGATTTTGGCATTGAAATCCGTGGTTGCGTTGAGCAAAACCGAGAGTTTAACGGTTTGAGCAGGATTTGCACACGTTTGCCTTGGAATCTTGCGTACCCGGATAATCAAAAGGCGGATCCGCTTTCACGAATCCGCCTCCAAAACGTTGACGATCTGCATTGTTTTTATTTTTTAACGGGATTCTTCTTCGTTTTTGTACCCCACTGTATATCCCCAAAATTGGGGCTTCTCAGCAGTGCAAACGGAAAGCTTTGAACACAGCGAGCAGTCAAAGACATCGAACGAGTCATTGGTAGGTGCTGCGTCACCTCGAAGGTGATTCTTCTCTGCATCTCTACAACTCGCACGTGCCAAGGGACTACCAAAAAAGCAAAGTACCCAAAACACTCAATTCGCTCACGTTCTGTTGTTGTTTTTG
>JAGPVT010000188.1 GCA_018066865.1 Marinobacter sp. | reverse complement strand
TCGCATCGCTGACACTTGCTGAGCCAGGGAGCAGTTTGTCGCCACAACTGTTTCTGAAATGCATGTTGATGGTGCTGTGGGACAGGCGGAACCATCGTCAATAATGAGTCCGTGGGTATCGTGCGGATGCTGAACAGCGCCTTCGCAGAGATTGTGGATCAGGCCCCGGACCTCTATCCGGAGCACCTTGCTGGCAAGATCAACACCCTGAACGATTACATTTACAAGAATCTGAACAACAGTGTTTATCAGGCCGGCTTCGCGTCAAGCCAAGCAGCCTATAACGAAGCTTATGGCAAAGTGTTTGCCGCGCTGGATGAACTTGAGTCGCGGCTGGCTGATGGGCGCGCATACCTGTTCGGCGACCGTCTGACGGAAACCGATATTCGCCTGTTCGTGACTCTGGTGCGCTTCGATGCCGCCTACCATGGGCTGTTCAAATGCAACCGTAACACCCCGTGGGCCATGCCGTACCTGCATGCCTACACGCTTCGGATCTTGGCGCTTGAGGGTATTGCCAGCACTGTGAATATCGATCATATCAAGGCGGGGTATTACTCTATTAAGGCCCTGAACCCCACCGGGATTGTGCAGGCAGGGCCGAGTGTGCAGCCGATGGCCTGAACGAAGACGTATATTCCTGTATGGCGATACAGCATGGTATTTAACACTCGCAGTTGAGGGTGTTCATAGATTTCGTCAGGCTCTGCGGCGGGGCTGACCAGCCGCCAGGATAGCCAGCGTGGGTTCGATCATGGCGTGTTTATACCGCTGAAACTGATGTTCCCCGATGCCGAAATTCCCGTGGTGCAGCTGTCTCTGCGTAGTGATCTCGATCCTGAAGCGCACCTGGCGGCCGGCCAGGCACTGGCGTCGCTGCGCGATGAAGGTGTGCTGATCATCGGTAGCGGCATGAGTTTCCATAATATGCGTGGCTATGGCGACACAAACTTCACACCGCTCTCGGAGACTTTCGATGACTGGCTCACTCAGGCCGTTGCGGCCGCCCCCGGCCAGGACGTTGGCTGCAGAGACTACTCAGAGCAAGTGCTCAAAACACAGCTTTCAGCCTACCGTTTTGGCTGATGCTGCCTGGGAAGAAATCTTCCAGGTGAATGTCATGAGTGGTGTGCGGCTGGCGCGGCACTATGCCAAAGGGATGCAGGAGCGTGGCTGGGATCGCATCCAGTTTATCTCTAGCGAGCCAGTGCTGAATATCCCGACAGAAATGGTTCACTACGGTGTCAGCAAGGCGGCTTTGCAAGGCGTTTCAGGTGGTCTAGAGAGGAACGCGAAAATGTTATCAAAAGGCGATGTGCTAATTCAAGCCGGCGATTTGCTTGGGTGCCGGTGCGCTGGACAATGTTGCAGACTTCAACGACTGGCGTGGGACGTTGCCCCGCCTTGCGGGGCAACGTGATAGTCGTAATCGAACGAGATGCCCGTTAGGCTGGGATATCCATTTCCGGCACGTGATCGGGAACCACGAGCTTGCCTGCTGTTTTGGCAATAATTTCTTCGACGCTGACCCCCGGCGCACGTTCTTTCAGAACAAAGGCGCCGTCCTCAATTTCGAGGTATGCAATATCAGTCAGCACACGCTTGATGCAGCCAGCGCCGGTGAGGGGCAGGGTGCACTTTTGCAGCAGTTTTGATTCGCCTGACCTGGAAGCGTGGGTCATGGTGACAATGATGTTATCGGCACCGGCAACCAGATCCATGGCGCCCCCCATACCCTTGATCAGTTTACCGGGTACCATCCAGGAGGCAATGTCGCCGTTAACGTCCACTTCGAATGCGCCCAGAACCGTCAGGTCGATGTGGCCACCCCGGATCATGGCGAAGGATTCAGCGGAGTCCATAATGGATGCGCCCTTCATGGCGGTAACCGTCTGTTTGCCCGCATTGATCATGTCAGCATCAAGCTCTTCCTCAGTCGGAAACTGGCCCATGCCGAGCAAACCGTTTTCTGATTGAAGCATGACTTCAATATTGTCGGGAACATAGTTCGCCACCAAGGTGGGAATGCCGATGCCCAGGTTTACGTAAAAACCATCTTCTAGTTCTTTGGCAACGCGTTGTGCCATTTGTTCACGGGTGAGTGCCATTATCTTTTCCTCTTATTCTGTATCGATCGTCGGATAACGCGTAACCATTAGCTTCGAACGGTTCGCTGCTCTATCCGCTTCTCGAAAGTGCCGCAGATCAGGCGATTGACATAGATGCCCGGCGTATGGATAGCGTCGGGGTCCAACTCGCCCGGTTCAACTATTTCTTCCACTTCAACCACAGTGATCTTTCCTGCCATGGCCGCTAACGGGTTGAAGTTACGCGCCGTATGGCGGTAAATAACATTACCGTAAGTGTCGGCCTTCCAGCCTTTGACAATGGCGAAATCACCGGTGATGGCGGCTTCGAGTATATAAGGACGGTCTCCGAACTCGCGTACTTCTTTGCCTTCAGCGATGGGTGTGCCGTAGCCGGTGGCGGTGAAAAAGGCAGGGATACCCGCTCCGCCTGCACGCATACGTTCTGCCAGGTTGCCTTGAGGCGTTAGCTCTACTTCCAGTTCGCCGTCGAGTAGTTGTTTCTCGAACAGGGCGTTCTCGCCGACATAGGAGGCGATCATCTTTTGGATCTGGCGATCCTCAAGTAATAGGCCCAGACCAAACCCGTCAACGCCGCAGTTGTTTGAAACCACCGTTAGGTCACGGGTGCCCTTGCGTTTAATTTCAGCGATCAGGTTTTCAGGAATACCGCAAAGCCCAAACCCTCCAGCCAGAAGGGTCATCCCGTCTTCCAGCCCTTCCAGGGCCTCCTCGTAAGAACTGACTCTTTTATCAAAACCGGACATAGTGCCGCTTCCTCTCTTGTTGGTGTATCCAACAGAGTCTACCTATCGGCAGTTGATATGTTAAGTTTGAAATATTGATTTATTAATAGGTTTTTCAAAACAATCCGTGCCGGTAAACTAAGGCTCTTTGTGATTGTGAGCCTTAACCCATGACAGTGAAGCAGATCCGGGCATTTCTTATAGTGGCACAGACGTTGAGTTTTGCTCAGGCCTGTGAGCGGCTGCACCTTTCCCAGCCAGCGTTAAGCCTGTCGATCAAGGCTCTTGAGGCGAATCTTGGAGGGGCGCTGTTTAGTCGTACTACAAGGACTGTCCAGTTAACGCCAGAAGGGGAAGCGTTGCTCCCGCTGGCTCGCCGTTTAATGGCAGACTGGGACAATGCCCGGGATGAGTTGCGCCAGAGATTCAGCTTGGAGCTGGGGCGAGTGACCATTGCCGCCATGCCATCATTTGCCGGTAATATCCTGCCCGGCATTCTCAAGAACTTTCGGGCCCGGCATCCCAATATCGGCGTTACGATTCAGGACGTCATTAACGAGGAAGTGCTCGATCTTTTGCAGATCGGCAAGGTGGAGCTGGGCATCGCCTTCGAACCCCCCGCAGCATCGAGACTGCAGTTCACACCGCTCTATCGGGATCGCTTCGTGGCCGTTGTGCCGATGGACTCGCCATTGGCAGACGCCAGGGAGGTCGCCTGGGGCCAGCTTCTGCGTTATCCCTTTATCGCACTGCAACGCCCTTCGGCAGTCCGGCACATGCTGGAAGAGGCGCTGGCGGCCAGCAGCCAGTCCCTTCCAGTGGAGTTTGAGAGCCATCAACTTTCAACGGTTGGCCGTATGGTTGCCAGTGGGTTAGGCGTTAGTGCAGTGCCTTCATTATGTATTGGGCAGATGAAGGAACTGGGGGCTGTCTGTTTACCTCTGTGCGAACCGGTTATCGAACGATCAGTTGGAATTTTTCAGCAGTCTGATCGTGAATTGTCGGTTGCTGGGCGCGCGCTCCTGAATACGTTACTGTCTTCCCCTATTGATATTCCGAGTGTTTAGAATCCGGTTTTGACTTGGCCGTACAGTGCTAATCCTGATCAAGGTTGTAAAGGAACCTCTTGCCCGCCACCAGGGTGAGCATGTCGCGCAAATAGCAGCCAAGCTTAAAGGCTGAAAAGCCCCGTCAGGCTAACCACCCCAGGATCTGGTCATGCACAACTTTGTTGTCGAGCAGATCCAGGTGGTTCAGCTTTTCGAACACGCGGCAGTCTTCCGGGCGAATAGACAGTTTTTTCAAATTATCAGAATGCTGCCCTTTGGCGCTGTCCAGCCGAACCAAAAGATCCCCCAGCATCGTGCTGGGGAAATCCGACATATGCTTGCCAATCGCCGCGGCTATGAAATAGTGTCGAGTTCCCTCGCGCAGTGGTACCGGTTTGCGATCGTCCGGGTGAAAGTCGTCCTGATCGATATCCTTCCAATCATCGTCAAGCAAATTTCCATGTCGCAGATCCTTGATGCCCGCGCTGGTGTGTCTGCCAAGCGCGAACGGGCTGGCGTAGCGGAACTGCCCCATGACGAAGGTTAGCAAGTGCCCGGCCTTGGCGAGTGCAGCACCGTGATGAGGTGAGCCAAGGTAAAGTGCATTTTTCAACCGCTTGGTCCAGGGCAAATCAAGCTCACTGCCGTACCAGCAGGCGCTGCGGATAACGAGCCCACCCATGCTGTGGCCAATCAGGGTCAGTTCCTCGACTTCAGCCGGCCAGGTTTCAATCAGTAACTGCAGTTGCTCGCTCAGCTCCTTGCCATTGCTGGAGATATGTCTGCCCGTGTTGTAATTGAGATACAGCGGAGTGAAACCATGGGCATTTTTTAGCTCCGCACCCAGATTCCCTTCATTGTGTCCTTTCCAGTATTCATGTGAGAGGCATAAGCCGTGAACCAAAACCACGATTCGAGAGCTGGCGTCCGGAATCGCATCGCTGACACTTGCTGAGCCAGGGAGCAGTTTGTCGCCACAACTGTTTCTGAAATGCATGTTGATGGTGCTGTGGGACAGGCGGAACCATCGTCAATAATGAGTCCGTGGGTATCGTGCGGATGCTGAACAGCGCC
>JAGPVT010000183.1 GCA_018066865.1 Marinobacter sp. | reverse complement strand
AAAAGCCGCTGGTCATCCGCCAGGCATTCCCCGACTTCCAGTGCCCTGTGGATGCTGACGAACTGGCTGGCCTCGCCTGTGAAGAGGGTGTGGAATCACGCATCATTATCGAAAACGATGACGGCAAACCCTGGCAGCTGCACAACGGCCCCTTCTTGGAGGAGCGCTTCAGCCAGCTCCCGGAGCAGGAGTGGACCTTGCTGGTGCAGGGCCTTGATCACTGGGTTCCTGAGGTCGCAGACCTGCTTGAACACTTCCGCTTTGTACCCAACTGGCGCCTTGACGACATCATGGCAAGCTATGCCCCCAAGGGTGGCAGCGTAGGGCCTCACTACGACCAGTATGATGTATTCCTGCTGCAGGCGCAGGGGCACAGACGCTGGTCATTCGGCGGACGTTGCGACCAAACCTCACCCCGTGTAGAAGGCACACCGCTGCGCATACTCAGCAGTTGGGAAGGTGAAGAAACCGTGACTCTTGAGCCCGGCGACATGCTGTATCTGCCCCCGGGCATTGGCCATCACGGTGTCGCCGAAGACGATTGCATTACCCTTTCGGTGGGCTTCCGCGCACCGACCGTCGACGATCTGCTTACCGGGTTTACCGACTTCCTGTGTAACCAGGTGGGTGCCGACGAACACATGAACGATCCGGACCTGCAGGTTCAGGATAATCCGGGCACCATAGCACCGGGCGTTATTGACCGACTGCAAGCGATTCTGACCGAAAAACTCGACGACAAGCGGCAGCTGGCTCTGTGGTTTGGCCAGTACGCTACCGCACCAAAAAACATGGATGTGGTAGTGCCTGCGGATGAACCCGCCTCAGATGAAGACGTCGCCGAAGCCATCCGGGCTGGCGAGCAGCTACGCTGGAATGAAGGTTCGCGCTTTGCGTACCATGAAGAACGCGACGAAACCGCCCTGTTTGCAGACGGTGAGCAGTTTCTGCTTAAAGGTGATGCGCGCCCGCTGGCCCCCTTGCTCTGCGCGGGCGCCCGCATTGACATGAACGCCTTGGCTCAGTTTGCCGGAGACCCTGCCCTGCTCGGCCTGATGACCAATCTGTACAATCAGGGCTCAGTTTATTTCGAGTAATGCCATGACCGTCCAGATTCGAAAATACAGCTGGCAGCTTGCCCCCGGGGCTATCCGCGACATCCGTCAGAGGGTGTTCGTTGAAGAGCAAAAGGTGCCACCTGAGCTGGAGTGGGACGCAACGGACGAGATTGCTGATCATTTTCTCGCGGTTCTGCCCGATAACACGCCGGCAGGGGTGGCCCGCCTGTTCTCCACCTTGGGAGAAACCGCCCACATCGGACGCATGGCCATACTGCCGGAATTCCGGGGCCGGGGTATCGGTGAGGCCCTGCTCCGGCATTTGATCACAGAATCTTCCGGCCAGTATCCGGAACTGAAACTCTCTGCCCAACAACATGCAATTGCCTTCTATCAGCGTGCGGGGTTTCACGTTTGTTCCGAGCCCTATGACGATGCGGGCATACCACATCTGGATATGCGCTGCCTTGCCCCTGCTCTGCTTGAAAATCAGACCGAATCCGGAAGATCTCACCCCATGTTGCTGGGCGCGGATACGCAATCCTGGATCTTCGATAACGAAAGCAACATGCTCGACCTGATGGACACCATGGTTGGTCAGGCAGGTCAGCGATTATGGCTGTATGACCGGGTGCTGGATCACGATCGTTATGATCGTCACAGGTTCAGGGAATTGGTCTCAAGCCTTGCACGCCGTCACAGGCTCAGCGAGGTTCGCCTGCTAATCCATGATGACCAGCCTCTGGTGAAGCGCCGCCATCAACTGGTCGAACTGATGCGCAGACTTCCCAGCCGTATTGAACTGAGACTGGTCAACAGCGACTACCCGTTTGAGGATCAGCCTTTTATCCTCGCAGACCGGGAAGGCGTGGTCTACAGGCATGACTTTACGCGACCCTCAGGGTTTGCCGGGTTCTCCGACAGCGGCCGTGTAAGGCTGCTGTCGGAAAACTTTCAACGCATGTGGGATGCCGGGCGCAGCTCGCTTGAACTTCGCGAGTTACCGCTCTGACTGATGCGCCAGCGGCACATCCACAGATTCGAAGCGCGCGCCAAAGGGCGCAAACTCCTCATCAACTTCTTGCGCGACTTCTGAAATCAGCCTGCGAAGCCATTGGTGATCAGAGTTGTGCTGCAACAGCGGGCTCCAGGCCATTTTAAGCTCGAAAGGCGGTATCTCGAAGGGTGGAATTTTCACCACCAGGTTGGCGTTGTCTTTTTGCAACCAGGCCGCCCGGGACGGAAGTGTGGCAATAAGGTCGTGCTGCTCCGCCAAAAGCATCGCCGACTGATAGTGCCGCGTAAAGACCGAGATCTGCCGTTTACTCCCCATTCTCGATAAGGCCTCATCAACCCAGCCAAGGCGCTGAACGTCTTTCGGGTTTACCCCGACACCCACGCCGAATCCGGTTTTACTGACCCAGATATGGCTGGCGCCCAGGTACGTATCCAAAGTGAATGGCTCTTTCAATATCGGGTTACGGGCATTCACCAGGCAGGCAAAGTATTCAATCCACAGGGTTTTCTGATGAAAAGACTGGGGGATCTTGTCGAACCGGTTGATCGCCATATCAAGACGGCCCTGCTCCACGTCCAGAAAGCTCACATCGCTTGGGGTCAGAACGTCAAGCGTAACGTGTGGCGCCTCCTGGCGGATCCGCCGCAAAACCCGGGGCATAAGACAGGATTCGGCATAATCACTGGCCATAATGCGAAATACCCGCTGGCTTTCCAGAGCTGCAAACGGCGTCTTTTCCTGCACTGCCTGCTCAATATCTGAAAGTATGCTTCGGACCAATGGCTGCAGCTCCCGCGCACGCTCTGTTGCGGTCATGCCCTCGCTGGTCCGCACCAGTAACGGGTCAGCAAACAGATCGCGTAAACGGCGCAAGCTGTTACTCATGGCCGGCTGCGTAATACCAAGATGGTTAGCCGCCTTGGTGACATTGCGCTCCCTGAGCAATACATCCAGGTAAACAAGAAGATTAAGGTCAATGCGGGAAATATCCATGCACAGCTCCGAGGAAAAATAACGACTACCGATCAGGCACCAAGCAAACATCCATTCACAAAAACAATATACCGAAAACAATTAATTCATGAAATGAATACAAAAAATGAATTTTCACATTTGGGTCCAGATTCAATGTCGTATTTCTGCTAACCTTTCTGATAGTTGCCGGAGGTGGTCGGCATTTCAGGTCAGAATTCTGTATCAGGCATGACTTGCCCAAAAGCCGGAGTCATTACGCAAATATGAATACCACTACCATTGTCCTTGCCTTGGCAGCCATCGTTGTGATTTCGATCGTCGTTATCGTCATCAGCCAAATGCGCGAGAAGGCCAAGATTGAACGTGTTCGCAAAATTACTGCGCTGGAGGACAGTTACAAACGATGTAACCGCCTGCTCTTCGAGCTGCCCGGACAATATCTGACACCGGATCTGAAGTTGCTGCTGCTCAGGCGGATGGAAGATGTGTGCAATGACCTTGCAGGGCTTAAATCCGGACTACCGGTTGAGCAGTGGCGCGAAAGCCTGCTTAAGAGGAAAAACCTGATTCGGGAAAACAGGGATGACGTAAAACCGGTAAAAATCGATTCAGCCGAAAAATCTTCCTACGTTAAAGAGCTTCTGCAAAACCTGTTCAAGATGATCGAAGCCATGCACAAAAGTGGCCGCATAGATGGCGCAACTGCGAAGAAGAACCTGAAATATGTTTTGTTTCTGGTCCACAAAACCCACGCAGACCTTCACGTTTTCCAGGCCCGTGACCACATACGCCAGAACCAGATACGAAAAGCAATTCACTCCTACCACCTGGCCAGCACGGAGATGGGCAAATCCCGGGACAATCCGCTTGCCATGAAAGCCGTCAAAAGTTTCCGCACCCGGATCAAAGAGCTTGAGGCTATGAACACGGGTGACGACGGCAGCACCGCTGCGGAGTCTCAATCCAACATGGATAAGCAGTGGGACACTTTTCTTCACGATGAAAAGTGGAAGAAGAAAGCCGACTACGATGACTGAATGCGTGATCCGGGCGGTATAACTGCCCGCAAACAGGGACAGTGACATCCGTGACCAGAGGCTTTAAACACCGGCTTTCCTTCCGACTCACCCGCGACACGGTGTTAATCGCGATGGTGTTGGGCCTTATTCTCAACGTTGTGCAAATCACCCTCGACTATTTCGGCGCCCGCAATGCCATGGAAGGGGACATTCAGGCATTAATTGAAATAAGCCACAGCCCAGCCTCACAGATCGCCTACAACATAGATGTTCGCTTGGCGGAAGAACTGCTCGACGGCCTTCTGAGGCACCCCGCTACCATTGACGCCCGGATAGTCGATAACGATTACAGCACCATGGCTGCCGCCAGCAAGAGAAGCCCCGATTCACCCTACCGCTGGATCAGTGACAAACTGTTCGGCCAGAGCCGGGTATTCAGCAAGGAATTGCAGGTATCACAGCTCGATAACCTTCCCCTTGGCCAGCTTGTTGTCACAATTGACACCTACCATTACGGCTTGCAGTTTCTGGAGCGGGCAAGCTATACACTGGTCAGCGGGCTGCTGAAAAGTCTGATCCTTTCGGCCTCGTTACTTGTCATTTTCTATCTACTCCTCACAAGACCGATGCTCAGCGTTATAAGCGCGCTGAGCCAGGTTAAAGCCAGCTCACCTGAAAAAGTCCGGTTGCCGGTACCGCCAGGGCACCAGAAGGATGAAATAGGCACCATGGTGGGGATTATCAATCAACACTTGGAAACCACCGACTCCAGCCTGGCCCAACTCCGCAAAGCGGAAAGCACAATGAAAAACTATTCCAGCGAGCTGGAGCAAGAGGTCGAAGGCCGGACCCGGGAAATATCAGACAAAAACCAGGCGCTGCAAAGGGGTAACCGGGCACTGGTTAAAGCCAAGGAAGACGCCATGCGCAAAGCCAGGGCGAGAGCGAATTTTCTGGCCAGCATGAGCCACGAAATACGTACGCCACTGAACGGTGTGCTTGGCATGGTTGGGCTGGTGCTGGAGGGTGAACAGGATTCCGCGAAGCGCCATCGTCTTCAAATCGCGTTGTCGGCCGGTAAAAGCCTGCTCGGAATACTCAATGACATCCTGGACATTTCCAAGGTTGAAGCCGGAAAGCTCAATCTGGAACAGATTCCGTTTGACCTGCGTGGGTTGATTGAAGAATGCGCAACCTTGCATACCCAGCAGGCTCGCATAAAAGGCATTGATCTGATTGCAGAAACAGGTATGGATTTCCCGAGTCGTTTTCTCGGTGACCCGACCCGTATTCGCCAGATTCTCAACAACCTGCTGAGCAATGCCATCAAGTTCACCGACTCTGGCAGCGTGCGTATCACAGCTCGCTATTCCGCCAGCATCCTCACCATCGAAGTAAGTGATACTGGTATCGGCATGAGTAAAGAAGGCCTGCGCCGGATATTCTCACCCTTTTCACAGGCCGACACTCAAACCACGCGCCTGTACGGCGGCACCGGGTTGGGGTTAACGTTATGCCGCCAACTTGTTGAGCGTATGCATGGTGAAATAAAGGTCGACTCCCAGGAATGGCAGGGAACCTGCTTTACCGTCACCCTGCCACTGCATGTTTATGCCGGCCCGGACATTGAAAGGCCTGAACAGATTACGGTAGCCACCGACTTGCTCGCCAGCAGCGCGCTACCGCAAGGCAAGGATACCGTCGCTGACTTGGCACCCCATCCGGATTTGACCGACCAGATCGAGGACATTCAGCTACAGCACCCCCTTCGAATATTGTTGGTCGAAGACAACGAAGTAAACCAGATGGTTGCGAGCACCCTGCTGAAAAAAATGGGATACCACATAGACGTAGCAGATAACGGCCAGCTGGCGATTGAAGCACTGGAACAGAGGCATTACGATCTGGTGCTTATGGACTGCCAGATGCCGGTTATGGACGGCTTTGAAACAACGCAAAGAATTCGCAAAAACCCGGAGTGGCGCGAGCTGCCGGTGATCGCCGTTACCGCCAACGTGATGCAGGGCGACAGGGACGACTGCTTCGCTTGTGGCATGAACGACTACATCACCAAGCCATATAACCGCAGCCAACTGAGTGCCGCGATCAGGCGTTGGACTCCTTCCCCGCCTGAACCTCAATAACCCTCAGTACGGAGTTGAGTTCATTCCGCAGCGCCAGCAGTCGCTCCGGGGCCACATCCAGGCCGCACAGAAGTTTCTGTGGTATCAGTGCGGCCAACTCCCTGAGTTCCTCGCCTTGCGGGGTCAACGACAGGGTGACTACACGCTCGTCCTCCACACTGCGGTCCCGGCGAACCAGCCCTCGCAAAGCCAGCCTTTTCAATAGCGGGGTAAGCGTGCCCGAATCAAGCCGCAAGCGCGCCCCAAGGTCAGAAACACGGGTTGCCTGGCCAGCCCCGGCGCGCTCCCAAAGCACGAGCATCACCAGGTACTGAGGGTATGTCAGTTCCAGCTCGGCAAGCAGCGGGCGATACCGGGCAGTGATCGCCCGGTTAGCGGCGTACAGGCTGAAACAGATCTGGTTATCCAGCGCGAGTAAATCGTTCACGGGTCAGCTCAAAAGCAGCTTTTCAATATCGCCCTTGATGTCTTGGGGCTTGGTGGTTGGCGGGTAACGACGCACCACCTTTCCATCACGGCTTATCAGGAATTTGGTGAAGTTCCACTTTACCTTTTCTGAACCCAGAAGGCCTTTTGCCTCCGATTTCAGGAACTGGAACAAAGGGTCTGCGTTTTCTCCGTTAACATCCACCTTCGAGAACATGGGGAAGTCCACACCGTAGTTCAGGCTGCAAAACTCGCTGATGGCATTGTCATCGGCAGGATCCTGATTCATGAACTGGTTGCAGGGAAACCCCAGAACCTCAAGCCCCCGCTCGCCAAGCTCCTTGTGCAAAGACTGCAACCCTTCAAACTGCGGGGTAAAACCGCACTTGCTGGCCGTATTCACAACCAGCAATACCTGGCCCTGATAGTCGGCCATCTTTTTCTCATTACCTTTGATATCTCGAACGGTGAAGTCATAAACCGAATTACTGGCCACAGGTTTTTCCTTTTCAAAATCGTGAATACCTGTCTGTAACAGGCGAGCATTAGAATCTTGCACATTTAAATTGTGCACAATGTATTCGAAGACTATACAGTAAAATGGATACACTCAATTGTTTTATCGGGCGTGAATTAACAGAATATGGAGCTAACCCGCCATAATTGATCACAATTACCCTGTTGCCGTTGGCCACGCCTCCGCTAGAATAGTGGTTTGCCTGAAAGGCATGTGCCTGATTTACGTCTACTGACTTAGGAAGCCCGGCTCTTATGCAGAACTACTACAAATCCGCCAAACTGGATAACGTGTGTTATGAAATACGTGGCGTAGTGATGCGGGAGGCGCGCCGTCTGGAAGAAGAAGGCCATCGGGTGCTAAAGCTCAATATCGGTAACCCCGCCGCTTTCGAGCTGGATGTTCCCGAGGAAATCCAGCAGGACGTAATCTACAACATGCAACAGGCCCAGGGCTATGTGGAGTCAAAAGGCCTGTTTTCTGCCCGCAAGGCCGTGATGCACTATTGCCAGCAAAGGGGCATAGATAAAGTCGATATTGATGATATTTTCCTGGGCAATGGTGTCAGCGAACTGATCGTGATGACCATGCAGGCCATGCTCAACACCGGCGATGAGGTGCTTATTCCTGCGCCGGACTACCCCCTCTGGACAGCCGCCGTCACTCTTTCAAGCGGCAAGCCCGTGCACTATCGCTGTGATGAGGAACAGAACTGGTTCCCGGACATTGACGATATCCGCAAAAAGATAACAAATCGTACCCGTGCCATCGTGCTGATCAATCCGAACAATCCTACCGGCGCTGTCTATAGTCAGGAACTGCTTGAACAGGTCATTGAGCTTGCCCGCAAGCACAATCTGATCGTGCTTTCAGACGAGATCTACGACAAGATTCTCTACGATGACACCCAGCACGTTTCAACTGCATCACTGGCGGATGACGTGCTCTTCTTCACCTATAACGGTCTTTCCAAGAATTATCGTGCCGCCGGCTACCGCTCTGGCTGGATGATTATCAGCGGCGCAAAACACCTGGCCAAAGACCTTATTGAAGGCATAGACATGCTTTCCAACATGCGACTTTGCGCCAATGTTCCGGCCCAACTGGCCATACAAACCGCACTGGGCGGTTACCAGTCAATCAATGATCTGGTGGCGCCGGGCGGGCGGCTATACGAGCAACGGGAAACAGCCTGGCGGATGCTGAACGATATCCCCGGTGTAAGCTGTGTGAAGCCCCAGGGCGCCTTGTACCTTTTCCCGCGGCTGGACCCGAAAAAATTTCCGATTGTGAATGATGAGAAACTGGTTCTGGACCTGTTGCTCCAGGAGAGAATTCTGCTGGTTCAGGGTTCAGCGTTCAACATTGATGACAAACAACATCTCCGGGTTGTGTTCCTGCCCCGCAAAGACACACTGGAGGATGCAATGGGCAGGCTGGGCAACTTTTTAACCAAATACAGACAGTAAACACGCCGGCAAAAAGGATTTCGCTCATGGCTGACATCCACGTTGAAGAGTTCTACAAAGATGCAGCCGTAGCTCTGGTGCAGCTTTATAGCGCCTTTCCAAGACGGGTAAACCTGTTTGTAGAGGACATCGCCGGCCCGGACGAGCCGGATGAATTCGGTTTGCACAGCAAGCGCCACATGGCTTGCTTTGGTGCACTACTCTGGCTGGCAGAAGAAGGCTTTCTTCGATATGTGGACACCATCCGGCAGGAGGCTCTGGATCAGGCAGTTCTAACGCAAGAGGCATTTGTCCGCCTGAGCTCACCTGCCCCCGACGTACTGGTCCAGGCGCTCAGAGGACCAGAGAGTCCGTTAGAAACACCCTTACCTCCGTCCTTACAAGAAGACATGTCAAGCCATATCCATCTGGTTCGAACTGCGCTTAAAAGCCGCCATTCTTTGCGTATCGGCCATGCTGTTCGAGCTACGCTCTTTGCAGACAAGCAAGGCGATTGAAACGGTCACGAGATCGAGTTCAGATTTTCAACTTGAACCCGATGACGCGGAAACTGTCTTGCAGGGATTTACTTGTGCCTTTGAGCTGCACTTTCAGACTGGAGCACTCCCGCCGCACCGGATAGTCCCGCCGCAGGCGATCAAAAGCTGCACCAAGCTCGTCAACCGGGGCTCTCATGGCGTGGCGCAAGCGGGCATCATCCTGTCGTGGGTCGTAGCATGCGCGTATCGCTATCCGCACAGCCGCATGTTCATCCGCTGCGCTGGTAAACGAGACTTTGCTAAGCGCCGGTTCGGGAAGAAATTGACCTGCTGTCTTTCGTGTTGGCAGCCCAAGGAATTTGCTCATCGCCTGGTAAATCATCTCGGTTCCCCGAACCTTACCTTCAAGGCTATAGCCTGCGATGTGGGGCGTCGCCAGCCAGACCCTGTCCACCAACTCCGGACTGATTCGGGGTTCTTGCTCCCATACATCAAGGGCTACCAGTGGCGCGTTGGCCTCTCCGAGCCGCTCGAGGAGAGCGGCGCCGTCAATTACCTCGCCTCGTCCGGCACTGATCAACAGCTGGTCAGGCGTCAACGCCGCCAACTCTCGTTCGCCGATCATGTGAAAGGTGGGATGGGCACAGTCGCGGGTCAGCGGTGTGTGAAGCGAGACGACGTCGCATCCAAGCGCTTCGTCCAGATCCACAAAAGTGTGGGCTTCGTCCTGCTCCTGTTCCGCCCGGGGCGGGTCACAGAGCTTTACCTTGAAGCCGAGCCGAACAAGTTTGTCAGCGAGTTCACGACCAACATTCCCGACACCAACAATACCTACGGTCAGCCTTGACCAGTCATCAAGTACAAGGCGTTCTGCCTGCAGAGACAATACACTCAGCACATACTCGGCAACACTGTTGGCGTTGCAACCGGGAGCCGCCGAAAAACGAATGCCCTTTTCCTCAAGCCAACTCCGGTCAACATGATCGGTCCCGATCGTCGTGGTTCCAACGAAGCGCACGTCGCTGCCTTCAAGCAATGCACGATTTACACGAGTAACAGAGCGAACCAGCAGCACATCGGCATCACGGACATCTTCGGCACTCATGGTTCGACCGGAGACACGCCGAACTTCACCAACATCGCCAAAAAAAGCTTCCAGCAACGGGATGTTCTCATCTGCAACGATCAACATAGTCAATTCTCGCCGTGTCAGTTCCTGCGTGGGCGTGGGCTACGACCACCCGGGCCACGTCCGCCCTGCCCCTGTGATGGGCGACGGCCGCGCTTGCGGGTAATGGGAGGATTATCCATTTCGGCCATCAACTCCTCTTCCGGCACCGCCGTTTTGAGCTTCTGGCTGATGTAGGCCTCGATGGCCGGAAGGCCGAATGAATCATCTTCGCCCGCAAAGCTGACAGCCACGCCGGTTTCGCCCGCTCGACCTGTTCGCCCTATACGATGTACGTAATCTTCAGCACTGTCTGGCAGGTTGTAATTGAACACGTGGGTGACACCATTTACATGGATGCCACGCCCGGCGACGTCGGTGGCTACCAGCACCTGAATGCTGCCCGCCTTGAACTGTTCCAGCGTTTTCAGGCGCTTCGCCTGGGCAATTTCACCAGACATGAGCGCCACTTTAACGCCCTGATTGCGCAGGTCCTCTTCAAGATCCCGGCATTGATCGCGGCGATTGGCAAATACCAGCGCCTTTTCTACGTCCGGGCGCTTCAGGTAATTGACCAGCACAGGCAGCTTCTCATCGTCACCCACCAGATAAACCGTTTGTTCGACCCGCTCAGCAGTTTTTTGCTCCGGCTCGATTTCCACAAATTCAGCGTTGTTGGTCCACATCGAGGCAAGATTGAGAACGTCCTGGTTGAATGTCGCGCTGAACAACAACGTCTGGCGCTCATCCTTTGGAGTGCATTTACGGATAATACGCTTCACATCCGGGATGAACCCCATATCAAGCATCCGGTCCGCTTCATCGAGGATCAGAATATCGATCTGGTCAAGGAACACATCCTGTGAGCCAAGGAAGTCAATCAGACGGCCCGGGGTAGCCACCAGAATATCCACAACGCCGTTGTGCAATTGTTCGCGTTGCTTATCGTAGTGCATGCCACCAACAACCGTGACCACCTTGTGGCCAGTATGCTTGCACAGCTCTTCGGCGTCCTTGGCAATCTGCATGGCAAGCTCGCGAGTCGGCGCCAGCGCGAGTACGCGGGGCTCAGAAGCAAAGCGGTCGCCTTCCGGTATGGGTGTTTCAAGCAAGCTCTGGATTGCCGTTATCAGAAACGCCGCCGTTTTTCCGGTTCCGGTCTGGGCCTGGCCAATCAGATCTTCACACGCCAGCGTCCAGGGCAGTGTCTCTGCCTGTATCGGCGTGCAGTATTCAAAACCAATGGCAGCAATGGCGTCCAGCAGACGCTTGTCCAGATTCAGATCGCTGAATCTCAGATCGCCGGTGTGCTTTGGGTCAGATGTCATGGAGTCTCAGTTTGCCTCATAATGTTCTTTTGCGAAATATGATGGAACCGCGCGCCCGGCATCATCGTGCCAGGCTGTTCTGAAGGTATCACCGGTTCCATAAAACGATTTCAGGGTATCAAAAAAGGACTGTGCCCGCTGCGGCAGGCCTCTGTCCAGGTAGCCTTCTGCCTGTTCCAGCACCCTGCATCGGAAACTGTATTCGTCAGACGCGCCTTCTCCGGAAAGGTTATCCACGCTGATGTGAAAGCGCGAGCCGGCAGCTACTGAAAACAACCACTCAATAGCCTGTGGTTTTACCTCAACCTGCTCAAATGCTCGTTGCTGCGCCGGTGTCCGGCCGTCCGGACAGTACCAGTAACCATAATCGTGAAGTGTGCGCCTGTGCTCACCTGCAATGCACCAATGACTTATTTCGTGCAAAGCACTGGCATAATAGCCATGGGCGAAAACAATCTGCGCAAGTTCTCTGGCACTGCCTGCCGGCAGGTATTCAGGTTCTTCGCGGCCTCTGACCAGAATTGTCCGGAAAGTTTCCCGAAACAGGTCATTAAACAGCATGATAAGATCGTTTGGACTGTGATTCATTGGGGGGCTATTGTGCGACTTTAACGCGTCCAATGCCAGAGGGAACTTTTGCCGGGCGAATGTGTCCACTGGCTTGCTGAACATTACCGAACAGGCGGTTCATCCAGCACAGTGGCCTGTTCTCCAAGACACGACATAAACCGGGAAACTGCGCATTCCATGAGAGCTCTATCCACCACATTCGGCAGCATCCGCCGCCTCACGGGGCCATACAGCCTTCTTCTCATGTTAACGCTGCTGCTCGCCGCAGCGAATGCTGCCGGGGCGATTGGTGGTAGCAACACCCTTTTCGGGGGCCAGGGCAATCAATTTCTCCCGGTGGATGAGGCGCTTCCTTTCAGCCATACCACTGAGGGCAATGCTGTTGTGCTGCTCTGGGACATAACGCCCGGGCACTACCTTTACAAAGATCGTATTAGCATAGAGGCTCTGGATGAAGGCGCCAGTGCAGGCCCGGCAGTGTTCTCGATCCCGGGAATTGAAACCGAGGATGACTATTTTGGCAAAAGCACCGTTTTCTTTGACCCTGTAGAAGCGAAGGTTCCGGTAACGCTAGCTGACGGTCGTCGCGAGGCCCGGTTCGAAGTTACTTATCAGGGCTGTGCGGAAGCGGGTCTCTGCTACCCGCCCCAGACCCGCGAGGTGCTGTTTTACCAAAGCCAGGATTCTGGCTCACAGCAAGGCAGCCCGGGCAAAGCCGGCCAGAACAGCTCAGCTGTCCGGGTAAACACCAGTTCTGCAACCGGGCTTGCAGGCTTTCTTTCAGAGCAGTCGACCCTGGTGATTGCCGGCGTTTTTCTCCTGCTCGGCCTGGGGCTTACCTTCACGCCTTGTGTACTGCCGATGATTCCAATCATTTCATCCCTGGTATCAGGGCAGAACACACGGACAACCGGGCATGCGCTGCTCCTCTCAGGCAGTTATGTTCTCGGAATGGCCCTTACGTATGCTGGGGCAGGTGTGCTCACCGGGCTTCTGGGCGCAAGTTTTAACCTGCAAACACACCTTCAATCACCTTGGGTGCTCAGTGTTTTCGCTCTGATGTTTGTCGTGTTTGCCCTTTCCATGTTTGATCTGTTCGAGATTCAGCTCCCGCGCTTTATCCGCGAGCCTCTGAACGACGCAAGCCAGCGGCTCACCGGTGGCCGACTTATCAGCATTTTCGGCATCGGCGCGCTCTCCGCTTTGATTGTATCGCCCTGCGTGTCTGCCCCGCTTGCGGGCAGCCTACTTTATATCTCCACTACGCAAAATGCCGTGATCGGCGGAATCGCTCTTTTCGCTCTTGGGCTGGGCATGGGCATTCCACTTATTCTTGTAGCTGTAGGTGGGCGCAAATTTCTTCCAACCACTGGGCAATGGATGACCACAGTCAAACACTTTTATGGCGTTATGCTGATTGCCGTCGCTATCTGGTTGATTGAGCGCCTGGTTCCGGGCTGGCTCAGCCTGACACTCTGGGGCGGGCTGCTTGCCATAACCGGCGTACAACTTGGCGCCTTCGACGCAGCCAAAGCTGGCTGGGGGCGCACCCGAAAAGGTCTGGGACTGATCTTTTTCGCCTACGGGCTTGCACTACTGGCAGGCGCGATTGGCGGCGCCAATGACCCACTGGCTCCGCTGGATCCATTTATCGCCAAAGCCACTACGACCGGGCCATCAGGCTCAGCTATCAACGCTGTCACCAGCCACGCAAATTTTGTCCGGGTAGAGAATCCTTCGGAAATTGAGGCAATGTTATTACAGGCCAGACAACAGGGCCGACCCGTTGTTCTGGATTTCTATGCAGATTGGTGCATTTCCTGCAAGGTCATGGAACGTAATGTATTCAGCGATGCTGGCGTAGTTCGTGCGCTCAGCCCCTTCACGCTGCTGCAGATCGACATGACAGACAACACGCCGGCTCAACAGGCCATGCTGGATAGCCTGGGGCTGTTCGGACCTCCTGCCATTCTGTTCTATGACAGCAACGGTGAAGAAATGGCGCGCGAGCGGGTTCTGGGTGAAATGAACCGGGATCAGTTTATGAGCCACATCAGCGACCTGACTCCCGCGATCTGAATACCCGCAACTCATGGAACCATGGGGAAACCCGTTTCAATCACCGCGACGTATGAGATAGATGTAACGGTCGCCCTGCTCTATATGGCTGACCAGCTCGTGCCCCAAAAACTGGCAGAACCGGGGCACGTCGCGGGTTGTTGAGGGGTCCGTTGCAATAACCCTGAGAACTTTTCCCGGCGCCACATCCTTGATGCGGGTGTGAAGCATCATAACAGGCTCGGGGCAAAACAGTCCGCAGGCATCCAACTCGGCATCGTACTCAACAACAGTCACAAAACATCTCCCTCTATTCGACCTGATTTTTCAGAAATACGTGCTAAATTACTGTTTATACCATTAAAACGTCAGGAGGTTTGCATGATCCGGGTTCTGATTGAACGCCATATAGCTGAATCGCTTGAAACTGCTTATGAAGAGCGCTCTCGCAAGGTTCTGCAACGGGCAGTTGCAGCCCCGGGATTTGTTTCCGGAGAAACGCTGGTTGACAGTCACGACCCCAACCACCGCATTACGCTTGCCAACTGGCGCTCCGAAGCGGACTGGAGCCGCTGGTACCACTCCGACGATCGTCGCGACCTGATGGCAGAACTGGTGCCCATGATGGACATGGATGAAGCCATAACAGTGCTCGAACAGAGCGGTGCTTAACAGGAACACGCCCAGCTTGTGACGATCCGCATAATTTTAAACAGTTTAACAACATAGATTGTATACGTTCGCTACACTTCCGGCTTTAATGTCTGTGGAAGCGTCCGATGTCTTTTTTTGCACGGCTTTTTCTTCTTCTGGCCTGCTACTTTGCTGCAGCACCGGGGCTTGTGAGTGCAGCAGTGCCGGGCTCAACGGCACCGCAGCGTTCAGAGTGCCCGGTGCTGGATGCGGCCGACACCCAGGCGCGCATGGCAATCATGCACTACGTGTGTTTCCACCAAACATCACCGGGTGACCGGGCTCACAGCGCAACCCGCCCTGACGAACTGCCGGGCGACTTCAAGTGGACGCCTTCCCGCGGGCACGAGCTGGTTTTCACCCAGACCAGCTCGGTATACTGGGTTCGGCTAAACCTCCGCAACAATGGAAGCGAACGCCGGCTCTGGTACCTCAACCTCAACTACCCTCTGTTGGATGAGGTCACCTTCTGGCAGGGCGACGGGCCCGGGGATGTTGTTGTCACCGGTGACCAGCAACCCTTTCATTCAAGGGCGATAGATTACCGGTATTTCCTTTTGCCGATCATTCTCGACAGCGGCGAAACCCGCACTGTTACAATGCGCATACAGAGTAGTGGCGCCCTGAACATTCCACTGCGACTGGAAACGCCGGCAGAGTTGATAGCAGAAAGCAACCAGCTGGCGATTACCCACGGACTATTCTTCGGAGCTGTTCTGGTGCTCGCCATATTCAACCTCCTTCTGCTGTTCAGCTCAGGAACCCTGTATTACCTGCACAACGCCCTTTATATGTTAGCGATGGGGCTTTTCCTGTTTGCCATGGGCGGTTTTGCAAACCAGTATTTCTGGCCCGAGAGCCCGGAGTTCGCAAACATCTTCATCCCGCTAACCCTGGTTCTGTGCACATTGGCAATGACTCTGTTCGGGCGTTCTTTTCTTGAAGTAGAGAAATACACCCTTGCAGACAAAACGCTGAACGCCATTATCTGGATCTGTGCTGGCTTTATCGGTCTGACTCTGACTTTGCCATACAGTCAGGCTATCCTTTTTAATACCGCTCTAGGGCTGGCCACCATATTCATTCTTTCGATCATCGCCGTAAGCAGGTGGCGCCAAGGTTACCAACCGGCAAAATGGTATGTTCTTGCCTGGATGGTCATGGCTGCCGGATCGCTGATCTATGCCTCTGCGGCATTCGGGTATCTGACAGACTTCCTGGCCCGGGAGTCACTCATGCAAGTGGCGATCGGTGGCCAGATTATCCTGCTCAACTACGCGATGGTTCAGCGCTGGCAACTACTGAGTGATAAATTGCTGGAAGTAGAGCAGGCCGCCCGTAGCGATCTGGAGTACAGGGTGCATGAACGCACCGCCCAATTACGCTCAACCATGCGAGAGCTGGAGAATGCCAACCGCAAGCTCGCGACACTAAGCCTCAATGACCCGCTAACCGGCCTTTATAATCGGCGCCACATGGATAACGTGTTGCCCGAGCTATGTGCAGAAGCCCGCAGAACAGGGCAGCCCTTCACCATTGCCCTGGTGGACGCTGATCATTTCAAGGTTATCAACGACACCTGGGGGCATGGTTTTGGCGATACCTGCCTGCAATTGATTGCGAGCACTCTGACCCGTCATATGAAACGTCCGCGAGATATCACCATCAGGTTCGGTGGTGAGGAGTTTGCATTGCTATTACCCGGTACAGACACCGTCGGCGCGCAAAAAGTATGCGAAACTCTACTACAGGATCTCCAAACCACCACTGTGAACGGGCCTGACGGCAAGAGTGCCCACCTTACCTTGAGCGCGGGAATTGCCTCGCTGCTCCCGGACGAAGATCAACAGGCGCTTTTCGAACGTGCAGACAGCGCGCTCTACGAAGCAAAGGCCCGGGGTCGTAACCAAACCATTATTGCCGGAATATAAAGCAATAGCTTTCCGTTCAACGCTGCATTAATTGCTCTTAATCAATTTTACCAAGTTCAACTTGAACGGCTCCGGGGCTATCATAGGGCCTCAGCTTGCAATGCGTTTCGAAAAGGCGCCATGCTGCTGATTCGGGCGCATTTGACGGATATCAGGAGTTGATCCGTGTCATTGCAAACAGCTAATGGTTTCTCCATACTTGCGCCCGCATAATTCCCCACTCTGAACCCATTGGTAAGGCTATGAGCACACAAAATCCGAACCTGACATATAACTACAAGGTGGTGAGACAGTTCGCCATCATGACAGTGGTATGGGGTATTGTTGGCATGGCGCTGGGCGTGTTGATTGCAGCACAACTGGTTTGGCCATCCCTCAACCTCGATCTGCCATTTACTCACTTCGGTCGCCTGCGACCGCTGCATACCAATGCTGTTATTTTCGGTTTTGGTGGTAGTGCCTTGTTTGCAACATCGTATTACGTTGTTCAACGCACCTGTCAGACACGCCTGATTTCGGACAAACTCGCAGCCTTCACTTTCTGGGGCTGGACCGCAATCATCGTTTCTGCAGCAATCACCTTGCCAATGGGTCTTACCAGCACCAAAGAATACGCTGAGCTGGAATGGCCGATTGACATCGCCATTGCTGTAGTCTGGGTCACTTATGCCCTGGTTTTCTTCGGCACCATTACCAAACGCAGCACTCCACACATCTACGTGGCCAACTGGTTTTACGGCGCGTTCATTCTTACCATTGCCGTACTGCATATTGGTAACAACCTGGCACTGCCGGTCAGTGCTTTCAAATCCTACTCGGCCTACGCCGGCGTAACCGATGCGATGATGCAGTGGTGGTACGGACATAATGCCGTAGGCTTCTTTCTTACCGCCGGCTTCTTGGGCATGATGTACTACTTCGTTCCCAAGCAGGCCGGACGCCCGGTTTATTCCTACCGTCTGTCCATTGTGCACTTCTGGGCACTGATCGCGACCTACGTATGGGCCGGCGGCCACCACCTGCACTACTCTGCTCTGCCAGACTGGGCTCAGACTGCCAGCATGATCATGTCCCTGATTCTGCTTGCGCCGTCCTGGGGTGGCATGATCAACGGTATGATGACCCTGTCCGGCGCATGGCACAAACTGCGCACCGACCCTATCCTGCGCTTCCTGGTGGTTTCCCTGTCGTTCTACGGCATGTCCACCTTTGAAGGCCCGATGATGTCCATCAAGACCGTTAACGCTCTGTCCCACAACACAGACTGGACCGTAGGCCACGTGCACTCCGGCGCTCTGGGCTGGGTTGCAATGATCAGCATCGGTGCAATCTACCACCTGATTCCCAAACTCTGGGGTCTCAAGGAAATGTACAGCACCAGTATGATCAACGTGCACTTCTGGCTGGCGACAGTCGGTACCGTACTGTACATCGTCGCCATGTGGGTTAACGGCATCATGCAAGGTTTGATGTGGCGTGCAGTCAACGACGACGGCACCCTCACCTACAGCTTTGTAGAGAGCCTTGAAGCATCCTACCCGGGCTACTTTGTGCGCTTCCTCGGCGGCGTCATTTTCCTCACCGGCATGCTGTTCATGGCCTATAACGTCTACATGACCGTGCGTCAGAAAGAAGCGGCTGCCCAGGACAACGCAGCAGTTCAGGCGGCGTAACGGAGAGAGACCAGATGAAACACGAAATTGTAGAAAAAAATATTGGCCTGATGATTGTTTTTATCATTCTGGTCATCAGTGGTGGTTTTCTGGCGGAAGTGCTCCCGCTTTTCTTCCTGAAGAGCGTCAACGAGCCTATTGAAGGCCTTGAGCCATTGTCAGCGCTGGAACTGGAAGGTCGTGACATCTACATTCGCGAAGGCTGTCACGTCTGTCACACCCAGCAGATCCGACCCTTCCGCGCAGAAACAGAGCGTTACGGCCACTACTCCGTTGCTGGCGAATTCGTTTACGAGCGCCCGTTCCTGTGGGGTTCCAAGCGCACGGGGCCTGACCTGGCCCGTGTTGGCGGCCGTTACTCAGATGCCTGGCAGCGCCAGCACCTGTATAACCCGCGCAGCGTGGTTCCTGAATCCAACATGCCTGCTTTCCCATGGCTGTTCGAAGATGTTGTAAACCATAACGGCACTGCAGCCAAGCTTTCCACCCTGCAGACGTTGGGTGTGCCCTACACTGACGAGCAGATCGCCGGTGCAGCGGATCAACTGGAAGGCAAGTTTGAAATCGAGGCCCTGGTCGCATACCTGCAGCAGCTGGGCACCGTACTTTCAGACAAACGGTGATTTGATGGATATTAACGAGTTACGCGGCATGCATACCCTTTTAGTGATGGCGGTCTTTATCGGCATCATCTGGTGGGCGTTCAGCGCCCATCGCAAAAAGGCAAACGAAGAAGCAGCCCACCTGCCGTTCGATGATGACGAGGTGGAAAAGCGTACTCTTGAACAGGAAAAAACGGAGAAAAAACAATGAGTACCTTCTGGAGCATCTGGATCAGTGCGATCGTGCTCGGTACCGTCTTCGGCTGCTGGTGGCTTTTGCATGCCACCCGTAAAAGTCAGACAACCGATGTAGAAACCGACCGAACTGTGGGTCACTCCTTCGATGGTATCGAGGAGTATGATAATCCACTGCCTAAGTGGTGGTTCTACCTGTATATCGCTACGTGCATTTTTGCACTTGGTTACTTGGCACTTTACCCGGGCTTGGGTAACTACAAAGGCTTACTGAACTGGACGTCGGCCAATCAGTGGGAGGCGGAAATTGCCGACGCTGACGAGAAGTACGGCCCGATCTACGCGCAGTACGGCCAGACCCCGGTGGAAGAGCTGTCCAAAGACGGTGACGCTCTCAAGATTGGCCAACGTCTGTTCGCCAACAACTGCGCTGTTTGCCATGGCTCTGCTGCTCGCGGCCAGGTAGGTTTTCCCAACCTGACCGATGACGACTGGCTGTGGGGCGGAACACCAGAGGCTATCCTGGAAACCCTGCACAACGGTCGAATGGGTAACATGCCTGCGAAGGGTGTGATGCCGAACATGACCAACGAACAGGTCGACCAGGTGGTAAACTATGTTCTGAGCTTCAGCGGTCGTGAAAAAGACGCGGCTGCTGCCGAAGCCGGTAAAGCCGTATTCGCTCAAGCCTGCGTCGCCTGCCATGGTCCGGAAGGCAAGGGCATGCAAGTCCTTGGTGCACCCAACCTGACAGATAACGTCTGGCTATACGGCTCCAACTACGAGTGGATCAAAGAGACGGTTCTGCATGGTCGTCAGAACCAGATGCCAGCTCAGAGTGGGCGTCTGTCTGAAGATCAGATCCAGATTCTGGCTGCGTACGTTTACAGCCTGTCTAACTGACTTTCCGGCCGGGCTTTCAGTCCGGCCTGGTCTGCTCAACCCTGTGTCTGCGTGCGGGCACAGGCTTGAGAGGATCAGCATCCTGCAAAGGCTCCGCGCCCGCTTTAAGACTCCATCTGGAGATACTCATGAGTAATGAAATTCCGGTCAAACAGGTCGACCCCTCCTCGGAGCCTTCGGGCAAAAATCAGAAAATTGAAACCGTAGACTTGTACGCCAGCCGGAAGAAAATCTATGCGAAGGAAGTAACAGGCCTGTTCCAACGCATCCGGACTGTCAGCCTTTTGCTACTCATGGGCATGTATTTCCTGTTTGTCTGGCTGACACTGGACGGCGACCCGCTGATTCACTTTGATCTGCCTGCCCGGGAATTCCACCTCTACGGGGCCACATTCTATCCAAAAGACTTTTTCCTGCTCTCCGGCATGTTAATAATCAGCGCCTTCGGCCTGTTTTTTGTCACCACCCTGTTTGGTCGCGTCTGGTGCGGCTACACCTGCCCTCAAACGGTGTGGACGTTCATCTTTATGTGGGTTGAAGAGCGAATCGAAGGCAGCCGCAACAAGCGCATGAAATTGGACAAGGCGCCCAACTCCACAGAGAAAATTGTAAAGAAAACAGCTAAACATCTAATATGGCTTGTTATTTCTTTGCTGACCGGGCTTACGTTTATAGGGTATTTCTATCCTATACGGGAACTTACCGTCGACATCTTCACCTTCCAGGCCAACGGCTGGGCTTATTTCTGGGTCGCATTTTTTACCATAGCCACCTACCTGAACGCCGGCTGGATGCGCGAACAGGTGTGCCTGTATATGTGCCCTTACGCCCGCTTCCAGTCCGTCATGTTTGACCCGAATACACGCATCGTTTCCTACGATCCCAACCGGGGTGAGCCCCGCGGAGGCCGCAGAAAAGACGTAAAACCGGAAGAGGTCGGCCTTGGCGACTGCATCGATTGTGGACAGTGTGTTCATGTATGCCCTACCGGCATCGATATCCGGGACGGCCTTCAGTACGAGTGCATCGGTTGTGCATTGTGCATAGACGCCTGCGACGAAATCATGGACAAAATGAACTACCCGCGCGGGCTGATTCGTTACACCACCGAAAACGAGCTCGAAGGCAAGCCGTCAAAATTATTGCGACCTCGTACGTTTGGCTATGGTGCGGTTCTCACAGCCATGATTTTCGCAATCATATTTGTGATCGCAACTCGTGTACCTGCACAGATGGACGCACTGAGAGATCGCGGGGCACTGTTCAGTTTTAACGGTGAGGGGCGTATTGAAAACTCCTATACACTGAAAATAGTCAACATGTCAGAAGTTCCGCAGACCTTTACACTGTCCGTCAAAGGTCTGGATGGTATCCGTATTCTGACTCAGACTCAGGTAAACGTAGACAGCGGCGAAAACCGTTCTCTGCCAACGGTTGTGGATGTTCCGCCTGAATCCATCCCGCAATCAAATAACGAAATAATTTTCCATGCACAGTCTGAAACGGATGCTTCACTGAAGCTGGAAACCGAAAGCCGATTTGTCGGTCCAACGCAGTGATCATTCGGTGTCACTGTTGGTTACCTTTAAAAAACGAGACTGAGCAATATGAATCACGAAGTACCCGTAGCACCCTGGTATAGGCAGCCCTGGTTCTGGTTCCTGACCATAGCTCCGCTGTCCGCAATCACCTTTAGCATGTTCATGCTGGTTGTGGCGTCGAACATGAAAGATACGATGGTAAGCGACGATTATTCGAAAGAAGGTAGAGGCATTAACCTTGAGATTGCCCGTGACCAAGCGGCTGCAGAGATGGGGCTGAGCGCTGACATGGCGTTCGATAACCGTAGTCTTCTGCTGAACGTCACAACTCAACAGGGCCCGGCGGATTATCCCTACCTGATACTTAACCTGTTCCACCCGACGCTGGCGCAGAACGATCGTACCATTCAGTTTCAGAGTGACGGCAACGGCCATTATACCGGCACCATGTTGCAGGATATTGAAGGTCGCTGGTATTACGAACTCCGCGGACCAGACAACCAGTGGCGCCTTAAAGGTGAAGCCTGGCTGCGCTCCGAAGGCGATCTTCACATGGGTCCCAAAGACTCTGCAAAAGGGTGACCCCCCTGGATTGCTTCCATTGCGGTGAACCGGCTGACGGTGAGCCGCCGATTACGCTTGAACTCAATGGGCAAGACCGTTTTTTCTGTTGCCAGGGCTGCAAGGCTGTTTGTGAAATCATTCACAGCGAAGGCCTGACCGGTTTTTATCAGCTCCGCACAGAGACTGCTGTCACACCCCGCCAACTGACAGACTCCGAGTTGGACCGGCTCAGAGAGCTGGATCACCCCCTTGTGCAGCAAGCCTTCGTTTCTCCGGTTAAAGGCGGCCAGGAAGCGCAACTTCTGATTGGCGGAATCACTTGCGCTGCCTGCATCTGGTTGCTGGAAAACCACCTCAAAAAGCAACCGGGCGTACTCTCGTTCTCTGTGAACCACACAACCCAGCGAGCGCGACTGGTCTGGGCTCAGGACAAGGCTGCCCTGAGCGATTTACTGATCGCTATTCATGAACTCGGCTACACTGCCCGCCCTTATCAGTCAGATGCTGTCGAGGATCAACTGAAGGCGGAACACCGTTCCATGTTGATTCGACTGGCCGTCGCCGGCATTGGCACCTTCCAGAGCATGATGCTGGCTTTTCCACTTTATTTTGAGGTGGGTAGCGGCCTTTCGCCGGAGTTTGTGTCATTTTTCCGCTGGTTCGGCCTACTGGTAGCCACTCCGGTTGTGTTTTACAGCGCAGGGCCCTTTTTCCGCAACGCACAGCGGGATATCAGGGTCCGGCATCTGACCATGGATGTACCTGTTGCCATCGCGATCGGGCTTGCATACCTCGCCAGCGCCTGGGTCACTGTCATGGGCGGTGAAGAGGTGTATTTTGAATCCGTCAGCATGTTTACATTTTTTCTGTTGCTTGGGCGCTACATTGAAGTGCAAGCCAGGTATCGCGCAGGGCTTACGGGTAACGCTTTGGCGGGATTCCACCCCACGGTAGCAACCCGGGTGGACGGTGAAGACACAGAAATTATTCCAGCGCACCAGGTTAAACCGGGCGACGTGGTTCGTATCAGACCCGGCGAAACCCTACCCGTTGACGGCGTGATTCTTCGGGGCCAGTCCACTCTCAATGAATCCGCACTTACAGGCGAGTACCTTCCGGAAACCCGGGTACCCGGAGACACTGTGCACGCCGGAAGTATCAACGGTGAAAACCCGCTCGACGTTCAGGTTGGGAAATCCGGCGCCCAGACGCGGCTTTCCGGTATTCTGCGGATACTGGATCGTGTTCAGTCAGAAAAGCCAGCGGTGGCGCGCATGGCTGACCGCATCGCCGGCAAGTTTGTCGGACGTGTTCTGATTCTCGCACCCGTTGTCTGGGTTGGGTGGTGGCTGGCAGGCGCAGACAACGCCTTCGACATTACCCTTTCGGTTCTTGTCGTGACTTGCCCTTGCGCCCTGTCGCTTGCGACGCCTACTGCTATCACCTCTGCGACCATTAAATTGCGGCGTCTGGGTTTTCTGCCAACCCGGGGCCATGCGCTTGAGTCCATGAACACCATAGACACGGTGATCTTCGATAAGACCGGCACCCTGACCAAGGGCGAACTGAGCCTGATCGATACCCGTGTTGTCGGCAGCAAAGACCAAGACACCTGCATGCGAATTGCTGCGGGTCTGGAGCAACATTCGGAGCACCCTATCGCCCGGGTCTTTCACAACCGCCCGGCGGCGGCCATCGACCATGTGAACAACCATCTGGGCGGAGGACTCTCTGGTCAGTTTGGTGACCGCGGGTTCTTCATTGGCCACAGGGCCTTTGTTGCGCAACACACAAGCGCTCAGGAGCCTGAGTCTGAAGTACACTCGGGCATGGAAATATGGCTGGCTTCCGAAGATGAATGGCTGGCCAGCTTTCGGCTTGATGATCAGCCCCGGGAAGACGCGGCGCGAGCGGTCAAAGCCTTGCAGGATGCGGGTATACGCACACTGCTGCTGAGCGGCGACCGGTCCGGCCACGTGCGTCAGATTGCTGACATGCTGGGCATTGACGAAGCTATTGGCCAGGCGTCACCGGAGGAGAAACTGAACGTTCTTAACCGTCTGCGGTCTGAGGGGCGCCAGATAATGATGGTCGGCGACGGCCTCAACGATCTTCCGTCTATGGCTGGCGCCGGCATTTCGGTGGCCATGGGGACTGCGGCCGACCTCACTCAGCTCAAAGCCGATGCGGTTTTGCTCAATGGGCAGCTGATGCAATTGGTAGAAGCGCTAAACACCAGCCGCCGTACGCGTAAAATTATTCGCCAAAACATGGCATGGGCGCTTGTCTATAACGTCTGCGCCCTGCCCCTTGCGGCCGCCGGCATGGTTCCGCCCTGGCTCGCCGCCATCGGCATGTCCCTGAGCTCGCTGATTGTTGTACTCAACGCATTGCGCCTTGGTTCGAAAACCCGCTCCGCCAATCCTGACAGAGCACCGGAATTTGGCGTACAAGCCACGCCCTGATACCGTGAACAACTGGCTTTAACTATGAGGTTTATTCCGTGGAAATCGTAATGTTCCTGGTGCCGGTGATGCTGATCCTGGTGGTGATGGGCATTTTTCTGTTCTCCTGGGCCGTTAAAAATGGCCAGTACGACGACCTTGAAGGCCCGGCACACCGGATTCTCTACGACGACGACAAAGACATGATCCCGGAAGACGCGCGCACAGACAAGCCGAAACAGGCAGAGAGCCAGGCCGGTGAGCAAGAGAATAACCCTGAGGACGAACCTCGCCGCTCATGAACCCGGAACTGTATCTCAGCTACCCCAGTGCGTTTCTCATCGGGTTGCTTGGCAGCACCCATTGCCTTGGTATGTGCGGAGGAATAAGTGCATCTCTTTCCATGGCGCTACCGGTTGGGAAGGGCTTTCGTCTGCGCCAGTCCCTGCTGCTACTTGCCTTCAATTCCGGGCGAATCGCAAGCTATACGTTAATCGCGACGTTGGTTGCGCTATTAAGCACATCGGCTGCGAATCAATGGGCTGAGCTGGGCGTTGTACTGCGGTCAATCGCGGGCTTTCT
>JAGPVT010000180.1 GCA_018066865.1 Marinobacter sp. | reverse complement strand
ATCACGCCTGCAACATTGCCGAGAACGTGATCTTCATGGTCAAGGGTGAAGATGTACGCCACACACCGATGGAAGAAGCGGAGCGAGTTGTGGGGCGCTAGGCGCCACCACGGCCATGCTGCTTCAGCCCTGCTTCATTTTATCGGTATAAGGCGGCCAACCGAACGGCTTGCCGGCCAGCAGATGAAGATGAATGTGGAACACGGTCTGGCCGGAGTTTTCGCCGCAGTTCATCACGGTGCGATAGCCGTCGTCGGCAAAACCCATCTCTTTTGCGAGCTTGGCGGCTACCCAGTATAGGTGGCCGACCAGCTCGCGATCCATCTCTTCGATGTCATTGATGGTGGCAATGAGCTTTTTCGGGATGATCAGCAAGTGCACCGGTGCCTGCGGATTGATATCGCGAAAAGCCAGGCTGAGGTCGTCTTCATAAACGATATCCGCCGGGATTTCGCGGTTGATGATTTTGGTGAAAAGGGTTTCGGACATCTTGGCTTCCTTTTGTTTATCGTTGCTCTTTATTGTTGCTCGCTAATTATCGTTGTTCAGACACTTAAAGCTGGTTCAGGCCAGGCAGCCGGGCTGCTAACTGCCTGATGACGGCTGGCAGCTCATCGTCGATTCCCATGGCATAGCGTGCCACCCGGTTACGGGCAAAGGGCAGAGCGCGGGCGGTGCCCAAGCCGAGGTTCCGGAGCAGATGAAGCGGTGGAATCTGGTTGCTGAACAGATGATAGAATGCGTCCATGGCAAACATCATGCGCCGGTTTGCCGGTCGCCGTTGCTTTTCATAGCTGGCCAGTACCGGTGCTTCGGCCAGATCTTTACCTGCCCTCCTTGCCTCTTTCAGAATACTTTGCAGGCACTGGGCATCCTGAAAACCAAGGTTTACGCCCTGTCCCGCCAACGGGTTAATGGTATGGGCGGCGTCCCCCACAAGTACAATGCGACCCGCCGAGTAGTGCTTCGCGTGCTGGCGGGCTATAGGAAAGCTGGCACGGCCTTCAATGTGGGTAAGCTGCGGTAGTTCTGTCGGAAAACACTGCTGCGCCTTCGCCATTAGTGCTTCATTGCTCAGGCTTCCAAGGCGGGCGATTTCTTCTGGCGAGTCGTACCATACCAGCGAAGCGCGGCTTTCCCCGGGGTAATCTGAGCCTGCGCTGTATAACGGCAGGAAGGCTCTGGGGCCAGAGGGGTAAAATCCTTGCCAGGTGATGTCTTGCACCGGTCCCTGATAACGCACGGAAATAACCATGGCCTGTTGGCCGTACTGGTTCCTTGTAACGCCAATGCCGGCCATATCCCGCACCCGGGATTGCGCGCCGTCGGCACCAATAACCAGCGTGGCGGTCAGTTCCTCGCCGTTATCAAGCGCAACTCTGGCCTGCTCACCTGTCTGATTAATGCCAGTGACGCCACTGCCGGCCAGTATGGTGACTAAGGGTTCGGCTTCCGCAGCATGCCAAAGGCCCTGCTGGGTCACTGAGTTTTCAATTATATGACCAAGGTGAGAGGTGTTCAGCTCGGCGGCATCGAACTCCACCTGGTTTGATGTTCGCGGCAGCAGGTTGCTCAGGGGGTGTCGGGTTTCGTCCCACACCGCGAGGCGGCGATAGGGCGTCGCGCGCATGTTCAGGATGTGATCCCAGGCGCCCAGGCTTTGCAGGTAACGCTCGCTGCCTGCGCTCAGGGCTGATACGCGAATATCGGGGGCCGAGCCTGAATCGAATTTGGGCGCAGGGGCGCGATCAACCATCGCGACACTGAAGCCCTCCCGTCCGAGGCCGGTGGCAAGTGCGGCGCCGACCATGCCAGCGCCCACAATCACAATATCAAAAGCTTGAGTCATATCGGGTTCCTGTCTGATGCCCACAGTTTACGCGATGGCAAAGATCAGACAAGCGACCGGGATCAAGCCGGTTATGAAATCACAATCAACCTATCATGCCGGATACCTGTTGTTCAGATGATTCTCCGGGCTGGCGACGGCCTTTCATCAACCAGGCAGGCTTCCGGGCACCGGGTTTGATGAAGCCCCGATTGAGCACCATGGGCTGAACCAGGTTCAGGAAGTCCTGGGTTTTCATGTGCAGGGTTTCGGTATGGCTGCCTGCGGCAAAGGCGAGTTCGGGTTGTTCTGTTAGCGGCTCGGCGCAGTACACGGTCATGCCGAACAGGTTGCCGAAGGGCGGCATGGCGCCGACTTCGCAGTCGGGGAAGCGATCCTGGAACTCTTGCTCGTCGGCAAGGTCGACAAAGTCGGTGTCCAGAATGCGGGAAAGGCTCTCCCAACGAACACGCCAGGTTGCCGGCATGACCAACATGGCCATTTTTCCATCCAGTTCAATAATGACGGTTTTGACGACCTTGTCACCCGCAATTTTTACGTGGTGAGCAAGCTGCTGAGCGGTGAACGCGGGAGGGTGAGTGAGGCACATGTATTCAACATTTGCCTCATCAAGAAACTCTTTCAACTGCTGTATCGGCACAATGACGGCCTCCTACCAGCAATGACAGCAATCCGGAGTGGTTGACGCGTTGCCTGACCTGCTCCGGCGACGTTCTGGCGGGGCTGTCAGGCCCCACCATTACCGTCAGCTTAGCTGAGGTTGTGCAGTTTGCGAGTAACGGGTTGTATCTATGCAATACGGATTGCTACCTCACTCGGTTTTGTACATGTGTACGTCGCGCTGAGGAAAGGGAATGGAGATACCTTCGGCATCAAACGCTTTTTTCACGCGCTCCTGCATGTCCCAGTAAAACGGCCACAGATCCCCTGATTTTGTCCAGGCGCGAACGGTCAGATCAACTGAGCTTTCTCCAAGGCCACCCACTACAATCAGCGGCTCCGGATCCTTGAGCGCGCGCTCATCTTCTTCGATAAGGCGTTTGCAAATGCTCTTCGCCTTGTCGATGTCGTCGCTGTACCCGATCCCGAATTTCATGTCGCAACGACGTGTGTCGTAGGCGCTGAGGTTGGTCAGGCTGGAGTTGGAGAGATCACCGTTTGGTATCACAATCCGACGGTTGTCAAAGGTGTTAACGATGGTATAGAGAATGGAGATTTCGACTACGGAGCCCAGGAATCCCTGTGCCTCGATAACATCACCCACCTTGAACGGCTTGAAAATCAGAATCAATACGCCGCCCGCGAAGTTCCCCAGACTGCCCTGAAGTGCAAGACCAACAGCCAGGCCTGCTGCACCAATAATGGCGATAAAGGACGTGGTGGCAATGCCGACCATGGAGGCGACAGAGATGAGCAGAAGGATCTTGAGAACGGCGCCAATCAGGCCACACAAAAATTTGTTCAGAGTGGGGTCTTTTTTGCCAATCTTTGCGTCCAGCACTCTCACAAAGCGATTGATCAGCCACATACCGATAATCAGCGTGATGATGGCCAACAAAACCTTCGGGGCATAGGTCATGACCAGCGCAATAGCCTGATCCACGTATTCAGAGGCGCGACCGTCCGCGCTGAATAGATCTTCCATAGGGACTCCTTGTAGGTTCCTGTTTTTGGTGCATTAAAGCTTTCAGTATGAATCCGGTGCAGCCCGGATGGGCTCAGGGCTTTGTATAACAGAGAAAATGATAGGGGTATATCAGAGCCCGGTTGAAGCTTGTCGTATCTACGCAGATGCGTCGGTTTTGGCCCACCCGACTACTGCATCCGGGCCCCCGCGGACAAGGATTTTCCCCTGCTTCTGACGAAGCTGGTAATCGTACATAGGATCGTAATAGTCCCGCAGTAGAGGCTGAATCCATGCGTCGTGGGCGTGGACATCGCCACTGCGCTCCTGTTCCGCCAGCGCCTGTTCCATAATGCTGCGCAGCTGGCTGTGACGTTCACCGCCCAGGCGCTTGCTTATGCGGCCCAGAGCCTCGAGAAGATAGTCGCTGAAATTCAGCCAGCCAGCTTCCTCACCATCACGGTTGATATAATCGGCGGACATGGCTTCTACATAATCCTCGCGGATGATGCGTGTGCGGTCTTCCAGAGACTGTTCAAGAACAAGCAGTGGGGCCTGGGCCATCCGCTCTTTCATTGCATCCGGCATGGCACAGCGACCAACCAGGCGGCTTTCATCTTCCAGATAAACGGGGCCATCTTTTAAATGATGGGCCTTCAACATGGCGACAGCGAGACGGTTTTCGAAGTCAATCTGTGATGGCTGGGGTGTTACCTGGCGACCGAAGCTGGAGCCCCTGTGGTTTGCCAGTCCTTCCAGATCAACGGGGTTCGGGAGCCGCTGCAATACACGAGTTTTGCCGGTTCCTGTGCGCCCACTGATGATGCGGAAATCACCGGATTCAATGAGGTTGTCGAGACTGTCGATCAGGAATCGGCGCAGTGCCTTGTAGCCGCCCTTGACGAGGGGGTAGTCAATACCCGCGTCCCGGATCCACTGCTGGGTGAGCCTGGATCGCAAACCGCCACGAAAACAGAACAGATAGCCTTCAGGATGGCGCGCTATAAACCGCTTCCAGGCTTCAATGCGTTGGGCCTTGATGTCACTGCAAACCAGCTGGTGGCCCAGCCGAATGGCTTCATCCTGACCTTTTTCCTTGTAACAGATGCCTATCCGATGCCGCTCTTCGTCGTTCATCAGCGGCGCATTTTCTGCCGTCGGGAAGCTGCCTTTGGAGAACTCTACCGGTGCTCGCACATCCAGCAGGGGAGTATCGTTCAGGAACAATGACAGATAGTTGTCGGTATCGGGTCTGCTTGCCATTTCAGGGCTCAATCGCTTGCCAGAATGAGGCGGCAGTATAACGGATGCGAGGTTTCCCTGCTTTGTGGACTTGGCTTCAGGGGCAATTGCGCAGAAATTCGAGGAAAATCCGGAATAAAAAAAGGGCAACCCTCAGGGTGCCCTTTACCGGAACAGGTCGGCGCGTCCTTGCGCTGAGTGCAACAGCCGTGTTGCGAATCCTTGGCCCACTCCGTGGTGCCGGCGTCCGAGCCAGCGATCCGAATAGTTATCCCCTAAGCCAAATATCCCGGTATTCCTGCTTCTCCCTGCATTCCTTGCAGGGGTGCATCCAATGCGTCGTCCTTTTCCCTGTCGTCCTTGACGAAATCACTATACCAACAGGTGATATGGAAGCGTGGGAATCATGCACGTTTGCGCGACGCGTCATTTTTCCGAGATTGATAAAAGTTAATTATATCAGTGTATTAGGGTTTTTCGAGCGGCGGTAATCGCTGCCGCGTACGTTAAATCACTGCAAGATCGCACGGCAATGTGCGATATATCTCACACAGATTCGGGCGAATCGCTCAAGTTTCTTCTGGCGGCTTTACGTAGGCCCGGCCAAGGCAGGAGTCCAATCAGTATCCCCGCGCCATCGGCGGCAACGTCTGCCAGCGAGAAGTCCCGGTATGGCAGGGTGGCCTGCACAATCTCAATGCCCAGCCCGAACGCCAGAAGTGCCGGCGCATACCAGATGCTGCGCAGCTCTGGCCAGGCCAGCCGCGTAAGAATTGTGAGTTCGATAAACGCGATGAGGTGGTTCACTTTGTCGCTGGGGGCAGACGGAATGGGATAGCTGCTGCTGGTCGTCGCCAGAAAGCCAATAGCGACCACCGATATCAGAAATGCAAAGCGCCACAATGGCCTGAAGTGCAGCAAGGTTGTCAGTTGGTGTTTCAGTGTTGCCATTGGTGAAATCCGTCAGAGTTCTCTGGCTGTGTGAAGGTTTTCAACATGATATGCTTTGCGCCCCGTCACTGTCATTGAAGCGGAGGATTAAACGGCGATGCTCAGAGGTAATTTTTTCCGTGGCTTGGGCTACTTGGGTGAGGGTTTCCGCCTGATCCGTCAACCCGGCCTGAGGTTGTTTGTTGCCATACCGCTTGTGATCAATACTCTTCTCTTTGGGCTGCTGTTCTACTTCATGGGTGAGCTGTTTGGCACCCTGATTGCCGCTGCGATGTCCTGGCTGCCCGACTGGGCCTGGTTACAGGCGCTGGACTGGCTGTTCTGGATTTTATACGGCGCCGTGATCCTGCTTATGCTGGCTTTCGGTTTTGTGATTGTCGCCAATCTGATTGGTTCCCCGTTTTACGGTTACCTTGCGGAGCTTACCGAGAAGCACCTCACCGGCCAGGAAGTCAGCCCTGATGATGGATGGGCGACCATCATAAAAGACATCCCCCGGTCACTCTGGCGCGAAGTGCAGAAAATTGTCTATTACCTGCCACGGGCCATTGGTCTGCTTATTATCGGTTTGATCCCGGTGGTTAACCTGGTTGCTGCGGTGCTGTGGTTTTTGTTTAACAGCTGGATGATGGCGCTGCAGTATGTTGACTACCCGGCAGACAATCACAAAGTGAGCTTCAAGGCACTGCGCCAGCTGCTTGGTGATACCCGGCTGTCTGCATTGGGTTTCGGGCTGCCGGTGGCACTGGCCGCCATGGTGCCGGTTTTGAATCTTGTTGTGGTCCCTGCTGCCGTTTGTGGCGCGACCGCCTATTGGGTGCGCGAGAACGGCGCAACACGAAATTAATGAGTCGGGAGGCTTTTTGGACGCATCGGAATTTGTTATTGGCCAGCGCTGGGTAAGCCACAGTGATACCTCGCTGGGCCTCGGCATAGTCACAGATATTTCCGGCCGCCGGGTAACTCTCGGGTTTCCCGCGGCTGACGAAGAGCGTACTTACGCCATTGATAATGCGCCGCTTTCTCGCATTGTTTACCAGATTGGTGAGGAAATTGAGACCTTCGACGGCGCAAGATATCGTGTGCGCGCGGTCGCGGACATTGGTGGCGTGTTGATGTATCACGCAGATGCTGACGAAGATGATGGCGAGCAATCTGAGGGGGGCGTTGAGCAGATATCCGAGGTAAAACTCGCCGGTTCCGTTAATTTTTCTGCACCCCATCAACGCCTTTTTGCCGGCCAATTTGATCGCAACGGCGCCTTCCGCCTGCGGTTTGCGACGGTGCAACATATGGACAGGTTGCGGGCTTCTCCCGCCCGGGGCCTGATCGGTGCCCGCACTCAACACTTGCAGCACCAGGTCTACATTGCTCACGAAGTAGCCAAGCGCCATGCGCCGCGAGTGCTCCTGGCAGACGAAGTTGGCTTGGGGAAAACCATCGAAGCGGGCCTTATTCTGCATTACCAGCTGCAGACTGGGCGAGCCCGGCGCGCCTTGATTGTGGTGCCTGATTCCCTGATTCATCAATGGCTTGTGGAAATGCTTCGGCGCTTCAATCTGCGGTTTTCCATTGTTGATCAAAGCCGTTACGACGCCCTGAAAGACAGCGAAGACGATGTTGATGCTCTGATGGATCACATCTTCGGGGGTGACTCCTCCGTTAACCCCTTCGAAAGCGACCAGTTGGTGCTATGCAGCCTTGATTTTCTGGTGAACAGTGAGAACGCTCGCAAGGATGTCTTGAGCGCTGGCTGGGACCTGATGATCGTAGATGAGGCGCACCACCTGGCCTGGAGTAAAGAAAGTGTCAGCCCTGAGTACCAGATAGTGGAGGAGCTTTCGGCAGCCAGCGAAGGCCTGTTATTACTCACAGCAACGCCGGAGCAGGTGGGCGTGGCCAGCCACTTTGCCCGGCTCCGGCTGCTAGACCCCGCACGTTTTCATGATTTGCAGGCGTTTCAGGAAGAAGAGCAGCAGTACGAAACGATTAACGGCGTAGTGCGTCGCTTGCAGGACGAAGGGGCAGACATTCAGGAGGAAGATCGCAAAGCGCTGGAAGCCTGGCTGGGCAGCGAGCTGGCGCAGTTGCTGAAGGGCGATTCGCCGCGACAGTCCATTATTGATGCTCTGCTTGACCGCCACGGCACAGGGCGCGTTTTGTTCCGGAATACCCGGGCGGCGATTCAGGGCTTCCCCGAGCGGCGTGCCAATGCGACGCCCTTGGAATGCCCCACCATGTATCAGGGGCAAGAGTTCGGTTATCCAGGGTTGGCGCCGGAGCAGTCCGTGCCTGAAGAGCAGTGGCTTACGGATGATCCGAGAGTTGCCTGGCTGGAAAAAAAGCTGGCGGGACTGCGTCCCGCCAAAGTCGTGGTGATCTGTGCCATGGCTGAGACCGCCATGGCATTGGAGAGTTATCTTCAGCTCCGTGCGGGCATTCGTAGTGCCGCGTTCCATGAGCACTTGAGCCTCGTGGAACGTGACCGCGCCGCTGCCTACTTTG
>JAGPVT010000179.1 GCA_018066865.1 Marinobacter sp. | reverse complement strand
GGCGGAGTTCCCGGCAGCTTCAGATCGGTTTCTGTCGCAATGACAATCTGCGCGGCCTTACTGACCATCACGTTAACCCGGCAGCCCGCAGCCACCAGACACTGCAGAAGGCGCAGGCCGTACTGGGCACCGGAGGCGCCGGTGAATGCAAGATTGACCGTTCGCGCTTTCGACAGATTATTCGTCATGGATTCCGTCATCTTTATGGTTCCCTGAGTGCCGGATCAGCCATGGATACGTTCAAGTTCTGCGATGAGCTTACCGTGAATGCCGCCAAAACCGCCGTTGCTCATGATAACAATGTGGCAGGGACTTGGCAGGCTTGCCATTACTCGGTCAGTCAGCGCCTCTGCGGTCGATTCAACACTGTGTTGTCCGGATTCCGGATTATCCGATTGCCACGCTGACACCAGCTCCGGCAACCAGTCCATGTTGTTCAGATTGGCCCAATAGACCCTGTCTGCCAAAGCCGCACTTGGCAGTAACGTATGCTGATGAACACCCTGCTTCATCGTGTTGGAACGGGGTTCGATGAGGGCAATAATCGGCTCTTCCCCCACCTGGTTGCGCAAGCCGTCCAGCGTGGTTGCTATTGCCGTAGGGTGGTGGGCAAAATCGTCGTAGACACGCACCCCGCCGATATCTGCCAGCAGTTCCATACGACGCTTTACACCAGAGAACCGGCACAGCGCGGCTACCGCATGGTCAGGCGTTACGCCCACGTGCCTTGCCGCCGCAATAGCTGCCAGAGCATTGCGAACGTTATGCATACCGGTCTGGCTCCATTTCACGACAGCAACTGGTTGCTCATGGTGGATAACCATAAACCGGCTACCATCCTCAGACAGCAGTTCGGCGCGCCAGTCGGCGACACCCTCTATCTCGCTGCCAATGGCTATATCCTGCACCGGGCTCCAGCATCCCATAGCCAGCGCTTTATCCAGGTGCGCATCCAGGCTCGGGCGGATTATCAGCCCCTGCGACGGAACCGTGCGAACCAGATGATGGAACTGACGTTCAATCGCTTCGACGTTGTCAAAGATGTCGGCGTGATCAAACTCAAGGTTGTTCAGAATCAAAGTATGAGGGCGGTAATGGATGAACTTGGAGCGCTTGTCGAAGAAGGCGCTGTCGTACTCATCGGCTTCAATGACGAAAAAATCACTGTTCCCAAGGCTGGCCGATACCGAAAAATCTTTGGGTACGCCACCCACCAGGTAACCCGGCGCAAGCCCTGCCTGATCAAGAATCCAGAGCAGCATGGCGGTGGTAGTGGTTTTACCGTGGGTGCCAGCCACAGCCATAACCCAGCGATGCCTGAGCACCTCCCGGGCCAACCACTCGGGGCCGGACATATAATCAATGTTGCGATTCAGTACCGCCTCTACCTCGGGGTTACCCCGGGACATGGCGTTGCCAATCAGCACCAGATCGGGCTTCGGCTGCAGATGCTCTGCACGGAAACCATCCATCAGGCTGATACCCTGAGCTTCTAACTGGGTACTCATGGGCGGATAAACACCCTGATCAGAACCTGTAACCGTATGGCCAAGCTCCCTTGCCAGAACAGCCAGGCTGCCCATAAATGTGCCACAAATCCCCAGGATATGAATATGCATTCGCCGACTGTCCTCTGCGTTTAAACCCGACAAGCCTCCCGTATCCACCCCACTCCGTCAAGACGTCAAGAACAAAGCCATCCGCATTTCTCGCCATGAAAATCGTCAGCATTTGGCGTATCATCTGCGCCATTATTGAAACCGCAGGAGACTCCACCCCGAGATGGCCATCAAGAACGCATTCTACGCTCAGTCTGGCGGTGTTACCGCCGTCATCAATGCCAGTGCCTGCGGGGTTATCCAGACCGCCCGCAAGCATCCGGACAAAATTGGCAAAGTCTTTGCCGGGCGCAACGGCATTCTGGGCGCACTGAACGAGGAACTGATTGATACCAGTCTCGAAAGTGATAAATCCATTCAGGAGCTGATCCACACTCCGGGCGGGGCTTTCGGCTCTTGCCGCCATAAACTGAAAAACTTTTCAGAAAACCGTCGCGAATACGAGCGTCTTATCGAGGTGTTCCGCGCCCACGATATTGGCTACTTCTTTTACAACGGTGGTGGTGACTCCCAGGATACAGCCTACAAAGTCTCACAGATGGGCGAGAAGATGGGCTACCCCATTACCTGTATTGGTGTTCCCAAAACCGTAGATAACGACCTGCCGTTTACGGACTGCTGCCCGGGTTTTGGCTCTGTCGCCAAGTACATTGCCACCTCTACACTGGAAGCCAGCCTGGATATCCAATCCATGTGCGAAACGTCCACCAAGGTGTTCATTCTCGAAGTGATGGGGCGCCACGCCGGCTGGATTGCTGCTTCTGGCGGCCTGGCTGGTCAGAGCGAAGGCGAGCCGCCCCATATTATCCTGTTCCCGGAAATTCCGTTTAACCGCGAAGCGTTTTTGGCGCGAGTTGAGTTCTGCGTGAAAGAGTATGGTTACTGCGTGGTGGTTGCCTCGGAGGGCGCTCAATACGAAGACGGCCGGTTTCTGGCAGATGCCGGAGCCAAGGATGCCTTTGGCCACACACAGCTTGGTGGCGTAGCGCCCGCACTGGCCAATATGGTCAGGCAGGCTCTTGGGTACAAATACCACTGGGCGGTTGCGGACTACCTGCAGCGCAGCGCGCGTCACATTGCTTCCGCAACCGATGTTGAGCAGGCTTACGCCGTTGGCAAGGCGGCCGTGGAAATGGCCTTGGCTGGCAAACAGGCCGTTATGCCCACCATCGTGCGCGTGCAGTCAAAGCCCTACATCTGGAAAATTGGCGAAGCCCCACTCAGTGAGGTGGCCAACCAGGAAAAGAAAATGCCGATCCATTACATCACTGATGATGGCTTCGGTATTACAAAAGACTGCCGGGATTATCTTGAGCCGCTGATCGCCGGTGAGAACTTCCCTCCGTTTGACAACGGTTTACCCCGGGTTGCGAAGCTGAAAAACACTTTGACGGAAAAGAAACTGAAAACCGACTTTCAGTTCTGAGCAATACTCCGATCGCCCACTGCATTTTGGGCCATCTGGAAAAGGCCCTGCAGCGGTTTTGCTGCAGGGCCTTTTTACATCTTCACTGCGTGGCTCAGTGAGCTTTTACCACTTCCAGTGCGCGCACGTAAGCCGAAAACTCGTCATAACCACCAAGGTACCTGTCACCCACAAGAATTTGGGGAACGGTATGGACGGGGCGGCCAATCTTGTCAGCAATGTCTGCCTTCGTCATATCATGTTCGATCATGTCGACCCAGGTATACGGCATGTTGCGAGACTCACACAGGCTCTTTGCCCGCACGCAGAACCCGCAACTTGAACGGCCGTAAATCGTTACCTGCTCCATAAAACCTCCCGAATAGTTGTCCCGGAGCGATTCCCGGGGGTGTAAAAAGGGTTGTGAAAAGGGGTGTTAAAAGTCTTTGAATCATGATGACATGTTTATGGAATATTAAAAATTGATGCTTTGAATGGCCACCATAGTACCGGATCATACGTAGAGCATTTTCGCTCACCGAAAGGAGCAAATACTCATCACCGCAAGGAGAACTTCGTGGTTTACCTGACACTGTTTCTGACCTCTTTTGCCGCAGCCACGCTGCTGCCGGCGTATTCGGAAATACTGACAGGCACGCTGGTTGTTCAGGGATACCCTATGTTGTGGCTGTGGTTCTGGGCCACGCTTGGTAACACTCTGGGGTCTGTGGTTAACGGCGTCATTGGCAGGCAGGTGGACCGCTTCAAACACAAACGCTGGTTTCCCCTGAGTGAGGTACAGCTGCATAAAGCCAGGAACAGCTTCAACCGCTACGGCCAGTGGTCTTTGCTTCTGGGCTGGCTGCCCCTGGGCGGCGACGCGCTGACACTGGTCGGGGGAATCATGCGTGTGCCTTGGTTGAACTTCATTGTGCTCGTGGGTATCGGTAAAGGGCTGCGCTATGCCTTTGTGATCTGGCTGGTCGCTGAAGCCTCAGGCATATCGTCGCCCTCACCGTAAAGGTACTTGCGCAGCAAGGGTTCGCCATTGAACTCCGAGTAAAGCACGGCAATAAAGGTATACACCCCAATCAGTTTGCGGTTGAGAAATACAAATTCACTGGGCGGCACCCGGAAGTAGCGGCTTATGGCTGACCGAGCCGCCTGCCGGGCAACTCTCGATGGCAGATCACTTTGCTTCCAGCGGTACTGACCTTTACTGTTTATAGCGCAGTCTGGCCAGCTTTCGTGATCACTGGACAAGGGCTCCAGAACAGACATACACACCTGCCCAAACGTTTCCACCACCTCCTTCGGCCAGTCTGTACTCATGAAACGCAGTTTCACCCCTCCGTCGATCACGGCATCAAGATCATCCTCGTAAGAGGCCTTGATCATCTGGATTACCGGGTCAAGAAACTCTCTTGAGTAGGCCTGTACCGCGCCGAAGTCCAGCAGCACGATGCGATCATACTCCACGCCTTCACCGTCTTCTCCGGCAATCCGAATGCGGTAGTTTCCGAAGTTGGGGTCTGTCTGGATCTCCCCCCAAACGAACAACTCCCGGAAAAAAAGCTCCAGAGCCGCCTTGCCCAGATCGCTGCGGCGCTCAAGCGACAAGTTACGCACCAGGACAGAATTGACAGAGTGGCCATGTTCGTAAGTCGAGGCGATCACCTGGGCAGAGGAATACTCCGGCAGCACCCGGGGAACTATAAAACGTGGATCATCTACGAGCATCTGGCGAAACTTCTCCGTGGTGCGCGCTTCCAGGCGATAATCGACCTCTCTGTGCATCATCTGCCTGACTTCTTCCAGCCAGTCTTCAAACTCAGGCCCAAAACTCACCAATCGCGCCACTCTGAGCAATTGCGCCACCGCATTCAGATCGCTGTCTACAGCATCTGCAACACCGGGGTACTGAACCTTGAGCACGAGTTCCAGGCCATCGCTGCGCCGAACGGCGCGATGCACCTGCCCGAGGGAGGCTGCCCCGATTGGCTCTATATCTATATCCAGCTCTGCCAGTTGCTCGCTGCCCAGCTCTGCCTTGAGCACACGCTCTATGGCAGACCACTCAAGGGATGTGGTCTGGTCTTCCAGAGTATGCAATGCTTCAGTGACTTCTTCAGGCAGGAAATGTTCACCGTAAAGCGCCATTACCTGGCCGATTTTGACCACACTGCCTTTCAGCTTGCCCAACTCATGTACCAGAAAACGGGCCTGTTTGGAGAGCATGGCACGGTGGCGCTCATCCCGGGCTTCCTTGCTGCTGAACCAGTTGGTGGCCATGTGCGAAGCCATTCGTGTTCCTGCAAAGAGCCCTGCGCGAGTCAGGCTCAGCCGACGTTCGAAGCTGCCGGTCTTGATGCGGGAGACTGATTTACCTGGGCGTCTGGAAGACATGTATAACCTGTCTGAATCGGAGAATTTAACCACCCTGAATGAATCGCTGATTTGATCCCTTTAACGTAACAGCACCAGGCGGCTTCGACCATTATACGGACACTGTAACCACCTGACCTACCGGATTCGACCGGTATTTCCCGGCCAGGCGGCCATTGCTTATTAACCGCAGCCAGTTTATATCTGCTCCACGCATCCAGAAATGCCCTGATTACTATCAAAAGAACCCGTTCAACCTATGTCGAATACCGCACCTGATATCCCGGCCCAAGAGCAATCGCAGTTTCGGGTCAAGGGCGAAATACCCATCCCTACCCTGATTAACTGGCTGAGCATTGCCGCCGTGCCGCTACTGGCATTTTTCGCCTGGCGTTTACTCGGTCGGGGAGAAGCCCGTGCATTGCACGGTAAGCACTGGAGTGGCAATTATCAGAGGATCAGAATCTGTCGATAAGCTTCTTCAACGTTCAGATGAAGCTCTGTATCGTGCAAAAACTCTCGGGCGCAACCGTGTTTGCGCGCATCCGGATGACGCGTCCGCTTAATTCCCCCAGCCCTCACGATAACTCACTGCGATATCACCCAGACCCACAACCAGCTGGGCCGCCAGGCGCTTTTCAATATCGTCAATGGGCGCAGTGGCAACAAAATCGCTGACTTGGCACATGGCCAAGCCGGCATAGCCACAGGGATTGATCCTCCGAAAGGGTTCCATATCCATATGGACATTCAGCGCCAGGCCATGAAAGGAGCACCCACGCCGCACCCGAAGCCCGAGGGACGCGATTTTCGCGTCACCGACGTAAACGCCCGGTGCGTCGGGCCGGGGTTCGGCGGTAATGCCGAGCTCGGCCAACGTGCGAACAAGAGACTGCTCAATAACATCAACCAGCGCCCTCACCCCCATCTTGCGGCGAGACAGGTTGATCATCAGATAAACCACCAACTGCCCCGGGCCGTGGTAAGTTACCTGCCCTCCCCGGTCCACCGGAATCACCGGAATGTCGCCGGGCGCCAGAATATGCTCGGCTTTGCCCGCCTGACCCTGCGTATACACCCGCGGGTGTTCAAGGCACCAGAGCTCATCGTTTGTGCTGTCGCTTCTGTCCGCCGTGAAGCTTTTCATAGCTTCCCAGGTTTCCAGATAGGGCTGTTGCCCCAGTGACCTCACAATCAGTCCAGACATCAGGCTTACAACACCATGTGTACGCGGCCACTGGCCTTGAGGTCTTCGAACAAGGCTTTTAATTGCGGCTCGCCAGTGGCAGCAATGGTCAGGCGAATCGAGCAGAATCGCCCCTTGCTGCTGTCTTTTACGATAACGTCCGCTTCACAGACTCCTGGTGCGTGCTGCTCGATAATTTCCAGAACAACCTCCCTGAAATCCGGCGCAGAATCACCGATCACCTTGATGGCATAGTCGCAGGGAAACTCAATTTTTGGTGCTTTCGGCTCACTCATGCCGCTTCACTCCCGGGCCAGTTCGCCCTCACTAAAATAACTGAATAAAAAACAGCTTGATAGCATCCCAGATGCGTTTGAACAGGCCACCCTCGGGGACGTCTGTCAGCGCCAGCACGGGCTGGTCTATCAGCACCTCACCGTTATACGATACCTTCACACGCCCGAGCTCATCACCGGCCTGAACCGGCGCCTTGATCACCGCATCGAGATCCACGGTGGACTCCAGGCTGTCACGGGATCCGCGGGGAATGGTCACAAAAGCGTCGTCAAGCATACCAACTGAGAGCTGATCTGACTGACCGCCCCATACCTTGGCTTCTATCAGTTCCTGGCCGGCGCGGAACAACCGCTCGCTCTCGAAGTAGCGGAACCCGTAGTTCAGCATTTTCTGAATTTCCTGGGACCGCGACTGTGAACTGCTGGTGCCCATAACCGTGGCAATGAAGCGGGTATCGTTGCGTTTTGCAGATGCCACAAGGCAATACCCGGCCTCTTCCGTGTGGCCGGTTTTCAGGCCATCAACACTGTCATCGCGCCACAGCAAGCTGTTGCGGTTAGGCTGCCGGATATTGTTGTACGTAAAGTGCTTCTCCGCGTAGATCGGATAATTCTCCGGGTAGTCGTTAATAATTGCACTTGCCAGAACAGCCAGGTCATACGCGGTGGAGAAGTGATCGGAAGCAGGCAGGCCCGTGGCGTTCTGGAAGTTGGTGTCCTTCATGCCCAGCAGCTGAGCCTGCTGATTCATGATATCAACGAACGCTCCCTCACTGCCGGCAACAAACTCCGCCAGCGCAACAGATGCATCATTACCGGACTGGATAATGACGCCTTTAAGGAGATCCTCTACGGATACGCTGGTGCCTTCTTTAACAAACGTACGGGAACCTTCTGTTTTCCAGGCCTTTACGCTGATGGGGACCATGTCGGACATGTTGATCCGACCCTCGTCCAGCTCACGCTCGACAATATAGGCCGTCATCATTTTGGTCAGACTGGCCGGCGGCAGCCGCTCGTTGCTGTTCTGCTCCATAATAATGCGACCGCTTTTCGGGTCCATTAGCACGTAGGAGCTGCCAGCGATCTGCGGCGGAGACGGAATCAGCACTGTCTGGGACATGGCTTTGGTTGATACTGAAAGCATCAACACAAACGCGAGAGACGCTGAGATAAAAGAGAGCGAGCGAAAAACTGATTTTAGTGCCATGGGTCCATTCATTCGTCGTTAAGTGTGTTTTTATGTGTGGCCTGACGCTCAGTGAGAGTCGGTCATTACAATTGACTGCGAAAACCCTCGTGCTTCCAGCAGGCTCTGGGTCTTGCGCGCACTGCCTTCATCCTGAAACGGACCAACCTGTACCCGGTGAAAACGCCCGGAGGCGGTGTCTACGGAACGCACCCGCACGGGGTTATCTAGAGAGCTGTTGAGCACGCTACTGGCGCGAACCTGCAGTTTCTCTGCGGGGTCACGACTGCTGAACGAACCCAGCTGGACAAACAGGCCGCCGTTGGTATCCTGCCGATCGTTTGCGGCCACAGAATCTTCGGGCCCTGGAACGGGCTGAACAGTCGGCTGCCCATCGGGCGCAAAGGGCTGGCCAGCAATGAACATACTGCCATCAGGCTTGACCGTAATCGATGCTACCTCTACCCGGGCGGTTCCGCGCGACTGATAACCCAGTTTCTTGGCGGCCGCATAGGACAAGTCGATCAATCGATCTCCATGAAACGGCCCCCGATCGTTAACCCGAACGATCACTGTGCGGCCATTATCCAGGTTGGTCACTCTTGCGTATCCCGGAATCCTCAGGGATTTATGGGCGGCAGACATCTCATACATGTCGAAGGTCTCGCCGTTAGACGTTTTGTGGCCATGAAACTTTTCGCCATACCAGCTTGCAGTGCCGCGGGCGACATAGCCGTCGTTACTGTCCATTACGGTATAACGTTTGCTCCAAACCGTATAAGGCGATTTATTTCCAGCCCTGACCGGCGCCTGGTATACGGGTACGGCATCAGACAACCCGGATACATCAAAGTTTCCCGTGGGCGCTCTGTCCTGGGTAATCGTATAACGCGATGAATGATCGGTTCCGGCCGGCGCCGATGCCGGAGACGATGCGCAACCGGCCAGTACCGAGACTGCCGATACCATCAGCCATAAATGTAAATAATTTGATACCACTGTCGGGACGTCCTCTGAAATACGTGCCGCCAGATACATGAAACATCGCGACACATACCATTGTAACGGGTTCGCTATACGTATCACCATTACCGGCCTGACATCAGGCCGTGATCATCCTGCGATGGGTGTGTATGGACATCAGTATGCCAAAGGCCGCCATCAGCGTGACGGTTGAGGTACCGCCGTAGGAAACCAGTGGCAAGGGCACCCCGACAACAGGCAGCAGCCCGCTCACCATGCCGACATTTACAAACACATAAATGAAAAAAGTCATGGTCAGTGCGCCGGCTACCAGCCTGCTGAATGAATCCTGAGCGGTGGCCGCAATAAAGAGACATCGAAGAATAATCAGAAAGTACACGCTGAGCAGCACCAGAATACCGATAAACCCGAACTCTTCCGCCAATACAGCTACGATAAAATCCGTATGGCTTTCAGGAAGAAATTCAAGATGCGACTGGGTGCCTTGAAGCCACCCCTTGCCATCAAAACCACCGGAGCCAATGGCAGTTTTGGACTGGATAATGTTCCAGCCAGCACCCAATGGATCACTTTGGGGGTCAAGCATTGTCAGCACACGCTGCTTTTGATAGTCCCGCATTCCAAAAAACCACATTACCGGCGCTGCGACGGAAACCATCACAAAAAAGGCACTGATCAGCTTCCAGCTCATGCCCGCAAAAAACACTACGAACAATCCGGCCATACCCACCAGAAGCGACGTTCCGAGATCCGGCTGTTTCACAATCAGGACCATGGGGAGCAGCACAATCGCCAGACCCACACCGATGCGGGACAGCCTCGGCGGCAAAAAATGCCGCGACAGATACCAGGCAGCCATCATGGGTACGGCCAGTTTCATAAACTCTGACGGCTGAAACCGTGGCAGCCCAGGCAGCGCCAACCAGCGCTGCGCACCTTTAGCGCCAACACCAACAAACAATACAGCGATCAAACCGAGCAGACCCAGACCATACAGCCAGGGCGCCCAGCGCCGGAATACAGAGGGATCGAGCTGGGCGAAAACCAGCATCACCATGAAGGCAACGCCGAAACGCAGACCTTGTGCCTTAACCACATCAAAATTGCGGTCGGCGCCACTGTAAAGTACAAACAATCCGCCAGAGACCAGCGCGAGAAGCAGGAAAAGCAGAATAGGATCCAGGTGCAGGGCCGACCACAGTCCTCTCGGGCGACCGAGGGGGTTGCTGGCAGTTGAACTGAACACTTCCCGGGTGGCCATCAGCGCGCCTCGTTCTCAAAATCGGTTTTGCTGACCAGCGCGCCGTCGCCAGTCGCAGAAAATTCCAGTAACCAGGCGTCGAAAAGGGCCCGGGCAACAGGAGCTGCGGTACTGCTGCCGCCGCCTCCGTTCTCAACAATCACCGCAACGGCGATCTGCGGGTTCTCCAAAGGCGCAAAGCCGACAAACAGGGCGTGGTCGCGCAACCGCTCCCGAATCTCTTCAGCATCGTATTCTTCATCTTCTGCAAGGCTGAATACCTGGGCCGTGCCGGTTTTCCCGGCCATTCGATAAGTCGCGCCCCGGGCAGCGGCACGTGCGGTGCCCTTCACGCCATGCATCACTTCGGCCATGGCATCTGCAATAAACTCCCAGTTGCTGGGATCTTTAAGCTTCAGAGGCTCGTGAGTTTCGTTCGGCAAAAATTCATCTGGCGTGCGGTCTCCCTGAATATCTTTCAGCAGTCGCGGCTCAACCCACTCTCCCCGATTGGCGATCAGCGCTGTCGCCGTGGCGAGCTGCAGTGGCGTAGACAGCATAAAACCCTGACCGATCCCGAGATTAACGGTGTCGCCGGGGTACCAGGGTTCGTTCCGCGTTGCCCTCTTCCAGTCCGGAGACGGCAGAAGGCCACTCAAGGCCCCGGACACATCCAGAGTTGCATCTTCGCCAAACCCGAAGTGGGCCAGATAGTTGACCATGGTGTCCACGCCCATTTCCACAGCCGCTTCGTAAAAATAGACATCACATGACTGCGTCATTGCATAGGTCAGGTCAACCCAACCGTGCCCCCCTCGCTTCCAGTCCCTCCAACGGCGACCCGCAGAGTTGATCTGAAAGTGGCCGGGGTCCCAAATGGTGTAGTCCCTGGTTACGGCACCACTATCAAGCGCCGCTATGGCCAGCATGGGCTTGAGCGTGGAGCCCGGGGGGTACTGCCCCCGCAAGGCCCGATTAAAAAGAGGCTTGTCTTTACTCTCACTTAATTCGCGGTAGTCCGGCACGCTGATGCCGGTCACAAATTTGTTGGCATCAAAACCCGGAACGCTGGCAAGGGCGAGTATCCCACCTGTGGCAGGCTCAATGGCGACGATGGCACCCCGGCGCCCATCGAGTAACTCGTGCGCCCGGTTCTGCAGGCGCAGGTCGATGTGTAGTTGCAGATCTTCACCCGGCACCGGGTTTTCCCGCTCGAGAACTCTCAAGGTACGGCCCCGCGCGTTGGTTTCTACGTGTTGGTAACCGACCTTTCCATGCAACAGCTCTTCATAAAACCGTTCAACACCGGATTTACCGATGTAGTTGGTACCCGCGTAGTTGACCGGATCGATCCGCTGCAACTCATCACGGTTAATACGGCCGACAAACCCCAGCGCGTGCGCTGTCAGCTCGCTGTGGGGATAATAGCGGACCAGCTCTGCTTCCACTTCCACACCGGGCAATTCGTGCCGGTGCACAGCCAGCCGCGCAATCTCGTCTTCGGTGAGATCATAGCGCAGCGGAATCTCCTGGAAGGGCCGCCGGGGCTCGCGAAGACGGCGCTGAAAACGCTCCATATCTTCTTCGGAAACATCGAGAATGCTAGCCAGCTGCTCCAGCGTCGCATCCATGCCGCTAACCCGCTCAGGCACAACGGTCACACTGAACACCGGGCGATTTTCCGCCAGCAACACTTGGTTCCGATCGTAAACCAACCCGCGCGGAGGCGGCACAGACTGTACCTGAACCCGGTTTTTATCAGAGAGAGTGGTGTAAATGTCGTGTTCTACTACTTGAAGCTGGTACATCCGCGCGATTAGCCCTGCCATAAGCAGAAACACAATCACCAGCATAACGACAGCGCGACGCTGGAATAGCCTGCGCTCGGCAGCAGTGTCCTTGAATTCACCCCACGGCATGGATGTTTCCTAGGCCCGGTGGTACGGGTGGTTGCGGGTAATCGACCAGGCTCTGTAAAGCTGCTCCGCCAAAAGGATACGCACCAGAGGATGGGGCAAAGTAAGAGGAGAAAGTGACCACTGCTGGTCAGCGCGTTGGCGGCAAGGTTCGGCCAGACCGTCTGGCCCGCCTACGAGAAAGCTCACGTCACGGCCGTCCTGCTGCCAGCTTTCGAGCTGACTCGCCAGCTTTTCAGTAGACCAGGGACGACCATTAACCTCAAGCGCCACAACTCTGTCCTTGGGACCTGCGGCGGCCAGCACTGCCTCGCTTTCGCGCTGCATGAGCCTCGGGATATCAGGATTTTTACCACGATGGGGCATGGCAATTTCTACCAGATCAAGAGGCATTTCCGGAGGCATACGACGCGCGTAATCGTCGTAGCCTTTACTGACCCAGTCGGGCATTTTCTGCCCCACACAGATCAAACGCAACCGCACGGTTACTCGCTGCCCGCAGCACCGACATCCGGTGCATCGCGCCAGAAGCGCTCCAGATCGTAAAACTCACGGGCCGCCGGCAACATTACATGAACAATAACGTCTCCCATGTCCACAAGAATCCAGTCGCTGCCGCCACTGCCTTCCACATTGCCGACACGAACGCCTTGCTCTTTTGCATCAATAACAACGGAGTCCGCGAGGGATTTAACGTGGCGATTGGATGTTCCGGATGCCAGAACCATGAAGTCGGTAACGCTGGTACGATCCCGCACATCAATAACGCTGATGTCTTTTGCTTTTACATCTTCAAGTGCGTTCACTATCAGATCTTTGAGTTGCTCTGCCTGCATAATTACCCTGTTGTCCGGGTGCCGGCCGGAATGGCCACCCGAAAAGTCATATTCGAACGCGATTGTAACACTAAAAGTTCGTCACAGGGCATGCCCCATAAAGCCCCATACGCTGAATCTCCGCCAAGACCGCCTCGGGCATCAGATAACGGGGTGACCGGCCGCTGCCAATACGCTCGCGAATGCCAGTTGCGGAGATATCAAGCCAGGGCGGGTCCAGCTCAAGAATCAGGCCTGAAGCCTGGCCAGAAAGGGGCCCTGTACCGCCTACTTCACTTTCAATTCCACGTTCTGCCACCAGGCGCGCAGGCTCGCCTTGCGGATCCAGCGCGGTACCGGGGCGGCGCACAACAATTATGTGCGCGAGGCCGGGAATCTGTTGCCACTCCTTCCAGCGGTCGAAACCCGCAAACGCGTCCGTACCTACCACCATCACCAGCGGCACATCTGCACCCAGTTCGTTGCGCAGTTGGCGCAGCGTATCCGCTGTATAAGACGCGCCTTCACGGCGCAGTTCGCGGTCATCAATGCGCAGGCGAGCTTCACCGGCAATCGCCAGCTCCAGCAAGCGCAGCCGCTGCGCAGCCGTTGCTCCAGTCTCACCACGGTGAGGTGGAACATGGCAAGGCACCAGACTGACCGGCACGTTTCCGAGCCGTTCGCTAACCTCCAGCGCAAGGCGCAGATGGCCATGATGCACCGGGTCAAACGTTCCGCCATAAATCACATGCATCGACATCAAGCCCGAACGTGTCCATCGCCAAATACTACGTATTTCTGCGAGGTCAGCCCCTCGAGCCCGACCGGGCCGCGGGCGTGTATTTTATCAGTAGAGATACCAATCTCGGCGCCAAGCCCATACTCGAAGCCGTCCGCAAAGCGGGTCGATGCGTTGACCATGACCGAGCTCGAATCAACCTCGGTAATGAAGCGTCTGGCTCGGGTGTAGTTTTCTGTGATGATGCTGTCGGTATGCCGGGAACTGTAACGATTGATGTGTTCGATGGCTCCATCCAGCCCGTCAACCACGCGAATAGCCAGCACTGGCGCCAGGTATTCTTCCTCCCAGTCCGCTTCCGTGGCAGCGTTTATATCGGCGAGGATTTCCCGGGTTTGCTCGCAGCCACGCAGCTCAACACCTTTTTCGATAAAAGCCGGCCCCAACAGCGCCAGCATGTCAGCCGCAATTTCCTTGTCCACCAGAAGGGTTTCCATGGTATTGCAGGTGCCGTATCGGTGGGTTTTGGAATTCACGGCAACGTTCAATGCCTTTTCAGGATCGGCATGGCTGTCGATATAAACATGGCATACGCCATCAAGATGCTTGATAACGGGTACCCGCGCGTCCCGGCTGATTCGTTCGATCAGCCCCTTGCCGCCTCTGGGAACAATCACATCTACGTATTCCGGCATGGTAATCAGTTCGCCGACGGCAGCCCGGTCAGTGGTTTTGACAACCTGCACAGCCGATTCCGGCAAGCCTGCGTCAGCCAGGCCTCGTGCCAGACACAAAGCAATAGCCTGATTGGAATGAATAGACTCGGAGCCACCGCGCAAGATCGTTGCGTTGCCGGACTTGATGCAGAGGCTTGCAGCCTCAACGGTCACATTGGGACGGGATTCATAGATGATGCCTATAACCCCCAGGGGCACGCGCATTTTTCCTACCTGAATTCCGGAGGGGCGATAGGTCATATCGGTAATTGCTCCGATGGGGTCGGGCAAAGACGCTACCTGGCGAAGCCCTTCAATCATCGTATCAACACGCTCAGGTGTAAGCTCGAGCCGGTCCAGCATGGCGGCATCCAACCCGCTTTCCTTCCCGCTGGCAAGATCGCGGGCATTTGCCGTGGCCAGCTCACTGCGGGCAGCATCCAGCGCTTCGGCGGTGGCCAGCAGCGCGCGGTTCCGAGTCTCGGTCGTAGAGCGGGCTACGAGCGTTGCCGCTGCACGGGCTTGCTGACCGACCTCGGTCATATAGGCTGCAATATCCATCCCTTTACCTTATGTGTTTTCAGTCAGAATTCAGGATTAAGAGGCTAACTTTACCTTTCCGGTTTCAAGTACGCACCCCAAACAGATATTATACCGCTGCGGTACAATGGGAACCCCCGAAAAGGACGAATACCATGGCCCAAACGGCCGAAAATTTTTTGCTGAACCGGTTATCACGCGCCAGCCTTGCCTTTTTCCTGGTTGTCTCCGCTCTGTGCGCCGTGCTTGGTGAGCCGCTCACCGCAGCCAGCGCCGCAGCTGTCGCCGGTATCATTGTAAGCGGTCGCAGCTTCCATCCGGGGCGCGGAGCCCGCCCTTGGCCAGCCGTCCAGAAACTGTTTTTCGCAGCGTTGATACTATTGCTGATGACCAGCTTCTGGACAGGCCCCTGGGCACTCAGCCACTGGCTTTACGGGCTCGTGCTGGTTGCATTTGCACTGGTACCGCGCGGAATCGCAACCCTGGTAACCGTATTCATGGTGATTCTGGCCCTGGCCGCCGCTCACTGGGCAGAAGGCATTGCAGATCGCCACCAGATGATCAGTGCGTTTTTGCTAACCATTCTTCTTTCAGCCGTGCTGATATTTCTGCGCGAATACAAAACCCGCCAGTTGGCGCCCCTGAGGCGTACAGACGAACTTACTCAGGCCGCCAGCCGCGAATATCTTTCTGCAGACTTGCATAAGGAAATCCAGCGCAGCGAGCGCGAAGGAACTGACATGTCCATCATCATGATCGGTCTCGACGCACATGCCAGTGACAATGACCCGGACGAAGATATCCGCTCGATCCTTCCCAGAATCGGCCGGTTTCTGCACTCCCAGATCCGGGATTTTGACACCTATTACCGGGCGGCAGACCTGCAGTTTCTGGTTATTTTACCGGGCATAGCCACCCATGAAGCCATCGCCCGGGCTGAAACTATCCGTAAAGGGCTTTGCACACTACTCGAATCCCACGGCTTGAACCTGACCATCAGCACCGGCATCGCCGGGCTGAATATTGGCGATGATGCCGATAGCCTCCAGCAAAGCGCCGCCAACGCACTGCGCCGCGCTCAACAACAAGGAGGCAACCGGACTCAGGTCTACAGCGCCTGGACACCAACCACTCCCCCAATCCAGCCCCGTGCGGAAGGATCTGCGCCATGACAGAAACCCGGCTGAGAACCTGGACACACGGCGTTAGCTACGGCCTTGCCACCCTGTTTATTTTTACATTGGCCCTGCAAAACCTTCGCTATGGTTTTTACGAGCTTTTCTACCTGGCTACCGGCATGGCCATACTGACGCTTGCGGGCGTGGCTTATACGCTCCTGAGCCGTCGGCACCAACTTTCCGCACCCGGCCACCTGGTTATTCTCTCCGGCCTGAACAGCGGCCTTCTGGCGGCCATGCTAACAATGAACAGCACCGGCATTACGCACTGGGCCATGCCACTACTGGTGCTTAATTTGCTGATCCTGCCGCTCCGGCATGCGCTTATGTTGTCGCTGCTTCTGCTTACACCCATGGCAATACTGTTGTTCGCCAAGCAACCCTCCGCAGATGCCATCACGGCCGTCAGTGGTCTGCTCATTGTTCTGACTGTCGCGGCACTTTATATATGGCACTACGATCACATGGCACAGTCTGCCGAAGATCTTGCCATTACCGATCCGGTAACGGGGGCTCACAACGCGCGCTTTCTCGACGAGACATTGCAGAAAGAAATCAGTCGTGCAATTGCCACCGGTCACACGCTCTCCGTGATCAACCTGACCATCGATTATGCCGACGAGGCGGCCGACCTCCACGGCAAACCTGGCATACAGGGGTTGTTTTGCAACATGACCCAGCACCTGTTTGGCGTGATTCGTGCCGGAGACACACTGTATACGCTGAACGATTCGGAGTTCTTTCTGATCCTGCCATTCACCCCGGAGGAAGGCGTGCGCGTGATTGCTGAACGTATCAGGCGCACCATTTCCGAAAACCACTGGCCGGTGATCGGCAAGGCGACAGTAAGCCTGGGCTGCACAACGCGGGGCAGCGGTGACACGCGCACTGATATTATGCGCAACCGTGCGCATCAGGCCATGCTTGAAGCCCGTCGGCGTGGCGCGGACTCGGCCTGGTTCAGCCCGGGAGAGACACTCGGTTCATGAGCGGCGACTGGCTTACGGACCTGACTGCGTGGCTGAGCGCCAACTCGGGATGGTTATCGCTGGCGTTGTTCGGAACCGCATTTATTGAGTCCCTGGCAATTGCGGGCATTCTTGTGCCGGGCGTAGCGTTTCTGTTCACCTTTGCCGCCATGGCGGCCCAGATAGGCATGCCGCTGATGCCTGTGCTGGCGTGGGCTGGCCTGGGTGCAATCGCCGGGGACACAGTGAGTTTTGCGATCGGCAGGCTTTTTCAGGGCCGGCTGACCAGCGTGTGGCCACTGAGCCGTTACCCCAAGCTGATCCACAAAGGCGAGCGCTTCTTTTATAGCCACGGAGGTAAAAGCGTTATTATCGGGCGTTTCGTAGGGCCCGTACGCCCGGTAATACCCTTGATTGCCGGTGCACTTCTGATGCCCTGGCGTCGTTTCCTGGTATTCAACATCGGGTCAGCCATTGGCTGGGCGCCTGTCTATGTTCTGCCAGGATTTCTGGTGGGCAGCGCGATGGCGAGTGATGTTCAGCCTCCAGCACACGTTTATCTGGTTACCGGTATCAGCATCGCAATACTGGCACTGATCTATCTGATCATTTTTCGATTCCAGCTTGGCCTTGGCGACCACAGCCGCCTCTACCTCTGGCTTAAGCGACAAATGGCTCAGTATGAGACCACTCATCGTTTCTGGCGCCTTTACACCAACGAGCGACCTGCACAAGAGGGGGAATTTCCGCTGGCCTCGTTAATGCTTGCCCTGGGTGCACTTGCGCTGTTTATACTCTGGGGCCAGCTGGCAACCATGACGGACGTGATTGTCCCTTTCGATCAACTGGCCCTGCAGTGGTTCAGCGACTTGCGCCAACCGTTATTTGACGCGCCTGCTCTTGTCGCCACGCTTCTGGGCGACCCTCCTGTGCTCATTGCTGCAGCGGTGCTGGCATGCCTGGCATTGGCATTCCGGGGGCACTACGCCGCTGCCGCTCACGTTCTGCTGGCTGCCATGATGACCATTGTGTTGGTTTGGGGCTTGAAAGCAACCTTTGGCGTTGATCGGCCGGATCAGATTGTAAACCCACCATCATCAGGTGCGTTTCCCAGCGGCCATACAACAGGCATTACGGTGTTTGTCACGCTACTGGCCAGTTTTGTGGCTGCTGAGACTCGCAATCGCAAGCGTTGGCGGACCTACATTTTGTTCTCGCTGCCACTGATTCCCGTAGCCCTCAGCCGGCTTTATCTGGGCGTACACTGGTTCAGCGATATTGTAGGGGGGTTATTACTGGGATTGGCGATCACCGGCGCAACAAGAGCCAGCTTCAGCAGGTTCGACAGGGTTCCTATCGCTCCGGATACCGTAACCATCTCGGCAGCACTTACCTGGCTAGTAATCTACGGATGCTACATCTGGCTCTCGTGGCCAGATGCCATACTGCACTACGCACCGGCATCCTGAAACCATCAGCCCTCTTCGAGGGCCTCAAGCAATCCCTGCAAGCGGTTCAACCGCTCCAAAGGATCCTGTATCTCTATGAGATGCTGTTTTTCCTGTTTGTCCAGGGGGAGTAGTTCAGTCAGCCGCCAGCCGACATCCCGGGCATCCTCATAATTCACGCTCATCCCCAGGTCCCGGATAACCGGGTGTCGGAAAAGCGCACGCAAAACCGATGGCAGCTCATGAAAAGCGACAGGAATGCTGCCCGGAGCTTCTGCCGGAAGAAACTCCATCTCACAGAGATTCAAACCGTCATCCTGCTGCCAGGAGCGGGCAATGGACACTTTGGCTTCGCCCTCCACGGTAATTCCCAGCAACCCATTTTCGAGCTGCTGAAAATCAATAATGCGCACGTATGTGCCAGTCTCGTAAAAAGACGCCACCCGACCGGCCTCAGCGCCATCACGCAACAAGGTTATGACAAAACCCTCATCACTCTTCAGGCAGCGGGTCAGCATATCGATATAGCGTGGTTCGAACAGCTGCAGTGGTATCCTGCCACCGGGCAACACAACCGAATTGAGCGGAAAGACCGGAACCTTCATCGAATAGCCAGCAACTGTTGAACTTCATCCATCCGCGCCCGTGCTTCTGTCAGAAGTTCCAGGCTCCGTGAGGCGTTGAGCTCAAGATTACCAAGCCTGCGATAGGCCGGCACCTCATCGAATGACGGCAAACCTTCATTCTGACTGGAGCCAATCATGGCGTGAAGTTGCGCCACAATCACAACATCCACCAACTGCGGCTCCGGCTCCCGGCTCTCATAACCCCACTCTTCGGCATACCGCACGGCATCGACGAAAGGCGGCGGGAACGACCAGCTTTCCAGAACCGCGGTACCGACATCAGCCCGCAGTTCACTGATGGCATTCTGTAGATTTGTGTCGTCGGCAAACAGGTTTACGTGGTGCTCCGCTTGCACCAGAACCGGAACTACGCCTATGTCATGAAGCAGACCCGCCAGCAACGCTTCTTCGGGGTTCAGACGGGTAGCGTGGTCCGCCAGCACCCAGCAAAGTGCCGCCACTTCGCGAGAATGTCGCCAGAGTTTTTCTATTTCCTGCTGCAGCGACGGGTGTCGGCTTTTGAACACTTCCCGCATGGAGAACACAGTTACAAGCTGGCGAGTCGTCCTCATACCCAGCCGAACAACCGATTCGCGAACATTGCGCACATCGCTGAAACCACGGTAAAGCGGGCTATTACAGGCCCGCACCAGCTTGGCTGCCATGGCCGGGTCCGCCGACACAGCGCTGGCCACCTGGTCGGCCGTCGTATCGTCTCGATCCACCATGCGGCGCACTTTCCACGCTACATCGGGAACACTGGGTAGTTTGAGCTGGTTCGAGCGGAGTTCAGCATAGAATTCCATCAGGAGGTGGTGCTCTTCACTCTCACCGCTGTCGTGGCTTTCGCCTGAGTCCATCTCGACCTGGGCAACCGGGGCTGCCCGAAGAAGCTGATTGAGAACATCCTGTTCCACCACAAGAAATTCGCACGGTTTTACCGCCGTCACTTCGTACATTCTTGGCTGCAGCCTGGCGATGGGGTTCAGGGCTTTATCGGTTTTGGCTTCGATAACCGTTTTGCGCCCATCGACTGATTCCAGCTCGACCTTGCCGGTTACCAGGAAATAGTCCAGACCATCACGCACACCGCGCTCCAGTACCCGCTGGCCCGGACCATGAGATCTGCGTTCGGCGCGACTGGCTAGCAATACCAACTGGTCATCGGTCAACCGGTTCAGCGGCTGAAATTCTTTCAGACGACGAAGCGGCAGGCTTTCCTTGCTAGCCATAGGCAATCTCCTGAGTGAGCTCAAGGCGGGGAGTTGATTTGTGATATCTGTTAATCATTGTAACCATGGAGCAGGAAAACAACCATGCGCCGGGAGCCTAATCTGGTAGACTTTGTCATTTAATCAACGCTATTACCAAGTATTCCTACAGAGAGACCAGAGTACCATGCCTCAGTATCGTTCGCGGACTTCCACCGCAGGCCGCAATATGGCCGGCGCCCGCGCCCTCTGGCGCGCCACCGGTATGAAAGACGATGATTTCGGCAAGCCGATTATTGCCGTTGTTAACTCCTTTACCCAGTTTGTACCCGGACACGTCCACCTCAAGGATCTGGGGCAGCTTGTATGCCGCGAAATCGAGGCAGCCGGCGGCGTTGCCAAGGAATTCAACACCATCGCGGTGGATGACGGCATCGCAATGGGCCACGATGGCATGCTTTACTCCCTGCCTTCACGGGAACTCATTGCTGATTCTGTCGAGTATATGGTGAATGCCCACTGCGCCGACGCGATGGTGTGCATATCCAACTGCGACAAAATCACACCGGGCATGCTGATGGCCGCAATGCGCCTGAATATTCCCGCTATTTTCGTTTCCGGCGGCCCGATGGAAGCCGGCAAAACCAAGCTATCAGAGCACAAACTTGACCTGGTCGATGCCATGGTCATAGCCGCAGATCCGACTGCCGATGATGAAATGGTAGCGGAATACGAACGCAGTGCCTGCCCAACCTGTGGTTCATGCTCCGGCATGTTTACCGCCAACTCCATGAACTGCCTGGCCGAAGCCATAGGCCTGGCGCTCCCCGGCAACGGATCCATGCTGGCGACCCATGCCGACCGGGAGCAATTGTTCCTGAAAGCAGGTCGCCAGATTGTGGCGAATGCAAAGCGTTATTACGAACAGGACGACGCGAGTGTTCTGCCTCGGAGCATCGCCTCCATGGCAGCGTTCGAAAACGCCATGATTATGGATATCGCCATGGGCGGATCCACTAACACCATTCTTCACCTGCTGGCAGCAGCTCAGGAAGGCGGAGTTCCGTTCACTCTGAACGAGATTGATCAGCTTTCCCGCCGCGTGCCCCAGTTGTGCAAAGTAGCCCCAAACTCTCCCAAGTATCACATGGAAGACGTGCATCGCGCCGGCGGTATTATGGGAATCATGGGAGAGCTGGAACGTGGCGGCCTGATCAATACCGATCTGCCCACGGTACACAGCAAAACCATGAAAGAAGCTCTGGAGACCTGGGATATCATGCGCTCTCCGCCCCCAGAGGTTGTTGAATTCTATAAAGCCGGGCCGGCGGGCATTCCGACCCAAACGGCCTTCAGCCAGAGTACCCGCTGGCCAAGCCTGGACGGCGACCGCGAGACAGGCTGCATCCGCTCTGCCGAGCACGCCTACAGCTCCGAGGGCGGCCTTGCCGTTCTGTATGGCAACATCGCTGTCGACGGCTGTGTGGTAAAAACTGCCGGTGTGGATGAAAGTATTTTCGTATTCGAAGGCAAAGCCAGGGTATTTGAAAGCCAGGATGCCGCTGTCGCCGGCATTCTGGATGACCAGGTCAAGCCCGGCGACGTGGTGATTATCCGCTACGAAGGCCCCAAGGGTGGCCCTGGTATGCAGGAAATGCTTTACCCCACCAGCTATCTCAAATCCAAAGGATTGGGCGCAGCCTGCGCACTGCTGACCGACGGCCGCTTCTCGGGCGGAACCTCGGGGCTTTCTATCGGTCACGCTTCACCTGAAGCTGCAGCCGGTGGCGCTATCGGGCTTATCGAAAACGGTGATCCGATCCTTATCGATATTCCCAAGCGATCCATCAATGTGCAGTTGGATCAACAGGAGCTCGATCGTCGCCGCGAAGCCCGGGACGCGAAAGGCTGGAAACCCGAATTACCCAGAGCGCGTGCGGTATCATCTGCGCTGAAAGCCTACGCCCTGCTGGCAACCAGCGCTGACAAAGGTGCAGTAAGGGATCTGGAGAAGCTCGGCTGATTCAGGCTCTGGTACAAAAAAGCCCGCACAGATGATCTGTGCGGGCTTTTTTGTATTGCGTTCTGGACAGCTGCAAAACCGAGAAGAGTGCCCCGATCAGAACAGGGTCCAGCCACCGTCTTCTTCTTCCTCAATAGCGTCGTCTTCGACAGACTCGGGGTTGCTGGCCTCTGCAGGCTGGGACACTACCGGCCTGGAAGCTGTTGCGGCTGACGCAACCTGAACACTGATCATGCCCAGCGCTTTTTTGGTCGCCTCATCCAGAATTCCGCTCGCCTGAAGCCCGTTGTCCTTCTGAAAGCGGGACACTTCAGACCGGGTGGCATCATCCATTCTGGAATTGACATTCGTAATATCGTACCCGGCGCCATATAGGGCATTCTTCAGCGCAACCGTTTCATCGGCGAATGCTGTGGGCGCGAAACTCAACATTGCAGCTGTGCCTGCTGCAAGCGCAAAGCGACCCATGCGGGTGGTCGCGTTTTTAATGATACTCACCTGCTTTACTCCTGATATCTCAGCGATATCCGTTTCTTTCTTGTTGTGTGGTGCCAATCTCCACGGGCTGGGGCTAACCGAAAAAATCCTAACATACTTTTGTCTCATGTCGCCTTAACCGACATCACAGCCTTGACCTCTGAGACTCCTCGCTGAATTCCCGGATGAAGATCCCCCAGAACGCCATGAACAATGCGGCGACCAGCGGGCCCATCACAAAACCGTTAATACCAAACATGGCAAGGCCGCCCAAAGTGGAAAGCAGCACAATGTAATCAGGGAGTTTTGTATCCCGCCCGACCAGAATCGGTCGTAAAACGTTATCGGCAAGCCCTATCACTACCACACCGAATATCGTAAGCACTATGGACTCAAAGACATCACCCACGGCAGCCAGATAAATCGCAGCTGGCACCCAAACCAGCGCGGCGCCCACAGCAGGCAACAGCGAGAATATGGCCATGACCACACCCCACAACAACGCCCCGCCAATACCCAGAATCCAGAAGATAATGCCTCCCAAGGCCCCCTGAATGATGGCTATCAGCAGATTGCCTTTGACCGTTGCACGGGTTACTTCTGCAAACTTGGCAAACAGCAATCGTTCGCGCTCATCTCCCAGGGGAAGTGCACGAATCAACAGTTCAACCAGCTTTCTGCCGTCGCGCAGCAGGAAGAAGGCCAGGTACACCATAAGCCCCAGCCCGAGGAAAAACTGGAAGGTGTTCTGGCCTATACCCAGAGCCTGCTTGGCCAGGAACTGGCTACCACCCACGAACACGCTGACCACGCGATCACGGATTTCACTGAAGCTGACATCAAACTGCGCCAGAAGTGACTGAATAGCCGGGAAGGACTGGTTTACCTGATCAATATACTCACCGGGCTTTATTTCTCCGTCCTGAATCTGCTGATAAATCCCCAACCCTTCAGCCGCCAGGGACGTCACCAGAACCAACACTGGAATCACCACAATTAACATGCAAACCGTTAACGTAATCAACGCATTCACGTTTGGTCGGTCACCGAGCCGGCGCACCAGGAACATCTGAAACGGATGAAAAATCAGCGCGATAGCTATTGCCCAGAAGATGGGTCCGAAAAAAGGCTTCATGAGAAGCACGAAAGCCAGGGATACCCCGACCAACATGGCAAGAAAGGTTCGTGTCTCAAGTTTTGCGTACATAATTCCGTTTTATCCCAGTCAGGTTCAGGCGCGCATTAGCCTACCACGACCAAATGGCCACTGGCGCCTGCTTCAGGTTATAGTGAAACGTTGTTGGTCAGCTATTAAACAGGTCACGGCATTGGAACTGGAAATCTTTACCACGGAAACTGCTCTGGATGCTGCGACGGAACTGCGCCGGGTGTTGGCCGCCAGAACCCATCGCCGGAAGGTTCTGGGCCAGGAGGTTCTGGTGCCGGGCCAACTGGGCGAGGCTCTGCAACTGCCGCGCATTATTAATCGCCTGCAAAGCAAACAACAGCGTTTTCGGGAACAGGGGCTGGACGATTTTCAGGAGCTCTGGCCCACGCTGTCAGTGACCACACGCGAGAAGGTACTCAACGCTATCGGCTGGTACGACCCGAAAGATCTGAACTGGGAAGACAAGCGTTCCAACCGGCGGCCAATAATTGATCCTGACAACGCCTGATTCAAAGCCACAACGCTCTGTTACGCAACTCAAACACATGAAATCGCTAAGTGACTTATCCTGAGCTCGCAACCAATCAGTCAGGACAGTCGATGGCATGCGTATTCTGAGAACGGATGAAGACCGCTTCGCTGGTCTCCCGGACTACCCTTTTATTCCTCACTATCTGGATGTCGAGCCTGGCCTCCGGATGCACTATGTCGACGAGGGCCCAGCCGCAGCGTCGCCCGTTCTTATGCTTCACGGAGAGCCCTCCTGGTCGTACCTGTACCGCCACATGATTCCTCTGGTCGCTGATGCCGGCCACCGGGTACTGGCACCGGATCTTGTAGGCTTTGGCAAGTCTGACAAACCGGCAGATATAGATGACTACAGTTATGACCGCCACATGGCATGGCTGACTCATTGGCTGGAAGCTTTGGATCTCAGGAATATCACACTGGTATGCCAGAACTGGGGCTCGCTGCTAGGTCTTAGACTTGCCGCTGAACTTCCTGGCAGGTTCCAACGGATCATCGTCGGCAATGGCATGCTGCCAACCGGCGATACCCGCGCGCCTGCGGTATTCAGCGTATGGAAGGCGTTTGCTACACACAGTCCCTGGTTTCCCGTTGGCCGCATTGTGCAACTGGGCACCGAACGGACGCTCAACAAACACGAGCTGGCGGCCTACGAGGCACCTTTCCCCTCAACGGAATACAAAGCAGGCGCACGAGCATTCCCCAAACTGGTGCCTATCTCGCCTGAAGACCCGGCAAGCGAAGCCAACAAGGCCGCATGGAAAGTCCTGGAAAAATGGCGCAAGCCTTTTATTACCTGCTTCAGCAGCGGCGACTCCATAACCCGCGGGGGAGACCGCCACATGCAGCGCCGTATCCCCGGTGCACTCGGGCAGCCCCACATTATCCTGCGGGGCGGGCACTTCCTGCAGGAAGATTCCCCCGAAGACTTTGCGCGGATCATTATTGACGCGCTAAAAGCAGAAATGGCGGCCTGAGCCGCCATTTCTTCGAGGAGTCCCTGAAACCGTTAACCAAATACAGCAGCGGTCTGGCGACTGACCGCCAGCAAATCTCCTCGCGGCGTCCAGATTCGGGCATCGAAATGACAATAGCCATCCCCTGCCTGATCAATCGTCGCCTTGTACAGGAGCCAGTCATCAGCCTCCAGAGCGGGCCTTGGGTGGATGATATCAAACGCCCAGGACAGCGAACTGGCCGGCACACGCGATTTGAAATGCTGGATGATTGGCGCAGGCCAGGCGTCAATCAACGCCACAATGTGGGCATCGGTCAAAACGTCGGGCACTTCCCGGAACCGCATCCATCCACCCATTTCACGACCGCTTCCACCCGAGAACGGCAGACTTCCGTATGCCCAGCGCATCTCAATATGACCAATAAACCCCGGGGTCACACCTTCAATAAACGGCAGCCCCTGGCACTGATCGATTGGCTTTGCGTACGGGGCTGGCACTCCCTCAATCCGCACAACTGACTCTCGTCCACCCGCAAAAGCGCCAATACAGACCACCCGGGGCTCTCCGTTCTGGATAATTCGTCCTTCTACCTGACTAACCGACCCGCCCTCGCGCAGAATCTGCGCATCAAAAACAGCGGGAACATCTGCCTCTACCGGTCCAACAAACGACACGTGCATGGATCGCACCGGCCGGTTATCAGCAACCACCCGCTCCATACGATCGAATAGCAGACCCGTTACGAGGCCGCCAAACGTCGCGCGCCCCTGAGACCAGTTTGGGGGAATCACCAACTCTTTACTGGCGCGGCCAGCGGCAATCAATTCATCAAAGGTCATAATACTATCCTGTTAGCAACCTATCAGCAGAAAAAGAGATTGCCCAAAAGTCGCGAGCAATGCAACGGCGCCGCCCCGGCAACTACCTACAGATCACAATAGATTTTACGTATTAAATCCAGCAAAAAGCGGTTATAATATCGCCACATAATGCATTGCCCGGCAATGCTCTACCTTCCGAATACCGAGTAAATCAATGTCTGAATTGTCTTTTGCCGAACTGGGGCTTGATCCAGCCGTACTTGAAGCTGTATCTGCTATTGGCTATGAAACCCCGACGCCCATCCAGGCCCAGTGCATACCTGCCCTGCTCGCTGGCAGACATCTGCTGGGCGTTGCCCAGACCGGCACGGGTAAAACCGCCGCCTTTGCACTGCCGCTGTTAAGCCGGGTTGATGCAACTGTCACTGAGCCTCAGATTCTGGTTCTGGCACCTACACGGGAACTGGCCATTCAGGTCGCTGAAGCCTTCACTTCCTATGCCGCAAAATTTCGTAACTTCCACGTGCTGCCTATCTACGGCGGCCAGGATTTTTATCCTCAGATCAAAGGCCTCAGGCGCGGTGCGCAGGTTATTGTGGGCACCCCTGGCCGTATGCTCGACCATCTTCGCAAAGGCACGCTGAGACTTGGCAACCTGAAGGCGCTGGTGCTGGACGAAGCGGATGAAATGCTGCGCATGGGCTTTATTGATGACGTTGAGGCCATTCTCGCCAAGACCCCGGAAAACTGTCAGCGTGCGCTGTTCTCAGCCACCATGCCACCGCAAATCAAGAAGGTAGCTCAAACCTACCTGCGCGATGCGGTCGAAGTGAAAATCGAAAGCGAAACCCGCACCGTTGAGCGTATTTCGCAGTTTGTTCTGCCGGTTTATGCAGAGCGCAAGCTGGATGCGCTGACCCGCATTCTGGAAGTGGAGCCTATCGAAGGTGCCATTATCTTTGTGCGCACCAAGGCCGAAACCACCTTGCTGGCCGAGAAGCTCAGCGCCCGTGGACACGCCGTGGCACCCCTGAACGGCGACTTGAACCAGCGCCAGCGCGAACAGACCGTTGAGGATCTCAAGCGCGGCAAGAAAGACATTATCGTTGCTACTGACGTAGCCGCCCGTGGCCTGGACGTTCCGAGAATCACGCACGTTATCAACTACGATGTACCCTACGACACCGAAGCCTACATCCACCGGATTGGACGTACTGGCCGCGCAGGGCGCGAAGGAAAAGCCATTCTTCTGGTAACACCCCGTGAGCGGAGCTGGCTGCGCACTCTTGAACGCGCCACCAACTCGCCCATGGGAGCCTACGAACTGCCTTCGCCTGTTGAACTGAAGAAAATGCGCGAAGAGCAATTTGAAACCCAGCTTTTGGGCTTTTCTGAAGATAAAAAGCTTGCGAAGTCGATGGCGTTGCTGGATGAGATCGCTGAGCGCAACGAAATGGACATTGCCATGGTTGCCGGTGCTCTCGCCTGCTGGATGGAAGCCATGCAGCCTGGCTCACTGCCTTTGGAGCAGCCTGAAGCCCTGCCAGTAGTATCTTCGGCTCCGCCTCCGCGCCGTGATCGTAAAGGCGGTCGTCCTGGCGAGTTCCGCAAGGGACCACCGAAAGGCGGTTTCAATAAGGGTCGTAGTGGCCCCGGCGGCGCTGCTGCTCGCGGCAAACCGCCTGGCAAAGGTGGCAAGCGGCCTCCTCGTCAGTCAGACGCCAAGCGCTGATAGACGACGAAGCTGTAGTCGTAAGGATTGTTATCGGACGCGGAGAAATCCTCCCGTCCGATTTCTTCCCACTCATCCCAGTTCACTTCCGGAAAATACGCATCGCCATCTACCTCGGCGTGCACCTGAGTGATGTATATGCGGTCTACCATAGGTAGCGCTTCCGTATAGATTTGCCCGCCCCCGATAATCATTACTTCGTCACCACCATCGAGTTCGGCCTGTGCTTCTGCTTTTACCAGAGCCTCTTCCAGCGATTGGGCGCCAACGGTTCCTGCGGGTGATTCTCGCTCTGCATTCCGTGAAATAACAACGTTCATTCGGCCCGGCAGTGGCCTGCCAATGGAGTCCCAGGTTTTTCGTCCCATGATGATGGGCTTGCCCATGGTGGCTTGTTTGAAGTACTTCAGGTCGCCTGGCAGATACCAAGGTAGATTGTTATTTTTGCCGATTACCCGGTTTCGGGACATGGCTACTATGAGGGCTTTACGCATGCTGGGTTCCTTTGACTCGGGGCTTTTTGCTTCGGGCTTCGGGGCTGCAAGGGTGCGAAAACGGCTCTCCAAAAACCGCTGTGAATACGTCCGTGTACGCTTGGCTCCGCCATCCATGGCTCCGCACATTTTTGGAGAGCCGTTTT
>JAGPVT010000175.1 GCA_018066865.1 Marinobacter sp. | reverse complement strand
CTCAGGCTACCGCATTCTCTCGGTAACAAATACCGGTGATGGCAGCGGTAAACTTGCGCGGCTTGAGGTGGATGTTCCTGTATACAAAGCGCCTGGTTCATCTGCACAAGACAATCGTTGGCGCATGGCGGTGTACCCGGTTGAAACGGCTCGCGGCAGTTATACAGTCGACCGAACCCTGTTGTCGGCAGAGGAGGTTTCCCGACGCTTTACCCACTCGATTTCCGATGCGTTAACCCAGTCACGGCGCTTTGCCGTGCTGGCAAGGGATAGTGAGGGTGCGATCTTTGACGAGCGCCACCGCATGGCTGGCAAGGATGTGCCTGTGTCTGAGAAAGCGATGCTGGGTAATACTCTGGGTGCAGAATATCTGGTTGTGACCCGGGTATCGGACTTGTCGCTGGGCTCCAGGCAGCAAGTCAGCACCTTCACCGGTGAAAAAAGCACGATCGCGACCGGAGCTGCGGTTCTGGAAATTCGCGTTGTTATTCCAGCAACGGGGGGGATTGTCTGGAGTCAGACTTTGAATACCACATCCACAGCGCTGGGTTTGAAGCTCGACGGCACCAGCCATTCGGTTCAGAAGATCTTTGACCGGATCGGCCGGGAAGTCGCCTTGAGAGTTATTGATGCAGTCTGGCCGCCGTTGGTGGAAAAACAGCAAGGTGGAGAGCTGGTCATCAATATGGGCGGGAACCTCATGGCGGTTGGCGATACCTGGGAGGTGTTCAAGCTCGGTGACGCGGTTCGGAACAGCCATACAGGGAGTGGGCTTGGACGAGAAGAACAGCGTATCGCCACCGTCCAAATCACTCGCAGTACCCCGAAGATGGCGTATGCCAAAGTCGTTGATGGAAATGTAGAGGGAAGCGGGCATGTTTTGCGTCGTGGTGCTCATTCGTCCTCAAGCGAAAGCGCTGCGGAGAAGGTGCGTGGCACCAGAAAGCGCACATGCCTGCCTATCGATCCTTGTTAATGTAGAAAGGAAGTTGTCAGAATGCCTGGCCCGCCATGCGTGGTCAGGCGACACCCGCATTGAACATTTGTGGAATGTCGAAGTCCCCTTGCTCGGCGAACAGCCCCCGGTATTTATCAAACTCTTCCGTTCGAGAGTTCACTGTTGAAACCGAGATGCGGAATCACGAAGCCCTTCAATATCAACATGGTTATATTAAGAGCGCCGCCTCGCAAAAAGCGCTTAATCAGTCATACTTGATGGAAATCGGATATCTAACTGATAATCTGAACAAAACAGGAATAACAGGATTTAAAGTGGCTTCCTTCCAATTCAAAGAACGCCTCCAGGCCGCTGAAACCTGGATTCTGGCAAACCCGAACCCTCCCCGCAGCTGGCCCTGGACTTGGCTCTATAAGGTAGGGCGCTCCGCTTACGCTCTCATGCGAGATGTCATCAGCGGTCAGCTAACACTTCATGCCATGAGCCTGGTGTACACCACGCTGCTCAGTATTGTGCCTTTGCTGGCTCTGAGTTTCTCAGTGCTGAAAGCGATGGGTGTGCATCAGCGCATGGAACCTTTCCTGTTCCAGTTCTTCCAGCCCATGGGCCCTCAGGGTGTCGAAATAGCTGAGCGCATACTGGGCTTCGTGGACAACATGAAAGTAGGTGTTCTGGGCTCTGTAGGTTTGGCTTTGCTGGTTTACACTGTGGTGTCGCTGGTGCAGAAAATCGAACGCTCGTTCAATATGATCTGGCGGGTGCCGGAGATGCGCTCCGTGGCGCAGAGGTTCAGCAACTATCTGAGCGTTATCATGGTTGGGCCGCTGTTGATGGTCTCGGCCATTGGTGTCAGCGCGACCATTTTCTCGTCCTCTTTTGTTCAAACGCTTATTGCCATTGAGCCGTTTGGTTCGTTGATTCTTGTGATCAGCCGCTTTACGCCGTTTTTCCTTGTGGTGGGTGCATTCACTTTCGTTTACGTGTTTATGCCCAATACCCGAGTCAAACTCAGGTGTGCGTTTATTGGTGGCCTGGTTGCCGGGGTTTCCTGGCAGGCGGGTGGGATATTGTTTGCGTCCTTTGTGGCTGGCTCAGCCAAGTATGCAGCCATCTACTCCAGTTTTGCGATCGGGATTATCATGCTGATCTGGATATACCTGAACTGGATGATCCTGCTTCTCGGGGCGAGCTTGGCGTTCTACCTGCAAAATCCGGGTGCTGTTGCCAAGCGCAGTCACGTTCAATTAGCGCCGGAACTGCAGGAGAAGGTTGCGTTGGCCATGATGTGGCTTGTGGCGCGCCCGTTCAGTGAGGGCGCCAAAGCGCCGCAGCAGGAGGCTCTGGAGCAAACGTTGCGGGTGCCAGGTGAGGTAACCCGCGGTGTCAGTGACAAACTGATTCGAGCGGGTTTGCTTTCGTTGGCGGGCAAGCAGGGCGACCAGCTTGTGCCCGGGCGGGCTCTGGACCTGATTACGGTAGGTGATGTGCTTCATGTTGTGCGCCACGATGAGGATCGTGTTGTTGACCGTTTGCCGCCGGTATTTCCTGCTGAATTGCTCAAGGGCGAGCGCAAGAACGAATCCACGACATTTGCGGCTCTGCTGAAAAATGGTGCCAGCCCAGAGGTTAGCCCCGAGCTCCCTCGATGAGGCCCGCCTTCAGGGCTGCGCGAACGCGGTTGGTCTGTTCCGAAGTAAGATGCACGATTTTAGCGAGGTCTTCTTCAGGCAGGTTGCGTTGGTGGGCATGGCGCAACACTTCGCGGCTGCCTATCACCATGCCGTCGCTCAGAGTGGTCTGTTCCTGATCCGGGGCAGGGCGCTCTGCCGCCATAAGGTAAGCATGGTACTTGGGCGGCAGGTTCCACTCGTTGGCAATCAGTTGGCAAACAACCCATTGATAGCGCGTGAGTGCATGGCGAATCAGCGCAACGTCAGGTTCTCCAGCACCTGGCAGTGCCCGGAAAATGCGCTGGAGCTCCCGACGAATCGTTATATAGGAAAGCGCCGGCAGCAATCCGGCGGTAAAAAGTGCGCTCGCATCTTCGTTGCGAAGCTTGGCTATAAACTCGGCAGCACGCGCGCAGGTCAGGCCCCAAAGCCAGGCCCTTTGGGCAAACAGCGCTTCGCGGCTGTTGCGGGCGGCCATCATCGGACGCATAACCGCTGCAGCAATTACATTCCGGATGCCGTTCATGCCGAGAATAAATATCGCCTGGTCCACAGACTCAATGGTGTGATCTCCGGTGCGGAAATAAGGGCTGTTGGCAACCTGCAGGATCTGATCCGTTAAAGCGGGATCACCAAGAATAATCTGAGTCAGCTTATGACGGTCGACGCCTTCATCCGAGAGTGCTTTCATCAGCATGGGCAGCGTCATGGGCCGCCTCGGCAGCTCTTCCACCTTGTTGTCTGTAAGGCGGGCGTGAAGTTCCTGAAGCGCTGCGTGCGACGGGTTCAATTCTGCGCGCAGATTTGACGGCCCTGTGTCCAGAAGCCAGCAGAAAAGGTTTTCTTCAAGCTGCAGCGTATGGCTCTGCGCGTCCTCTGGTGTTTCACCTTGCCCGGTGGTTTTCGCAGGATTAAACAACCGAGCCTCTGAAACTGGAGGAGGTGACGGCTCTGCTGTTTTGAAAAATCCTGCAATCCAGGATAAGAAGCTTGGCATCCGCTGCCTCCGGATCAATCAGTCGTGAAAGAATACGTACTCACACCCCCGCAGTATAGAGGCCCGCCGCAGGCTTGCACAGGTTAACCCCTTGCGGTTAGCAAACTGTTTACACCAGAGCGTCGCCGAATACGAAGACAAGCTGGCAGACACCCGCTGCGAAGCCAAGGGTCGCGCCTACCAGAATCAGCTTGATCTCATCTTCCTGGAAACAGGGGCGGAGCAGATCCTGGAACTCTTCCGAAGAGAGGGCAATCATCCGCTCTACCATAATAGACTCAACGGCGCGTGCGCGGTCGGTCTCGAACACCGGATTGTTAAAGGAGGTTTTTGATATCTCGATGGCTTTTTCGCCCACCTGGTTTTTGAGTGTGGCAAAGCCAGTAGGGCCAAATGCCACCTGGGTCAATGCCTTGCCCAAGCCAGCGGTTTCATCCACCAGAGGCTTTATGTGCTTCTTCACCATGTTGCGGGCGCGATCACCTTTTGGGCCTTCCAGGATGGCGTTGATAATATTGCCGACGGTGAGGATTTCATGGGTCACTATGTGGCAGAAGGATTCGGCGACTTCCGGCTGCCGTTTCAGGAACAGCCCCTGAATGCGGAACGGGCCGATCTTTTTCGCGTGCAAAGGCTGGAAAATAACGTTCAGTGCAATCCAGTTGGTTGCCCAGCCCACCAATAGCCCGAAAAAAGGCAGCACCCACCAGCTTTGGTAGAAGTACCAGACAGCCATTTGAATCAGGCCAAATAAAAAGCCGAAATAGAAGCCGGAGTTCACGATAAAACGGAACTCCGCGTCGCCACATTCCAGGAAAATACGGTTCAGCAGTTGTTTGTCGGCGGCGAGGCGTTCGATCACCATACCTTTGATATCAAGAAGATCTTCGACGTTGTCAGATATATCGTCTACCAGGTTATCAACGAGTTTCGGTGTGGATTTGCGTACCCGGTCGTAGACCATTTTTCGCGCTGAGGCGGGGAGGTTTTCCCAGAACGTGGGGTGTTCCCTGAGCATCAGTTCGTCGACGTACTCTTCGATACGAAGGTCAACGGAGTGGACAACGTGGGTGGCGAGCACTCTGGGATCAATCTGCTGAAAAATTTCCCGCACGGTGCCGATCTTGGAGATGGTGGCGTCGACGCTGATGGCGGCCATTTTTCGGGCTTTTGAAGGAATAATGCCCTGCCAGCCCAGCAGCGGCGGCTTGCCAACGAATTCCAGTGGGAAGAAGGTCATTTTGATGGCGAGCCAGTTGGTGGTCCAGCCAATGAGGGCAGCAATAACGGGGATGCTGAGGTATTGCCAGAATTCCGGGTTGGTGAACAGGCTTGTCATCCGGGCTAGTACTCACTTTTTTGATTATGACTGCGGGATGGAGCATGTGTGGAAGGCGGGTGTCTGTCAATGACTCGCCAGACCCTTCAGAAATGGCAATGCGGTCTAGTGACCAATGTCTCCCCACAGCCACTGGCAAAGAGCCATGGCTGCGACCGGCGCGGTTTCTGTCCTCAGAACACGGGGGCCGAGTGCCACAGGCATAAATCCTTCCTTCTCCGCCTGTGCAATTTCAGCTGCCGTCAGGCCGCCTTCCGGGCCGATCATCAGGGCTATGCTGGCAGGCTTGGCCATAGATTCCAGTGACTGTTCAGTGCGGTGGTGCAGCACCAGGCGCAGGTCGCAGTTTCGGCTGTGCTCAAGCCACTGTTTCACGGTCATAACCGGCAGGATTTCGGGCACCCGGGCGCGGCCACATTGTTCTGCAGCACTCACAGCGATGGATTGCCAGTGGCGCAGACGTTTATCCTCGCGGTCGCCTTTGAGTTTTACCTCGCAGTGCTCAGTGGTGAGCGGCACTATGCAGGTTGCGCCCATCTCCACGGCTTTTTGCACGGCGTAATCCATGCGGTCGCCTTTGGACAGAGTCTGGCCAAGGGTGATTTTCAGCGGCGATTCCGTGGCGTTGGCCTCGGGTGCTCCCACAAGCACTGCTACGCGTTTCTTGCCCGCTTCGGTAATGGTGGCCGGGTAGTCCTGGCCGTCGCCGTTAAACAGCTTCAGCTCCTGCCCTGGCTGCATACGCAATACGCGGCCAACATGCTGAGCAGCGTTTTCGTCCAGTTCAGCCTGAGATCCTTCGCTCAGTGGCGAATCGGTGTAGATTCTGGGGATGCGCATGCGTGTTTACCTTGATCAGTCCCTAACGGCGATGTCGATGCCTTCGGTCGCGACCTGAGCCAGATGGCGGATCTGGTCTTCGGTGATGACGTAAGGCGGCATGAAGTAAACCACATTACCCAGGGGGCGAAGCAAGGCCTGGCGCGTGAGGGAGTGCTGATAAACGCGAACACCCCGGCGCTCCTGCCAGGGAAAAGGCGTTTTTGAGGCTTTGTCCTTCACCATTTCCACTGCGAGAGTCATGCCGTGCTGGCGGATATCGCCGACGTTGGGGTGATCAGCAAGGTGAGCGACGGATTCAGCCATGCAGGCCGAAAGCCGGCGATTGTTCTCGATAACATTATCATCCCGGAAGATATCGAGAGTCGCCAGTGCTACAGCACAGCCGATGGGGTTGCCGGTGTAGCTGTGGCTGTGCAGAAAGGCTTTCAGGGTTTCGTAGTCATCGTAAAAGGCGTTGTAAACGGTATCTGTGGTGAGCACCACGGATAGCGGCAGGTAGCCGGCGGTCAGTCCTTTGGAAAGGCACATGAAATCCGGGGTGATTCCAGACTGTTCGCAGGCAAACAGAGTACCAGTGCGGCCAAAGCCGACAGCTATTTCATCAGCAATCAGATGCACGCCGTATCGATCACAGGCTTCGCGCAGTTTGGTGTGGTAAATCGGGTGGTGCATGCGCATGCCGCCAGCGCATTGGATCAGTGGCTCCACCACAACGGCGCAGATTTCCTCGTGTTTTTCTGCCAACAGCTTTTCCATGGACTCGAACTGGCGCAGGGCATAGGCCTCGTCGGTTTCACCCTCTTCCTTGTTGTAGGCGTCCGGCGAGGGCGCAGTTAGCACTTCCATCAGCAATGGCTCATAGGTGTCCTTGTACAAAGCCACATCCCCCAGCGCCAAAGCACCCAGGGTTTCGCCGTGGTAGCTGTTACTCAGGTTCACGAAATTCTTCTTGCAGGGTTTGCCCTCGTTCTTCCAGTAGTGAAAGCTCATTTTGAGCGCAGCTTCTATTGCAGACGAGCCGTTGTCCGCATAGAAACACTTGTTGAGACCTTCCGGGGTTACTTCAATGAGCCGTTCAGACAAGTTGACCACGGGCTCGTGGGTAAACCCGGCCAGAATGACGTGCTCCAGCTCGCCGATCTGTTTTTGAATCGCAGCGTTGATTCTGGGGTTGGCGTGGCCGAACAGGTTGACCCACCAAGAGCTTACGGCATCGATAAACCGGTTGTTTTCAAAGTCCTCCAGCCAAACGCCTTCGCCCCTTTTTATCGGCACCAGAGGTAAAGTTTCATGGTCTTTCATTTGGGTGCAGGGATGCCACACGGACTTGAGGCCGCGGGCGACGAGGTCAGCATTGCGCATAGGGGGTTCTCCGGTAGAGCGATTGGTTCTGACGTGGTAAATCGACGGCTGTTAACCTTGAGGCATAATACAGTTAACAGCGATGGCTGGCCACTGTGTCACGAGCCCGCCCCCGGGGTTTATCAAGCACAGCATTCAGGTCTGCTAGACTCTTAAAAGCCCGACCCGGAACTCTCCACATGACGTAGACTGGCCCAAAGCGCGGCGGTGACATATGAGGCAGCGAATCAGTTTCTGCACGACAGAGGATGGTGTACGCATTGCGTACGCTGTTGCCGGTAGTGGCCCTCCGCTCATTCGTGTCGGGGGCTGGCTAACTCATGTAGAACACGACTGGGGTAGTCCTGTTTGGCAGCATTGGTTGCGTGAGTTGACACATGGGCACACGCTCGCCCGCTTCGACATTCGCGGTAGCGGGTTGTCCGACCACGATGTTGCCGAACAGGGTCTGGAAGCCTGGGTAAAGGATCTCGAGGCCGTTGTTGACAGCCTGGGGTGGAAGCGCTTCTCGCTGATCGGGCTGTGCCAGGGCGGCCCCATCGCTCTGCTCTACGCTTTTCGTCATCCAGAGCGGGTAAGTAGATTGGTGCTCTACAACGCCTACACTAACGGAGCGTTTACCCCTGGAGCCAGCGAACGAAATAAGGAAGAGGCCGAGGCGCTGGCGAGCATGATAAAAATCGGGTGGGGGCGCAAAACCGGAGCCTTCCGCGAGCTGTTTGCCAGCCGTTTATCTCCTCGCCATGACAGGAAGCAGATCGCCTGGTGGGACGAACTGCAAAGAACCACGGCTTCACCAGAGAATGCAGTGCGACTGTGGCGCGGCTTCCACGAGATTGACGTACGTGACGTACTCCCGCATATCCATGCCCCGGCCTTGGTTTCCCATGTTGAAGGCGATGCCATGGTGCCCTTCGAGCTGGGGCGCAGCCTGGCATCGCAGCTACCTGATGCACATTTTTTACCGCTGAAGGGCGAAAACCACATACTGCAGCTTGAAGACAGTTCGTGGCCAATATTCATTGCTGAACTGCGTCGCTTTCTCGCCGATGGCCCGGAGGCACAAGGGGGCAGGGAAGCCCCATGGGTTGGCAAGTTAACGAGTCGCCAGCGGGTGGTACTCAACCTCGTGGCCCAGGGGCAGTCAAATACCGAAATCGCCCAAGCCCTGTCTATCGCGACAAAAACCGTGCGTAATCATGTCTGTGCAATATGCGGCAATCTCGATATCCCGACCCGTGCACAACTGATTGTGCAGGCACGGGAGAAGGGTTTTGGCGCAGACTGAACGTCATCAGGGATCTTTGTCCCGCATAAACGCAGTACTTTTTATCCAACCGGGACAATTGCCTCATGCTCGGAGCTCCTGTTCTGCAGTAGTTTTAAGTTGCAAGCTTCAAACAGAAGGAGTTAGATCATGAAAGCAACTACTACAATCATTGACCCACGGTTGGTTTCAGCTCACCAGAAAGACCGATGTGAAGACGCTCTGGCACGTGGAGCAGGAGGGAGGCATCTCATGAATGATGAACTGAAGCTCAAATATCTGAAAGCAGCCCTTGTGACGATCGGCCTTTTTTTCATCGCAGGAATCTATCTGATGATGATGTGGGTATGGCCTTCTGGGTGGGCCTGGGCGCCCAAGCAACCCGAATACGAACAAATGATTATGGGGATGTACGCCACTCTGGGAGTTTTCCTCATTCGGTCTGCGAAAGACCCGCTAGCCAATGCAAGCCTGATTTGGTTCACAATCTGGTCGAGCATTGTTCACGGCGGGATTATGTTCGTGCAGGCGATCGTCGATGAAACAGAGCGGGCTAACCTGTTAGGAGATGTTCCTGCGCTGTTTCTCGTAGCGATTATCCTTTGGTATCTCATGCCGAAAGGAGCCCCGGCTCCCCCGATGTACTGATTGATGGCAAACCCGCGTAGCCCGAGTGGGCGATCCGTTGGCGCCGCGCTCGTAATTAAGCCCTCGAAAACGAGGGCTTAATTAACGTGATGCCTCACAGAAATCCATGGGCAGTCAGTGCGCCAGCACTCTCGAGAGAAACGCCTGAGTGCGTTCGTTCTCGGGATTGTCGAACACGTCGTCCGGCTTGCCTTGCTCCACAATCTGGCCTTCATGGATGTAGATCACCCGGTCGGCCACTTCGCGGGCAAAGCCCATTTCGTGGGTGACGACCATCATGGTCATGCCTTCTTTTGCCAGTTCGCGCATTACGTCGAGCACTTCACCGATCATTTCCGGATCCAGCGCCGAGGTGGGCTCATCGAACAGCATCAGGCGCGGCTCCATGGCCAGGGCCCGTGCAATGGCAACGCGTTGCTGTTGGCCACCGGAGAGGTGGCTGGGGTATTTGTCAGCCTGGCTGCCGATACCTACCCGCTCCAGCAGGCGTTCTGCTGTGGCTTTCGCAACGGTTTGCGAGGTGTTTTTGACTTTCTGGGGCGCCAGCATGATGTTCTTTTTCACCGTAAGGTGAGGGAACAGGTTGAACTGCTGGAACACCATGCCGACTTCCTTGCGGATTTCCGCGAGGGCTTGCTGGTTGCCGCCTTTCGGGGCAAGCGCCTGGCCGTCTACTTCCAGGTGGCCGGATTCGAACTCCTCCAGGCCGTTCACACAGCGGATCAGGGTGGATTTACCGGAACCACTGGCGCCGATAATAACCACCACTTCGCCCTGCTCTACAGATAAATCGATATCTTTAAGGACATGCAGTTTGCCGAAGTACTTGTTCATGCCCTTCATTTTTACAATATGAGTCATGGGTCAGGTTCCTTCAGACAGAGACCAGTCCGCGCCGTTCAATCAGGCGGAGAATCAGGGAGAGCGAGAGGGTGATGGCCAGATACATAATCGCGACCACAAAATACACCTCAAAGGCGGTGAAGGTGCTGGCAATGTAAACCTGGCCCTGGCGTACGAGTTCGCCCACGCCAATAACCGAGAACAGAGAGGTGTCCTTGATGCTTACAATGGCCTGGTTACCAAGCGGCGGGATCATACGCCGGAAGGCTTGTGGCCAGATGATGGACCAGAATGTCTGAGAGCGAGTGAGGCCCAGAGAAAGCCCGGCTTCCGCCTGCCCCTTGTCGATGGACTGAACACCACCACGTACTACTTCAGAAATGTAAGCGCCCGAGTTCAGCGCAATCGCGGCAATACCCGCGGTAAGAGGATCAATGGGGCCTCCGATCAGATCCGGCAGGCCGTAAAAAATAAACAGAACCTGAACGAGAATCGGGGTACCACGAAAGATTTCGATGTAGGCCGTCGCGGGCCATTTCAGAAACCATTGTTTGTTGATGCTCAGCAGACCAAAAATGATGCCCAAGGCAAAGCCAATAGCCAGGCCGCCAAAAGAAATCATCAGGGTGTAGGGTATCCCTTTGATGAGGAAAGGGATGGAGTTGATGGCTGCTTGCCAGTCAAATTGGAACTGGGAATCCACAGTGTGCGTCTCCGCAGGGGTTGGGGGCAGAAGTCGCCAGGGCAAATAGCCCCGGCGCTACAAAAAAGAAAGGACCTGGCGGCCCCTTCAGCCTTTACATGCCTTCAGGCATCGGGCCAAACCACTTTTCGTAGATGTTTTTGTAGGTTCCATCTTCTTTCATTGAGGCGAGGGCTTCATTAACTTCGTCAACCCACTCACTGCCGTTTTTAAGCGCGATGCCATACTGCTGGCCTTCGTATAGTTTGCCAACGGTTTTGACCTTGCCTTCACCCTTGGTGCGGGCGAAGTAGCCAACGTTCGGAGCATCGTAGAACACTGCGTCTACTGCGCCGGACATCAGAGCCATATACATGTCAGAGCTGCCTGGGTACGGGGTTACACCGTCGTTCTCATCCAGGTTTTTCTTCAGGAAATCGTAACTGGTGCTGCCAATCTTGGAGCCGATCTTCAGGCCTTCAAGGTTGGACACTTCTGTAACGTCGTTATTGTCGGTACGAACCAGAATTCTCAGACCGGAATCGTAGTACGGGTCAGAGAAATCAACGATTTTTTCACGCTCTTCGGTAATGGTAATACCGGCGATGGCGATATCCACGTTGCCTGTTTGCAGGGCCGGGATGATGCCGTTGAAGTCCATGGTGTTGAGCTTGTAATCAAAGCCCGCGCGCTGAGCGACTTCGGCGATGATTTCCATGTCGAACCCGATCATTTCGCCGGTTTCCTGATCCAACATCTCGAATGGAACAAAGCTGGGGTCGGTAGCCACTCGCAGGGTTTCAGCGCTTACGGCACTCGCCGCAACGGTAAATGCAAGGCCGGTGCCCAGTGTTTTCAGCCATTTCGTGCTCATGCTTTCTCCTTTTCTTTCTTATGAGGCTCCGTTTGCCCGGTAAGGCAGGCCGGGAGGTTCACCGCTGGTGACTGCGATTCCCGGGGAGCATTAGTAGAACTGCATCACGTACACTCTAGACTATTACCCGGATGGGCGCAGGAAATCAAAAAGCGATCTTCTCCCGATCACTGATCCCGAGATTTTTCCAGATGCTGATACTCGGCTCAGCCTGGTTCAGAGTATAAAAATGCAACCCCGGCGCGCCCGCTTTCAACAGCTTTTCACACATCTCAGTGATCACTTCTTCACCAAACTTGCGGATGCTTACGGTGTCGTCGCCATAGGCCTCCAGCTGCTTGCGAATCCAGCGCGGTATTTCTGCGCCGCACATGTCGGAGAAACGCACCAGGCTGGAAAAGTTCACGATGGGCATGATGCCCGGCACCACCGGAATGGTGACCCCAAGCTTTTCCAGTCGGTCGATGAAATAGAAGTAGCTCTCCGGATTAAAGAAGTACTGGGTAATGGCGCTGTTGGCACCAGCCTCCACCTTGCGGGCGAAGTTTTTCAGATCTTCTTCAGCGTTGCGGGCCTGGGGATGAAACTCCGGGTAGGCCGCGACTTCCAGATTGAAGTGATCGCCGCTGTGCTCACGGATGAACGCAACCAGTTCGTTGGCGTAACGCATCTCGCCGGAAGCACCCATACCGGAGGGCATGTCACCCCGAAGGGCAACAATCCGGTTGATGCCGTTCTCTTTATAGACGTCCAGCAGCTCCGCAATCTCTGCCCGCGTACCACCGACGCAGGAGAGGTGCGGTGCTGTGGAAATGCCCTGCTGGTGCAGGTTGAGCACGGTTTCAATGGTGCGGTCCCGGGTGGAACCGCCCGCACCGAAGGTGACCGAGAAAAAATCCGGATTCACCCCGGCAAGCTGATCGCGCACCACCTGGAGTTTTTCCTTGCCCTGGTCGGTCTTGGGCGGAAAAAACTCAAAGCTGAAGCGGCGTTTGAACTGTTTCTGGGATTGCATCTTGTTACCCGATCAGTACTTGTAGCTTTCTGGCTTGTACGGGCCTTCGACCGGTACACCAATGTATTGCGCCTGCTCCGGGGTCATCTTGGTGATCACGCCACCAAAACCTTCTACCATGGCTCGGGCCACTTCTTCGTCCAGATGCTTGGGCAGAACCTGCACATACACGCCTTTGGCGCGGGCATCTTCCGGCAGGTCTGCGAACTTGCGCTCAAACAGATACATCTGTGCCAGGACCTGGTTGGCAAAGGAGCCGTCCATGATCCGTGACGGGTGACCGGTGGCGTTGCCCAGGTTAACCAGGCGGCCTTCCGAGAGCAGGATCAGGTGGTCGTTAGTAGCCTTGTCGCGGTAGATCACGTGGACCTGCGGCTTAACCTCGTCCCATTCCCAGTTCTTGCGCATGTAGGCTGTATCGATTTCGTTATCGAAATGACCGATGTTGCACACAACCGCGCCATTCTTCAGGGCCTTGAGCATGTTCGCATCACACACGTTCATGTTGCCGGTGGTGGTGACCAGAATATCCGTGTTCTGCAGCAGAGCTTTATCTATGGCTGCTTCGGTGCCGGTGTTCACGCCGTTCAGGTATGGGGAAACCACTTCATAGCCGTCCATGCATGCCTGCATGGCGCAGATGGGATCGGCTTCGGTTACTTTTACGATCATGCCTTCCTGGCGCAGGGAAGCGGCAGAACCTTTGCCCACATCGCCATAACCGATCACCAGCGCTTTTTTGCCGGCCATCAGGTGGTCGGTACCGCGCTTGATGGCGTCGTTAAGACTGTGGCGACAACCGTATTTGTTGTCGTTTTTAGCTTTTGTGACAGCATCGTTGACGTTGATGGCGGGAACTTTCAAAGTGCCATCGCGCAGCATTTCCTGCAGGCGGTGTACGCCGGTGGTGGTTTCTTCAGTCACGCCGTGGCAGTTGGCCAGAATTTCCGGGTACTTTTCGTGGAGCAGGGCGGTAAGGTCGCCGCCGTCGTCCAGAATCATGTTGGGTTTCCAGCCTTCTACGTCGGCACCGACAGTGCGCTCGAGGCACCAGTCGTATTCTTCGTCAGTCTCGCCTTTCCAGGCAAACACAGGAATGTTCTGGGCTGCGATAGCGGCAGCAGCCTGATCCTGGGTAGAGAAGATGTTGCAGGATGACCAGCGTACGTCTGCACCCAGCTCGATCAGAGTTTCGATCAGCACGGCTGTCTGAATGGTCATGTGTATGCAGCCCATGATATTGGCGCCTTTCAGCGGCTGCTCTGTTTTGTACTTGTCACGCAGAGCCATCAGGGCAGGCATCTCGCCTTCAGCAATATTGATTTCTTTGCGGCCCCAGCCTGCCAGGGAAATATCGCGGACTTTGAAGTCTTCGGAGTTGCTCATTCTGGTGTTCTCCAATCAGTTCTGTTTTGGCGATTGAAATCCTCAATACGCCCGAAAATCGTTTAGATGCCAGCGGCGTCCTTAAGAGCGGTTGCGCGGTCAGTCTTCTCCCACGGGAAGGTGGTGAAGGTCTTGCCGCCAACGGTTATCTCTTGTGGCTCGCGGCCGAAGTGGCCATAGGCTGCGGTAGCTCGGTACATCGGGTGCAGCAGGTCGAGCATTTTGGTGATCGCATACGGGCGCAGGTCAAAGTTCTGGCGAACCAGTTCGACGATCTTGTCGTCGCTGATCTTGCCGGTACCGAAGGTGTCCAGAGAGATCGATGTTGGCTGTGCCACGCCGATGGCGTAGGAAACCTGAATCTCGCATTTGTCGGCCAGGCCGGCCGCAACGATGTTTTTAGCCACGTAACGGCCCGCGTAGGCGGCCGAACGGTCAACCTTGGAGGGGTCTTTGCCGGAGAAGGCGCCGCCGCCGTGGCGTGCCATGCCGCCGTAGGTGTCTACGATGATCTTGCGGCCGGTGAGGCCGCAGTCGCCAACCGGGCCACCGATAACGAATTTGCCGGTGGGATTGATGTGGTACTGGGTGCCTTTGTGCAACAGCTCAGGCGGCAGCACATTTTTCACGACCAGTTCCATAATGGCTTCTTTCAGATCCGCCTGACTGACGTCGGGATCGTGCTGGGTTGAAAGTACAACCGCGTCGATGCCCACAACTTTACCGTTTTCATAGCGGCAGGTTACCTGGCTTTTTGCGTCCGGACGCAGCCACGGCAAGATGCCGTTTTTGCGCGCTTCGGCCTGGCGCTCTACCAGGCGGTGGGCAAAGGTGATCGGCGCAGGCATCAGCACTTCGGTCTCGTTGCTGGCGTAGCCGAACATCAGGCCCTGATCGCCGGCGCCCTGGTCTTCAGGCTTCTGGCGGTCAACGCCTTGGGCAATATCCACAGACTGTTTGCCGATGATATTGATAATGCCGCAGGTGTCGCCGTCAAAACCCACGTCTGAGGAGGTATAACCAATGTCCTTGATCACGCCACGAACCAGATCTTCCAGATCCACCCAGGCGCTGGTTGTGATTTCACCACCAACGATGGCTACACCGGTTTTCACCATGGTTTCGCAAGCCACACGGGCATGTGGGTCTGTCGTCAGTATGGAGTCCAGAACGGCGTCGGAAATCTGATCAGCCAGTTTATCCGGATGGCCTTCGGAGACCGATTCGGAGGTGAAAATGTTGTAGTCGGACATGGGTTGCTCCTCTGTGAGCGTTTCGAAATCTTGTGGGTTGTTGTGTAGGTAGTACCACCTACAGCAATATCAAAGTTTTTGGATGTTCCCCCGGAAGCGTTGCAGCCTCCGGGTTAAATCATCTCAACGGCAACTGGGTTTTCCAGAATTCTCTGACCTGAACCTGAAAGCCGTTACGCAAACCTATAAAAAGCTGCTCGCCGGCTTTAAGGCCCGCTGCTACCGCCCAGGCGGTAAGCTCTTCCGGTTCGAAACCAAGCCAGAGGTCGCCGCAGTTGTCCTTTGCCCAGTTCTGATCGTGGCGGCACAGGTCGCTGACAACCAGGCAACCTCCGTTATTCATCAGCGCCGCCGCATCCAGAAAAATGTCTGCCGGGCTGGGTACGTGGTGCAACACCATATTGGCCACTACGAGATCAAACGCATCCCCACGGGCCAGCAAGGTATCGGTTACGCCCTCTATCAGATCAACATTATCAAGGCGCTCATCAATGCAGGTGCGCCTTGCCTTGGCGAGCATGTCCCCGCTGTTATCCAGGGCCACAACGTGTTCGCTAAGTTCCGACAGCACGGGCAAAAAGCCACCTTCACCGGGGCCAATTTCCAGAGCCGTTTGCCACTGGCTTTTGCGTGTCCGTTTGCGGATCATATCCGCTACAGGCGCTGCATAAAGGTCAAAGGCGGCAATCAGTTCCTGCTGCTCCCGGAACTGCTCTGAATGCCGGGAGAAAAACGCCTGCGATTGATCTGCACGCTGGTTACGGATGGATTCAATTTTTTCCTGCAGGTGCATGGGCAAAGGCACGCGGTCCACGGCTTCAAAAATCTGGCAAATGGTCAGGTCGGTTGGCTTGTCGTTATCCAGGTGCAGTGGGCGACGATAAAAAATGGCGTTGCCTTCACGCTGTGGCTCTACCAGCCCGGCCTTGTGCATCACCTTCAGGTGATGGCTCATGCCCGACTGGCGCATATCGAACAGTTGGCTCAGCTCCAACACGCCAAACGTATCGCGGCGCAGCACACGCAGTATCTCCAGGCGCAATGGGTCGCCGCTTGCCTTGAAGATAGGGGCAAGGACGTCCACAGAGGATATCGGGTTAGCGTGCGCGCTTAAACTTGTCATGGTTGCGGAGTGTAAGGGGGTTGAGGTGTTCAATCAATAGGCATATCAAAGTTTTTTGATATAGATTTATCATTCTTTGAAATCAATCCCTTTCGGGAATCCCCAACAGGATATTCCCAAAGAAGCTGAATGCCGATTTGCCCCGGCACACCCTAATCGGCGAAAATACGCGCCATATTTTTGAGCGGCTTTTTATTGCCCGTTAAAAACGCCGGGTTACCCCCTATTTCCCTGAAAAGACACTGGAGAAACGTCAATGCCCTCTCGTAAAGATCTCGCCAACGCCATTCGCGCGCTGAGCATGGATGCGGTTCAGAAAGCCAAATCCGGCCACCCGGGTGCGCCCATGGGCATGGCGGATATCGCCGAGGTGCTGTGGAATGAATATCTGAGCCACAACCCGGCTAATCCACAGTGGGCCAACCGCGACCGTTTTGTGCTCTCCAATGGCCACGGCTCCATGCTGCAGTACTCACTGCTGCACCTGAGCGGCTACGACGTTTCCATTGATGACATCAAGAACTTCCGCCAACTGCACTCGAAAACCCCGGGCCACCCGGAATACGGCTACACCCCGGGCGTAGAAACCACCACTGGCCCACTGGGGCAGGGTCTGGCCAACGCAGTGGGTTTTGCACTGGCTGAGAAAACCCTGGCAGCTCAGTTCAACCGCCCGGGCCATAACGTTGTTGACCACTACACCTATACCTTTGTAGGCGATGGCTGCCTGATGGAAGGTATTTCCCACGAAGTGGCCTCGTTGGCGGGTACTCTGGGCCTGGGCAAACTGATCTGTATCTACGATGACAATGGCATCTCCATTGATGGCAAAGTAGACGGCTGGTTCACCGACAACACCCCGCAGCGTTTTGCTGCCTACGGTTGGCAGGTGCTTGCCGGTGTTGACGGCCACAACGCCCAAGCCATCAGCTCTGCGCTGGAAGTGGCTCGCACCACCACCGACAGGCCAACGCTGATCTGCTGCAAAACCGTGATTGGTTTTGGCTCACCCAACAAGCAGGGCAGCGAATCTGTCCATGGCGCACCGCTGGGTGATGATGAAATCGCACTGACCCGCAAAGCACTGGGTTGGGCGCACGGCGCGTTTGAGATTCCGACCGACATTTACCAGGCCTGGAATGCCAAAGAAAAAGGCGCCAGTGAAGAGAACGCCTGGAACGAAACCTTCGCCGCGTATGAAAAAGCCGAGCCGGAACTGGCTGCCGAGCTGAAGCGCCGCATGGCCGGTGATCTGCCTGCCGACTTCTCTGAGAAAGCCCAGGCATACATTCAGGAATGTCAGGACAAGAGCGAGACCGTTGCCAGCCGCAAGGCTTCCCAGAACACCCTGAATGCCTACGGCCCGATGCTGCCGGAACTGCTGGGCGGCTCTGCTGACCTGGCCGGCTCCAACCTCACCATCTGGAGCGGCACCAAAGGCGTTACCAAAGAAGACGCCAGCGGCAACTACATCTATTACGGCGTGCGCGAGTTCGGCATGGCTGCCATCATGAACGGCATCGCCTTGCATGGTGGTTTCGTACCCTACGGCGCGACCTTCCTGATCTTCATGGAATACTGCCGTAACGCCGTGCGCATGGCCGCACTGATGAAGCAGCGCTCCATCTTTGTGTTCACCCACGATTCAATTGGCCTTGGCGAAGACGGCCCGACGCACCAGCCGATCGAACAGCTCGCAAGCCTGCGTACCACGCCCAATATGAGCACATGGCGCCCGGCCGACGCAGTAGAATCTGCCGTGGCCTGGAAGTCGGCTCTTGAGCGCACAGACGGCCCAACCGCCCTGATCTTCTCACGTCAGAACCTGCCTGCTCAGGTGCGTGACGCGCAACAGCTTGCGGATGTGGCCAAGGGTGCCTATGTGCTGTCTGACAGCGAAGGCACTCCGGATCTCATCCTGATTGCCACCGGCTCTGAAGTTGGCCTGGCGCAGGACACCGCCGCCAAACTGCGAGAGCAGGGTAAAAAGGTGCGCGTTGTTTCCATGCCGTCTACCGACGTATTCGATGCCCAGAGCGCCGAGTACAAGCAGCAAGTGCTGCCGCTGGAAGTCACCAACCGCATTGCCATTGAAGCTGCGGTTGCCGATTACTGGTACAAGTATGTCGGCCTGGACGGTCGCATTGTGGGCATGACCACCTTCGGTGAATCTGCACCAGCCGGCGAACTGTTTAAAGAGTTCGGCTTTACCGTCGAGAACGTTCTCGAAGTGGCTGCGGAACTGCTGGACGCCTGATGACAGCCTCCGCGCCCTTTCGTATTGCCATCAACGGGTATGGCCGTATTGGCCAGTGCGTGTTGCGTGCCCTGTACGAAAACGGTTTTCGCGATCACCTTCAGGTGGTCGCGATTAACGAGCTTTCTGATATCGACACGATTGCACACCTGACCCGCTACGACTCCACCCATGGCCGGTTCTCCGGCAGCATTGCGGTGCAGGGGCAGGACCTGATCATCAACGGTGATCCTATCCGCGTGCTGCGCCATGCAGACCCGGCAGAACTGCCGTGGAAAGAACTGGGTATCGATCTGGTGCTGGAATGCTCCGGCGCCTACTCGGATAGAGCAACAGCCGAACTGCATCTTCAGGCAGGCGCAAAGCGACTGTTGTTTTCCCAGCCTGCAGAATCGGATGTCGACCGCACCGTGGTCTTCGGCATTAACGAGGCCGAGCTTTCGCAAGCAGACCGGATAGTGGCCGCAGGTTCCTGCACCACCAACTGCCTGGTACCTGTGATATGCGTGCTTGATAAAGCCTTCGGCGTGGAGCAGGGCAGTACCACCACCATTCACGCCGCCATGAACGACCAGCCGGTGATCGATGCCTACCATCATCAGGATCTTCGCCTTACCCGCAGTGCACTCCACAACATAGTGCCGGTGGATACCGGGCTGGCGCGCGGCGTAGAACGGCTGTTGCCTCATATGGAAGGTCGCTTCAGTTCTGTGGCTCTGCGCGTACCCACCATGAACGTGTCCGCCATCGACATGGTGTTCAACGTGCGGCAAGCCACCGATGTGGCGTCCGTGAACCGTGTAATTAAAGAAGCGGCGAGTGGCCCGTTAAAAGGCATTCTGGGCTACACCGACGAACTGCTGGCCAGCTCCGATTTCAACCACGATTCCCACTCCGGCGTAGTAGACGGCGGCCAGACCCGGGTAACCCGGGGCACCATGGTGAAAGTACTGTGCTGGTTTGATAACGAATGGGGATTTGCGAACCGCATGCTGGATGTAAGCCAGAGCTGGTTGCAGAGGGGGGTTGCGACCCCACTCCCAAACTTATAGCCAACAACCCGAAACAACGGAACCCAGATCATGGCCATCAAAAAAATGACCAACCTGAACCTCGCTGGTAAGCGGGTTCTGATTCGCGAAGACCTCAATGTGCCGGTAAAGAACGGCGTGATCTCAAGCGATGCCCGCATCCGCGCATCCCTGCCTACCATCAAGGCAGCGAAAGACGCTGGCGCCAAAGTCATGCTGATGTCCCACTTGGGCCGCCCGGAAGAAGGCGTGTACGACGAAGCCTCCTCCTTGAAGCCGGTAGCCGAGCACCTCTCCAAAGTGCTGGGCCAGGAAGTACGCCTTATTAAAGATTACCTCGGTGGCGTGGAAGTCGCCGACGGCGAAGTTGTCCTGTTCGAAAACGTTCGCTTCAACAAAGGCGAAAAGAAAGACGACGAAACCCTGGCAAAGCAATACGCCGCCCTGTGCGACATCTACGTGATGGACGCGTTCGGCACAGCCCACCGCGCCCAGGCCTCAACCCACGGTGTGGCGCGATTTGCACCGGAAGCCTGTGCCGGCCCGCTGCTGGCAGCAGAATTGGAAGCCCTGGGCAAAGCCTTGGATAACCCGGCCAAGCCGGTCGTCGCTATTGTTGGCGGCGCCAAAGTCTCCACCAAGCTCGACGTACTCAACGCCCTTGAAAAAGTGTGTGACCAGATCATCGTAGGCGGCGGCATAGCTAACACCTTCCTGGCCGCAGCCGGCCACCCGGTGGGCAAGTCCCTGTGCGAACACGACTTGCTCGATACCGCCAGAGACATCGCCTCCCGCGTTAACATCCCGCTGCCGGTAGACGTAGTGGTTGCCAGCGAGTTCGCTGAAAACGCAACGGCCACCATCCGGAATATCTCCGACGTGACTGAAGACGACATGATCCTCGACGTAGGCCCGGAAACCGCTGGCCAGTTCGCTGAACTGCTCAAGAGTGCCAAAACCATTTTGTGGAACGGCCCGGTAGGCGTATTCGAGTTCGAGCAGTTTGGCAACGGCACCAAAACCCTGGCCGAAGCCATCGCCGAAAGCGACGCCTTCTCACTGGCCGGCGGCGGTGACACCGTCGCTGCCGTTGACAAATACGGCATAGCTGACAAGATCTCGTATATTTCCACCGGCGGTGGTGCCTTCCTGGAATTCGTGGAAGGTAAAGTGCTGCCGGCTGTTGCCGTACTGGAAGAGCGCGGAGCATAAGGGCGCTAAGCCAGATATAGATTCGCAAGGCAGGTGGGGGCTTTCCCCAGGACTGTCGGCAGCATGGACGCTGCCGTCAAGCTTACAGGGACGTATTAACAGCGTGTCCTGGGGAAAGCCCCCACCTGCTGCAGCAGGCTCGAATTCACGATTACCCCAAACTATTGTTTAACCAAGGAGACAACCAAATGGCCCTGATTTCGATGCGGCAAATGCTGGACCACGCCGCCGAGCATGGTTACGGTGTGCCAGCCTTTAACGTAAACAACCTGGAACAGATGCGCGCCATCATGGAAGCCGCCGACAAAACCGACTCCCCGGTGATTGTTCAGGCCTCCGCCGGTGCCCGCAAATACGCCGGAGCCCCCTTCCTGCGCCACCTGATCCTCGCGGCCATTGAAGAGTGGCCACACATCCCGGTTGTAATGCACCAGGATCACGGCACCAGCCCGGCCATCTGCCAGCGCTCCATCCAGCTGGGCTTCAGCTCCGTAATGATGGACGGCTCCCTGGGCGAAGACGGTAAAACGCCTATGGACTACGAGTACAACGTAGACGTAACCCGCCGCACCGTAGAAATGGCCCATGCCTGTGGCGTATCCGTAGAAGGCGAACTGGGCTGCCTGGGCTCCCTGGAAACCGGCCAGGCCGGTGAAGAAGACGGCATTGGCGCCGAAGGTACTCTGGACATGAGCCAGATGCTGACCGACCCCGAAGAAGCCGCCGACTTCGTGAAAAAGACCCACGTAGACGCTCTGGCCATCGCCATCGGCACCAGCCACGGCGCCTACAAGTTCACGCGCCCACCCACGGGCGACATCCTGGCCATCGAACAGATCAAAGCCATCCACAAACGCATTCCCGATACCCACCTGGTCATGCACGGCTCCAGCTCCGTACCCCAGGAATGGCTGAAAATCATCAACGAATACGGCGGTGAGATTCCCGAAACCTACGGTGTGCCGGTTGAAGAAATCGTGGAAGGCATCAAGCACGGCGTGCGTAAAGTAAACATCGACACCGACCTGCGCCTCGCCAGCACCGGCGCTGTACGTCGCTTCCTGGCCCAGAACCCGGCCGAATTCGACCCGCGCAAATTCCTGCAAGCCACCATGGTAGCCATGACCGATATCTGCATCGCGCGTTATGAAGCTTTTGGTTGTGCTGGCAATTCGAGCAAGATCAAGCCGATCAATCTGGATCGTATGTTTGAGCGCTACGCGTCTGGCGAACTGGATCCTAAAGTTAAGTAAGCCTGTTGTGAAACAGCCCTGGGCACCTTGCCCGGGGCTGTGATTTTCCTTCCAAATCCTCCTTTCTATATTCTCCGCTTAAATCCACGATTTTTTTGCTAAAAGCAAAGGCACGTAGTCCAAACATGAGCTAGTGTGGGTAGTTATACAGTATGGAAACTTCAGTTTTCGGGGATAGCGCCTAGAGCAATCAAATTATGATCGGAAAGAGGCTAATACGGCTGTCTGGAGTGCAGGGGCTGCAGTAAAGCGTAGTTATTATAGTAACGAAGACGTCAAATGATTGCGAGATGTTGAAAGCCTCGGTTTTGTAAGATGCTTTTACCGTGCTATACAGTTGCAGAATGATTGGTAGCGGCTGACGTAAAATGCAGGAGTCCGCTTTCTGTAGTAAGTGAGCATTTTATCTGACCCGGGTTGTGTGAAAAGGGAGTGAACGCTCGGCGGAACGGGAACTTCTTGGTGAATTTCGTTGCCAGCAGTCGCCAGCATGACTTTTTCAGAGTCAACTTCATTCTGTTGGAGGGATAATGAACAAGCTTACTACGATGGATTTCGAAAAACTGGTGGGTCGTTTGCCTTACCTACGAGATGTCGCGGTCAGCGAATTGGCCTCCAAGTTTGGGATGCCTGATGAAGCACGCCGGCGAATCCAGCAGGACAGGCCCGATATCTGGAGTAAAGGATTCCTTCCCGTCGTTCCGGGAGACTATTGGGAGTATGTGCTTCAGGTCTCTCAGCCGGGTGAAGGTATCGCTCCTCACTATTGGACCAATATCCGGCGGGTAGGTCCAACCTCGGTTTTAGTGCCGAATGACTCTGACATGCTTCCTGGAATGTGGAGTGTCATGATCTTTGATTCGGGGATTAACGCAGCTCGTCCTGTAATCTTTAGCGTTGACGACTATCAGGGCATTTTTCAACCTGCGCTACCGTGCGTCACAGATCGTGGTGCGTGCACGCCAAACATTTGTGTTGGAGTCCAGCGTAAGTGTGAAAAGTTTTGGGGAGATGAAGAACAAAAAGGTGGAAGATATTTTTGGTGTGAGTGCATAGGTATATGAGCACTCCTACAGATGCTTCGTTGGCCCTCGCACCCGAGTGGATCGCTTTGGGGGTAGCCTTCTTGGGGGCGGCAACATGGTTTCTAGCCGGTTTCCGACCCGTTGCGAAGGCATGGATGGATGGGCAAGGACAGCGCATACAAGTCAAGGTCCGGAACTTAGGGCGGACGGGAGGTCTTGTAGAAAGCGTCACTTTCTTAGCTAAGGATAGTGAAGGACGGAATGTTTCACAACAGTACACTTGGTTCAGGCCGGGAGTCTTTTCTGAAACAGTGGGGAGCTTTGGGGTCGTTCAGTTCATAGCCCAAAGCGTTGAGCCGACGTTTCGCGACGGCACCATCATCACGGTAACGACGAAAGGGCGACGCCGCCAGATAAACCCAGTGCGGCTAGGTGCCAACGAAAGCTGGGAGCTTAATGATGTCTTACCTTCCCCAAGCGCTGAGGAGCTTAAGAACGATTCCATAGCGAAGAGCGAAAACGGTAAAAACAGTGAGTAATGATGAATTCAATGAATGCTGCATTTGGAATGGACGAGATGGTGCACAACAATGGGGGGAGGGTGTTCCCATTGGTCGCTGGGGCCCTCGAAAAAAATTGACATCGATATCTAAGGGCGTGCTCGGCTGTCACATCTTTGGAGCCATCACCATAAATGCGAAAGCCGAACACATACCGCTATCTTTCAATGAATCTCCCGCAAGATCGTTTCTGCTTGCTCAAGCACGGTCTGCACTGCTTGTTGCGAAAGATCGGGCGGGTAGCCGTACTTCTTGAGAATGCGCTTAACAAGGATCCTCATCCGTGCACGCGCACTTTCTTTCTTATGCCAATCAACAGTGGCGTTATTGCGCACCTGTTCCAGCAGTTCATGTGCAATCAGTCGAAGTTGATCGTTACCCATAGCTTCAACCGCAGTCTGATTTTGGGCAAGCGCATCGTAGAAGGCCAGCTCTTCGTTCGACAACCCTTCTGCCTCGCCGCGCCCGGCTGACGCTTTCATGTCTTTCGCCAGATTAATAAGGGTTTGAATCATCTCGACGGTAGAAATGGCGCTCGCGTGGTAGCGGATTACCGCTTGCTCAAGACGTTCGCTGAAAGCACGGCTTTCAACGACATTTTGCTTGGCTCGGCTTTTGATCTCACCGTTCAAAAGCTTTTTCAGTGCTTCCAGTGCGAGGTTTTTGCGCTCCATTGACTGGACTTCGAGCAAGAATTCATCTGACAAGATTGAAATATCTGGCGTCTTGATGCCCACAGCCTTGAGAATATCGACGATTTTAGCATCTGCTACCGCCTTGTTAACCAGCTGTTCGATGGCAAATTGTTTAGCTCGGGAAGATAGCCTTCCCTTTATTGAGGTCTTTGCCATCGCGGCACGGACTGCTTGAAGGAAGCCAACTTCATTTTTGACCTCACTCGCCAGATCACTCGATGAAGCCAAAGCAAAAGCCCGTGAGAGCTCAAGCGTTGCGTCCTGGAAGCGTGAAAGCTCCTTCTTCTTATCGGCTTCGGCAGTCTTCCGTCGTGCTGCCTCGGACTGCTGCCCGACAATCCAGTCTATTGCATCCCCTAGCGCCTTAAGCCGCGCCTGAGCCATACCTTCAAGCCCTGCGCGGTAATCGTGGCCTGCGAACATATTGCGCACGACATCAAGCTTTTCATCAAGCAAAGCGACTGCTTGCTCCTCGTCGATGCCGGTCCGCTCACGGTCTGCATCGGAATATTGTGCCAAGGCGTTTTTAAGGTTCTGCGCGATGCCGATGTAATCTACGACCAGCCCGCCCGGCTTATCGCGGAAAACACGGTTCACACGAGCAATGGCCTGCATCAAGCCGTGGCCGCGCATTGGCTTGTCTACATACATTGTGTGTATGCAGGGCGCGTCGAATCCGGTCAGCCACATATCACACACGATCACCAATTTTAATGAGTCGTTCGGGTCGCGCGCACGTTTTGCCAGATCATCCCGCCGTTTTTTGTTCCCGATGTGGGTTTGCCATTCAACCGGATCAGATGCCGAGCCGGTCATGACAACTTTGACCATTCCTGCTGTATCATCGGCCGAATGCCAATCGGGCCGCAGCGCGACAATTTCTTCATAAAGGGCCACGCAAATCCGACGGCTCATGCAAACTGCCATCGCTTTCCCACCGAGCGCCTCGGTCCGCGCCTCAAGATGCACGACAAGATCGGCAGCTACTTGCTTGAGTCGTTTCTCGGCGCCGACCAGCGCCTCGACGGTGCTCCACTTCGCTTTTGCCTTCTCCTGATCGGATAAGGTTTCATCTTCAAGTATCGCTGCGATTTCGTCGTCGATTTTCGGCTTTTCGTCGTTCGCTAGCTCGATTCTCGCTAGACGGCTTTCGTAGTAGATTGGCACCGTCGCTTTATCCTCCACTGCGCGCGTAATGTCGTAGATATCGATATAGTCGCCAAAAACCGCAGGCGTGTTCACGTCGGCACTTTCAATGGGCGTACCGGTGAAGCCGACGAAAGACGCTTTTGGAAGGGCTTGGCGCACGTAATGGGCATAGCCGTATTTGCGCTCGCCTGTCTTTATATCCACCTTGGCCTTCAGGCCATATTGGCTACGGTGCGCCTCATCCGCGATGACGATCACATTGCGCCGGTCGGTAAGCGATGGAAACTTTTCCTCACCATTCTCGGGTGCAAACTTCTGCATCGTTGTGAAAATCACGCCGCCAGACTGTCGCGCCAGTAATTCCCGCAACTCTTCGCGACTCTCGGCATGTTCGGGCGTCTGGCGGATCAAATCCTTTGTCATCGCAAAGGTCTGGAACAGCTGGTCGTCCAAATCGTTGCGGTCTGTCAGCACGATCAGCGTGGGGTTCTGCAGCTCAGTACTGCGCACCAAAAGCCCGGCAAAGAACGCCATTAGAAAGGACTTACCGGAGCCTTGTGTGTGCCAGATCACACCGATGCGGCGATCGCCCTCGGGGGCAGTCGCCTCGATCGCACTGGTGAGTGCCTTCCGCGCGCCATGGAACTGGTGATAGCCCGCGATGATCTTGAACGGTCCTTCTCCCGCATCTCCGAAAACCGTAAAGTCGCGCAATAGGGACAGAAATCGTTCCTTTTCGAATACGCCTTGCAGTAGCGTGACCATCTCTTGAGGTCCAGCTGACGTGAAGTCACCGGCCTCACCGGTAACCGACCGCCACGGCATGAATCGCTCTTCATTTGCAGTCAGTGAGCCGATTCGTGCAAATAGCCCGTCAGAGCTTACGAGCGCCACATTAGTGTGAAATAAGGAAGGGATTTGTTCCTTGTAGGTCTGTATCTGTGCGTAGGCATCCTCAATGGTTGTCGACTCGTTTGCCGCGTTCTTTAACTCGATGACTGCAACCGGCATGCCGTTCAAGAATACGACCACATCGGGACGGCGCTTGTACTTGCCCTCAATCACCGTGAACTGGTTAGTAACCAGCCAGTCATTGGCGCCAGGGTCAGCGAAATCTATCAGCCAGACTTTGTCGCCCTTGATGGTGCCATCTTCTGCCTTGTACTCGACTGTTAATGGCCAATTAAAATGACCCACTTCTGGCCATTAATTTTGACCCACCCAAGGTGGCATTGGCCACCGTTCCATGTAGCGTTCCCCGCCTTATCTAACGGTCGGGGACAGATCATTGAAGGAGTGGGTTGTGATTCA
>JAGPVT010000172.1 GCA_018066865.1 Marinobacter sp. | reverse complement strand
TACGATACCGTTATAAAGGTCAATAAGTAGACCCTTCAAGGGAGAAGTGACCCCGCCGGACAGTTGAGACGAGCGGCAATTTTATACAGTTTCTCAATCGTGATATTCACTTCTCCCCTCTCAATTCGTCCCATGTAACTTCTGTCCAGCCCACATTCCAGCGCCAGAGCATCCTGAGAAATGCCATTCTCCTTTCTTTTCGCTCTGATGTTCGCCCCAAGGGCTTTTGCCAAATCATTCATTACCGCTCTCCTAAAGAGCAGTAATGTTTAATTTTGCGGCTTATATAACCACGGATTATAATCCGTATTTTTTAGGGCGTAAGAGAGTGAAATATTCCTCTGTGACCATCGATGAAGTTCTTTACCACATTCTCATGGAAGAGGAAGTTGGCTGTTTCACCATCATGGAGCTGCGTGATCGATATCTGAAGCGCGTTAATCCAAATGGAGTTTCGCTGCCCGATCTTAGAATGTATCTCTATGATCAGATTCGAAAAATGATCAATTGTGGATGGGTAGAACATCACTCCGAAAGAAAAGCTCGTGGCCAACGCTTCGTCGTCTTGCAACAGCCCGCTGGGATATCACCAAAACCGACTCAGCCCGGTAAAGGGATGCAAGTACGTGAAACTCTCGCAAAGCCGCAGCAACAAGCGATAGATATGCATCCAGACATCAGCAAATACGAAAAGCCAGTGGAGAAAAAGAGCGCCACTGAAGTACTGCAACAAATGCTCAAAGAGACCAGGCTGGACTTGCTCACGTCCTACGGTGAAACAGAGCGATACGCCCAAATGATTCAAGACCTACCAGAACTGAAAACCACCTTAGAGTCAGACTTAGTGGCGTCCCGAGACAACAGCTCTCGTCTACTCGGGCACATCAACGCTCTTGAATCAGCCTTGCAGAAAATTGGGACCATGGGATGACACTTCGGCGCTGGCAGTCAGAGTGCATTGGTCAGGCACTTAGGCATTACCGCAATCAGCAACATTTTTTCTGTCAGGCAACGCCCGCCGCGGGGAAGACACGCATGGCAGCAGAACTGGCCAAGCTTCTGTTTGCTGAAGGAAAAATTGATGCTGTTATCTGTTTTGCTCCCGCCTGTCAGATCGTTGATGGATTTCGCCGTACCTTTACGAAGGTACTAGGCAGAGCATTTGACGGCCGCATGAATGCAGCAGGGACGGCAATCACCTATCAATCCATCGAACATCAGGAGGAATCATTCTGGCGGCTGTTTGAGGAACTGAGAGTATTCACGGTGTTCGATGAAATACACCACTGCTCAGGAGGTGATGAAGTCCAGAGCCCAAATATATGGGGTCAAAGAATCATTCAACGGATACAGGATTCGGCCACTTACACCTTGGCGATGTCCGGCACTCCTTGGCGTTCAGACGAACGGTCTATCGCCTTGGCTCGCTATTCAACTCCCGAGGGACGACTGGTCGTCGATTATCAGTATTCCTTGAAAGATGCCATCCAGGAGGGAGTCTGCAGGGCGCCGCGCGTTACGTTAGTGGATAACTCTGAGATCACATTGAAAAGAATCGATAACATCGTCGATAACTACGATGGATTCAGCTCTCTACTGAACAGCTCTAAAGCGACATTTGAAAGTCTGGTTACTCATGTTGGAATCAACCGGCAGTTACTTTTATTGGCACAGAAGCGTTTGAACGAAATACGGATATCGATGCCGGATGCTGCGGCCCTAGTCGTAGCATCGAATATTGACCACGCCTATAAAGTCTCAGAGCTGCTTCAGCAAATGGATGAACAGGTTGTCGTGGTTACCACTCATCGAAATGATGCCAATCAGGTGATTGATGACTTTAGATCAGGCCTGTCTCGCTGGATTGTCGCAGTGGGAATGGTGTCAGAAGGTACAGATATTCCTCGATTACAGGTCTGTTGTTATCTGAGTCGTATTCGAACAGAAATGTACTTCCGTCAGGTGCTGGGCAGAGTGCTGCGCCAGCGCAGCAAAACGGATAATCAGGCCTGGATGTATATGCTGGCCGAACCTGAACTGTCAGCCAGTGCCGAGCGACTGATGGATGACTTGCCGGAGCACTTGGCGGTGTGTGAGCACCTGGTTCGTGTAGAGGTGGTCGACGAAGCCTGGAGAGCAGAAGATGGATTCCATACCTCTCAATCGCCGGGTTTTGATTTTACCAGCCTGAAACCATCAGCGAGAACTAAGGAGCCAGGAGGTGCGGCTTCCCCTGCCGAGCAGCTTGGGCAGATGATCTTATTAGGCGCCTTTCGCGAGAAGTTACTAGCTTTTTTCTGAAGCGCTTGGTCTCTGAGGTTGTTTAGCATCCGAGCACGTGAAATTGCTGATGGACTCTCCTTCGGCCTGGCCAATCCAATAGCAAGTCACATGAGGGACATTTAACATTCACCGACACCAAACCTTAGTCCCAAGGAATCCATGTTCGACCGTCCAAGATCCAGTGTTCAATATATGCTACTTTCAGCGCTCGGTTTTGCGCTAATGGCCGCGTGCGTTAAAGGGGCCGCAAATAGCGGCATTCCCGTGCTAGAGATTGTTGCCGCCCGAGCGATCGTTTCCATACTCCTAAGCTATCTAGATATAAAACGTAAACGACTGTCTGTATGGGGCAACAATAAACCGTTGCTTATTGCACGCGGTTCCATCGGGGCCCTGGCGCTCATATGCGTGTTTTACGCAGTCTCCACTTTACCGCTAGCTCAAGCTACTGTGCTGCAGTACACATATCCTGCGTTTACGGCGCTAATCGCCTTGTGGTTTCTAAGAGAGAGCGTCCAATTCTCAACCATGATTTGCATTGGTATGAGTATCGCGGGCGTCATCGTGATGATGCAGCCCAACTTTCATGAAGGAGTGCTCGCCAGTACATCCATGCTCAGCATAACTGCAGCCTTGGTTGGCGCTTTAGGTAGCGCAGTAGCCTATGTCATGGTGCGCCATCTGAGTCAAACGGAAGACTCCAGCGTCATCATCTTTTACTTCCCTTTAGTTGCCTTTCCAATTGCCTCCGCAGCCCTCCTGTCAGCCGACATATTTGTCTCGCCCAATATCGAACAGCTAGGGCTGCTATTGTTGGTTGGTATTTTTACTCAAGTTGGCCAAATAGGGCTTACGAAAGCAATGGCCATGGCTAAGGCTGGAAAAGTTGCAGCTTATGCTTACGTTCAGGTTATTTTTTCTGTGATACTAGGGTGGCTATTCTTCACTGAGATTCCCAGTTGTGGGGCTGCAGTTGGAGGCTTGATCATTATGTCAGGGGCTCTGATCAATACCTTCTACAAGCGTTAGAGATCTTAAGAAATTTGACAAATGCTCTCCCTGGAACGGCTTTTTTGTCAACATTCTGAAGTTCTATCAGTGTCAAAGAAGCACGTTAGACAAATGCCCTAGAAAGCCGTGTTTATGGCATTTATAGCTAATTTGTCAAAAAAACAAACCTGAGTGTGCGTGCATGGGAACAACGGCGTTAACCGCACAAGCCTATGGTCGAGATACGAGAACTCAAGCAGTAAACGGGATTTTCAGTGTGCTCAAAAATGCACTCTGGCTTGCATTCCCTCTGGCGCTATTAATCACCGTTATTGCTCAATTCATGATTCCTTGGCTATTGCCGCTATTTGGCGATGCACAACAATCGTATAACTCACCACTGCAAACACACGCCCAACAATACATTGAAATCCGCTTACTTAGCGTACCCGCGGTATTACTGCAGTACACCTTAGTTGGCTGGTTTATTGGCCTCGGGAAAACTCGTATTCCACTACTTATGCTAACCAGTGCAAACGTAGTGAATGCGCTACTCGACTACCTCTTTGTTTATCACCTCAATATGACCAGCGATGGCGTCGCATGGGGTAGCGTGATTGGTGATTACAGCGCCAGTATCATCGGCGTAATCTGTGTTTGGCGTTACTATCAGAATAGTAATAAGAATAACTCCCCGTCGCTCAGCTCCGCTGTCGTATGGTTAAAACGCCCTCACTGGCAAGTGATGG
>JAGPVT010000145.1 GCA_018066865.1 Marinobacter sp. | reverse complement strand
GGACATCCATTTCAAAAAAGACAGTTCATTGGCGATGTTGCTGGCGGCTCAAAATCGCGGCTGGGAAATCGAGTACATGGAGCTGCCGGACCTGTATCTGGATGGCGGCAAGGCCATGGCTCACACACGCAGCCTGACAGTGCATATGGATCCGGAGAACTGGTACAGCTTCGGCCCGTCCAGGGACCGTGCTCTGGGCGATCTTGATGTGATCCTGATGCGCAAGGATCCACCCGTGGATCGTGAGTTCCTGATTGCCACCTATATTCTTGAATCTGCCGAGCAGCAGGGTGCTCTGGTGGTTAACCCGGCAGCTACTTTGCGGGACTGTAACGAGAAGCTGTTTGCAACGCAGTTTGAGGACCTGACGCCGCCTGTGCTGGTGAGCCGATCGACAAAGCGCTTTCGGGAGTTCTACGCTCAGCATGGCGACATTATCATGAAGCCGGTGGACGGAATGGGCGGCCACTCCATTTTCCGCGTCAAGGAAAACGACTTTAACCTGGGGGTGATAATTGAAACCTTGACCAACTATGGCGCACACCAGGCCATGGCCCAGAAGTTCATTCCGGAAATCAGCGACGGCGACAAGCGCATTCTGATGATCGAGGGTGAGGCTGTGCCTTATTCCCTTGCACGAATTCCTTCGCAGGGCGAGAATCGCGGCAACCTGGCGGCCGGTGGCCGAGGCGAGGGTCGCGAGCTAACCGCCCGAGACCGTGAGATCTGTGCGCGGGTGGCCCCGGTTATAAAGGAAAAAGGTCTGATGTTTGTTGGGCTGGATGTTATCGGTGATTACCTCACGGAAATCAACGTGACCAGTCCGACCTGTATCCGGGAGCTGGATGACACTTTTGGAACAGACATCGGTGGCATGTTGATGGATGCGGTCGAGAAACGTCTGAACCAGAACCGGAGCTGACGGGGAAAACATGGATCAGGGCCAACGACAGAAACGGGCGCAGTAATGGCAGTGCAGGTCAGTGATTTCGACAGGTTTTCCTTTACGTTGTTCATGGCGTTGGCGGTGCATGCGGTTGTGGTGCTGGGAATCACTTTTACTCCGGAGTTGCCACGTTCTTCTGCCCAGACTATGGAAATCACCCTGTCGCAATTTGATGACGAGCAGGCGCCCGAGAAGGCAGACTTCCTGGCCCAGACCAGTCAGCAGGGCAGTGGCACCGAGGATGAGCCCCGGGAGATGACCGCGCCGCAACCCTCCGAAATCAGCCAGCCAGAGGTTGCTCAGGTACAGCCTGAACCGCAGGCACAAACTGCGCCAGTTCGCCGTCAGGAACAGGCGGTTGTACAGACTCAGAGCCAGTCGCCCCGACAGGTTCAGCAGCCGGAGCAACGCACCGAGCCGGAAGACGAGCCGTTGCCGGTGAAAGAAAAGAAGAGCCTGATGGAGCGCAGCCTGGAAATTGCCAGCCTCGAAGCCCGTTTTGATGCCCAGCAGCAAGCCTATGCCCGTAAACCCAGAGTGATGCGGGTAACGGCTGCCTCCACCCTCAAGTCAACCAATGCCTGGTATGTGCAGAACTGGGTCAGCAAGGTGACGCGGGTCGGGAATATCAATTACCCCACCGAAGCCCGCCGTGCCGGAGTTTATGGCACCTTGCGAATGCTGGTATCCATGCAGAAAGATGGCACAATCAAGGAAGTGGCTATCCTGCAATCGTCCGGCAGCACTCTGCTTGATGATGCGGCGATTCGTATTGTCAGGATGGCTGCACCCTTCGCGCCCTTTCCGGATGAGATGCGGAAAGACGTGGATGAACTGGAAATCATACGCACCTGGTCCTTCCAGCAACGGGGGCTGACATCCGGATGACGGCATCAAAACATTCTCCTCATAGCCTGAGGCACCACTTTCTGGTGGCTTCGCCGTATCTGGCGGACCCACGGTTCCACGGTGCTGTTATCTACCTCTGCGAACATTCTGAAGATGGCGCCCTCGGGTTGATGATCAACCAGCCTCTGGATATTCATCTTGGGGAAATTCTGGAGCAGCTTGATCTTCAGGGTGGCGAGCTCGACTTACCTGTGTTCGGCGGTGGTCCGGTTGAGACCGAACGGGGCTTTGTTCTGCATTCGCCGGGCGCGAGCTGGCAGAACACTGCGAGAGTCACTGACGATGTCATGCTGACCACCTCCCGCGACATACTGGCCGGCATTGGCCACAATGAAGGCCCGCAGGAATTTCTGATGGCTCTGGGCTATTCCGGCTGGGGTGAGGGGCAACTGGAAGAAGAGCTGGGGAGCAACGCCTGGCTGACTTGCCCTGCAAACACCGACATTCTGTTCCGAACACCCTGGTCTGACCGCTACAACGCCGTCGTCAAGCTAATCGGAATTGATCTGAGCCAGCTCAGTGAGACGGTGGGGCATGCCTGAAGCTGGTCGTCGCAGTGTTATGGCTTTTGATTTCGGGCTACGCCGAATTGGCGTGGCTACCGGCCAGGAATTGCTCGGCACAGGGCAGCCTTTGGCCATGATTCCCGCTGACAACGGAGCACCGGACTGGGCTCAGATCGAAAAACTGCTGGAGGAATGGCAGCCGGATATCGTGCTGGTAGGCTTGCCTCTGAATATGGACGACAGTGAAAACGACATGTGTGGTCGTGCCCGCAAATTTGGTAAGCGCCTGCATGGTCGCTTTCATGTTCTTGTGGAAATGGTAGACGAACGCCTGACCAGCTACGAAGCCAAGGGCGACATTATAGCCGCCGGAGGCAGTCGGGATTTTGGTCGCCACGGGGTGGATGATCGTGCCGCAGTGCTGATACTGGAAACCTGGTGTCGGCTGCAAACAGAACAAAAAGAGAGGAATTAATGAGCGCACTGCTTGATGTAGACCAGTTGATGGATAAGCTGGAAGCGGGGCTACGCCGCCTGCTTACTGAGCGTGGTATTGAGTCGCCGGTGCTGATTGGTATACGCACAGGTGGTGTCTGGGTGGCGGATATTCTGGGTAAGCGTCTCGGTATTGAGGAACCGTTCGGAAAGCTGGATATTTCCTTCTACCGGGATGATTTCAGCCGCATCGGCCTGAATCCCAAAGTAACGCCCTCAAGCCTGCCGTTTGATACCGAAGATCGGGACATCATACTGGTTGATGATGTCATCATGAGTGGCCGCACAATTCGTGCAGCGATGAATGAGCTATTCGATTATGGTCGACCAGCCAGTATCATACTTGCCACCCTGATTGATCTTGGTGCCCGTGAATTGCCCATCCAGCCCGATGTGGCAGGACAGGCACTGACGCTTGAGGCGCAGCAGCGCGTAAAACTTCGCGGCCCGGATCCACTCCGGATCGAAATTCAGGCAGCTGGACAGTAAACTCCCGAACCCGATAGCAGGCACACCATGACCGCAAACGCAGCTTCCCCCAATCATTTGCAGCTCACCCGGGATGGCCAGTTGCGGCATTTTCTGACACTGGATGGTTTGAGCCGGGATCTGCTGACTGACATTCTCGACACCGCAGACTCGTTTATTGAAGTGGGTGAGCGAAGCATTAAGAAAGTGCCCCTGCTGAGGGGGCGAACGGTGGTTAATTTGTTCTTCGAGTCCAGCACCCGCACTCGCAGCACCTTTGAGCTTGCCGCCAAACGGCTTTCTGCGGATGTGCTTAACCTCGATATCAATACCTCTGCTACGTCCAAGGGCGAATCGCTCTCGGATACCCTTTTGAACCTCGAGGCGATGGCCAGCGATATGTTTGTGGTGCGCCATGCACAGAGCGGCGCGCCGCACTTCATCGCTGAAAGCGTTACCCCCGGGGTTGCTATTATCAATGCCGGTGATGGCCGTCACGCACACCCTACCCAGGCCATGCTGGACATGCTGACCATCCGCCAACACAAGGGCGCGTTTGAAGGCCTGAAAGTGGCTATCGTGGGGGATGTTCTGCACTCGCGGGTCGCTCGCTCCCAGATTCGTGCGCTGAATGAGCTGGGCGCCGAACAGATCCGGGTTATTGCGCCGGGCACGTTGTTGCCGAGCGATGTTGAGAGCCTTGGTTGCACCGTGGAATACGATATGGCCAGAGGCATGAAGGATCTGGATGTGGTGATTATGCTACGTCTGCAAAAGGAGCGAATGGAGGGTGCGCTATTGCCGAGCGAACGTGAGTTTTACCGGCTTTACGGGTTGAGTCAGGACAAGCTTGCACTGGCGCATCCGGAATGCATAGTGATGCATCCCGGCCCGATCAATCGCGGTGTGGAAATCGAGTCCTCTGTAGCGGATGGCCCACAATCGGTCATCCTGAACCAGGTGACCAACGGTATCGCCATCCGCATGGCTGTGATGTCCATGGCCATGGGCGGGCAGGTGGCTGAGCGCCAGCAAAAACTGACTGAACTGACTGAGCGGGGCCAGGCATGAGTGGTAACGAGCGACCCTTCGGTGCCAGCCTGAAAATTACCGGTGGCCAACTACTGGATGGCCATGGCGTTGAAACGTCAAACAAGGCTCTGCTGATACGTGGTGGTCGCATTGCTGCCACAGGCGAGGCCGCCGAACAAGCTGATGCAGATCAGACGTTTAATGCCGATGGCTGTTTGATCACTCCGGGGTTTGTGGATCTCTACTGCAATCTGCGCGAGCCGGGTAATGGGCAGAAAGGCAACATTGCCTCGGAAACCCGCGCTGCGGCGCGGGGTGGCTTCACGACGGTGTGTGTGTCTCCGGAAACCTCACCGGTTAATGATTCGAGGGCGGTCACACACCTTATCCGGGACGCAGCAGTTACCGATTCTCCCATCCGGGTGTTGCCAGTGGGGGCGGTGACCCGGGGGCTGGAAGGGGAAATGCTCAGCGATATGGCGGGCCTTACCGCCGCCGGTTGTATTGCCGTAGGCAATGGATCCCGTGGAGTGCGCAATGCGCGAATTCTGCGTCGCTGTATGGCATACGCCCAGACGTTTGGCCTTACTGTTATGTTCCGTCCGGAAAACCAGTCCCTGGCTGCAGACGGCTATGCCCATGATGGTCTGGTGACGTCCCGGCTCGGCCTGTTGGGTATTCCGGAAGTGGCTGAAACCGCATCGGTCATGGAAATGCTTCTGTTGGCGGAAGAAACCGGCGTGCGGCTGCATCTGAGCCAGCTTTCCTGCGGTCGCAGTGTTGAAATGATTGCCGAGGCGCGCCGCCGCGGAATTGCTGTGACAGCCGACGTGGCTATGCACCAGCTCGTCTTCACAGAAGACGCGTTGGCGGGTTTTGACAGCCGCTTTCACTTGCGTCCGCCGCTGCGCTCGGAAGCGGATCGCAAGGCTCTGGTTGCCGGCGTTCGCGAGGGGGTGATCGATGCGATCGTGAGCCAGCACCTGCCTCACGACAGCGCTGCCAAACAGGCGCCATTGCCAGCGACTGAGCCCGGCCTTTCCAGTGTAGAGAGCGTGCTTTCACTGGGTCTCGGGCTGGTACGGCGCGGGGAACTAACACTTGCAGAGTTGGTGCGGGGGCTTACCTCGGGCCCGGCATCGGTGATTGGCCGGACGGCCTCGATTGGTCATGATGACATCGCTGATCTGTGCGTGTTCGATCCTGGTGCGCACTGGGCGCCTGGTGGCCAGTCCCTGATCTCGGCGGGTAAACATGCGCCGGTGCTGGGCCAACCCTTACCCGGTGTTGTTCGATTAACGCTGGTGGAAGGGCAGGAAGCCTGGACCAGCGCCTAAAGCCGTAAATCCTGTCGAAAATGCGGCAGGGGTTGTCCAACCTCTGTCGACACCATCACATAATCCCGCATGTCGCCTAAAAACTCTTGAAACAGGGCGCCTGTGCCAACGTATTCTTGTGCCTGCCGGCATACCGTTGGCACAACGAAACGTGATACGGCCGGCGCAATCATAAGCGCTGCGGTATATGAATTTCCAGGTCATTATTCACAGCGATCGTTTCCCGGAATCTGCGGGCCAGATGGTGCGTGATGAATCCATCAAGCGCCTCGACGAAGCCTACGAAATTATCGCCCAAAAGCCGGGATACCGGAATCCATGCGGATGAACTTGCCGCAGGAAGACACGGCCGAGTACGACAAGATGCTACGTAAAGTGCGCTTGTCACTGCTCGACGACGGGGTTTACGACGAGCGGGCGATCAAACTTATGAAAGCTATTCGCTGTCGTGTGGACGCAACCTGTTCCGAATGCGCTTCTGTGGCTGGCAACTGATACGCGGCGTTGCTGGTGTAAAAGGCCCACCCGTGAGAGTGGGCGGGTTTTTGCTCAGCGGAAGGCGTCTTTAAATGCCTTGCCTGCTTTGAAGCCCACGGTCTTGCTGGCGGGAATGCGGATAGACGCTCCGGTTTGAGGGTTTCTGCCATCCCGTGCTTCGCGGGCGCGGATATTGAAGGTGCCGAAGCCGATCAGGGTCGTGTCTTCACCGCGCGCAGCGGCGGCTGAGATCTGATCGGTAAAGGCGGTGATCACCTCACTGGCTTTTTCGCGGGTAAGGCCTGTGCGTTCGGCGATAGCGGCCGCGAGTTCAGGTTTGCGCATTGGGTATTCCTTTTTTGTTTTTGTCCATGGGGGCCGCAGCCAGGCCGGCGTGCGGCTGCCTGAATCTATAGTGGCTTGCTGCGTTTTGTGCAAATCCCGGTGCGGTTAAAACTGTGTGCACAGGCGTCATTTGCGGCGCCTGTCTCAAAAACCACGGGCGCTGTAGGCCATAATGCCGCTCTGGTTACAGTCTGTAACAGAGGCCGGCAAAACCAGGCGCGATGACGACGCGATCAGAACAATAATACAAAACGTTCGGAAGGTGCAGAAACCATGATGTATTCCGGAATGCCATGTCCAGAGTCTTCCGTACGGGGTAACGCCCGCCCTCATTCTCCCGGGAAAGGACCTATGCGTTCGGCCTACCGGTTCAGAGGCTTTGTTGTCGCTCTGGCCCTTGGTACGGTTCTGTCTGGTCGCGTTTGTGCCCTTGCTGTTCTACGCCTGAGAGGGCTCAATCCGGCTCGAAAGCGCCTTTGTGAAAGTCGATGGCGGTATCGACTTCCTCGATACCGGAGACTCTGGGTTCTGGCGGCTCAGCGCCGGCCAATACCCGCAGAACTGAATGCACGCTTTTGGACAGGGATTCGGTGTTGTAGCCACCTTCAAGAATCATGGCCAGACGGCCGTTGCAGTGTTTATCCGCAATCTGCTGCACAACGCCGGTCATTGAGGCAAAGCCTTCATATGTGACGTTGAGGGCGAGATCAAAAGAGTGCGCGTCGAAGCCTGCGGAGACCAGGATCAAGTCGGGTTTGAAATGGTCTGCAGCAGGCACCAGGATTTCCCTCAGCGCTTTCAGGTACGCTGCGTCGCCCGCACCGCCAGCCATGGGAACGTTGACGATGGTACCTTCACCCAGTCCTGCACCGGTATCCGTGAGCAACCCACTACCGGGGTAGAAGGGTGAGGCCCGGTGCAGATCGAAAAACAGCACGTCCGGGTCGGCCCAGAAAATATCCTGCGTACCGTTGCCGTGATGGGCGTCCCAATCAATAATCAGCACCCGCTGGCATCCGAGCTCCGCCTGGGCGTGGGCTGCGGCCACAGCAACATTGTTGAAAAGGCAAAAGCCCCGCGCACGGGTGGGCTCGGCGTGATGCCCCGGCGGGCGGACAAGCGCAAACGCGCTGCGGCTTTCGCCTTTCATGACCGTTTCAACCGCTGCGATGGCAGTGCCCGCCGCTACTTCCGCCGCTTCAACGCTGCCCGGTGAGACGGCCGTGGTGTCCACGTCCAGCCAGGCGCTTTGATTGCGCAGTTCAAAAATCTGATCCAGAAAACCGGTTGTATGAACCCGTGCCAGCTGGTCCCGGGTTGCTTTCTGCCCGCCGGCAATCTGGACGCCGGGAATGGGCTCCTTGGCCAGCAGGTCCATGATGGCGATCAGCCGACCGGGGTGCTCGGGATATTTCCACTGCACATTCAATCCCGACAGAATTGCACGAACTCGCTTATCCAGCCTGCCCGGCAGGAACTCGGAGTTGGTATCCGGAAAATGGGCAAGTACTCTCTCATCGTACAGGACGGTTACAGTTCTATTGTCAGCCAAGTTCTACCTCCACCAAGCTTGCTTCCGGGAATACGCTGCTGGGAGCAACGTGCGGGCTGTTTCTGAACAAGCATAGCCGTAAAACCAACAACGGGCGATCAATCAGATAATAAGGTTCGGTGGGCCCTGGTCCCGGTGAAATGAGGAGGGCGTTGATTCGGGGACAAAAAAAGCGCCGTGCTTTCGCAGGGCGCTTTGCTGTAGCGGGCAGACTCAGAGTTTCGGGCCTGCCTCTACTATTGCGTCGGATACATCAAATTTCTTGAAGTTCTCGACGAACTGACTGATCAGCTCTTTGGCTTTTTCATCATAGTGGTCAGCGCTGCCCCAGGTGTTACGTGGGCTCAGCAGCCCGGTGTCTACACCAGGTATGTGCTTGGGAACATCTACGTTCAGGGCAGGCAGGTGCTCGGTTTCCACATCGTCCAGATCGCCGTTCTGGATCGCGCCGATGATCGCGCGGGTCGTCGGGATGCTGAAACGAGTGCCTTCGCCGTGCGGACCGCCGGTCCAACCGGTGTTGACCAGGAAGACCTTGCTGCCGTACTCGTCGATACGCTTCATAAGCAGTTCAGCGTAAACGCCCGCAGGACGTGGGAAGAAGGGGGCACCAAAGCAGGTAGAGAACGTGGACTTGAGCTTGGACGAAGAACCCATTTCCGTGGATCCGACCAGCGCGGTATAGCCGCTCAGAAAATGATAAGCCGCGCCTTCACGGCTCAGAATCGACACAGGCGGCAGTACGCCGGTCATGTCGCAAGTCAGGAACACGATGTGAGACGGCTCGCCGGCACGATTTTCAAGTACGCGCTTTTCCACGTGCTCAAGCGGATAGGCACAACGGGAGTTTTCGGTCAGGGAAACGTCGTTGTAATCCGGCTCGCGGGTCTCCGGATCAATGGTGACGTTTTCAACAATAGCGCCGAAGCGGATAGCGTCCCAGATAATCGGTTCGTTCTTTTTGCTCAGGTCGATGCACTTGGCGTAACAGCCACCTTCGATGTTGAAGACGGTGCCTGGGCCCCAACCATGCTCGTCATCACCAATAAGGAAGCGGTGCGGATCAGCGGAGAGTGTGGTTTTGCCGGTGCCGGAGAGACCAAAGAACAGACAGGTCTCGCCATCTTCGCCTACGTTGGCTGAGCAGTGCATCGGAAGTACATCTTTTTCCGGTAGCAGGAAGTTCTGCACGGAGAACATGGCTTTTTTCATCTCACCGGCGTAATGCATGCCGGCCAGAAGCACTTTGCGACGTGCAAAGTTAATGATCACACAACCATTGCTGTTGGTACCGTCGCGCTCTGGTACACATTCGAAATTGGCAGCGTTCAGAATCTGCCATTCCTGTTTGTCGGCCTGGTTGTAGTTTTCCGGGCGAATGAACAGGTTGCGGCCAAACAGGTTTTGCCAGGCGGTCTCGGTGGTCATTTTCACCGGCAGGTAGTGCTCGGGGTCGGAACCGACGTGAACCAGGGAAACAAAGCTGTCTTTTTCAGCAATGTAGGCTTCTACACGATCCCACAGGGCATCGAATTTATCGGCCTCAAACGGGCGATTAATCGGCCCCCATTGGATGTCGTCAGACGTGCTCGGCTCTTCGACAATGTAGCGATCCATGGGGGATCGGCCTGTGCGATGACCGGTTTTCACGACCAGTGAGCCATTGGAAGCCAGCTCGCCTTCGCTACGTGCCAGAGCCTGCTCAACCAGCTGTGCTGTACTCAGATCATTATAAGTGTTGCTCACTTCGACCTCGCCCTCGGGATGTCTTGGTGATTGCCCAGGCCGCCCCCCGGAAATTGGCGGAAAACTGAACAATCGGATCAGTTCAGGCGCGCTATTATGCCAGAGGCGCCGGTAAAAAACGACTACTCCGAAAGCCGCATGATTGCTGGCTTTCGGGCGAATTCGAAACCCTTTCTAGTGTAGCGTATGGCCAGTGAAAAGATGATCAATATCATTCCTGTCGAAGCGATAGTGCGCATGGCAGAACTGGCAGTCCATGTCTATGGCGCCCTGTTCTTCCAATATGCTGTAGCATTCTTCTTTGCCAATGGCCTCAAGCGCACTAAGTGTTCTCTCCTCGGAGCAGCTGCAGTGAAAAGCGACGGCTTCGGCGTCAAAAAGGCGTACCGTTTCTTCATGGAACAGCCGGTTCAGCAAGGTTTCGCTGTCCAGCTCCAAAAGTTCGTCCGCTTTCACCGTTCGGGCAAGATGGTTGACCCGCTCCCAGAGTTCGTCGTCCTTTTCTGTGGCTCCGGGCAGGCGCTGAAGCATCAGTCCCGCAGCCCCCTGTTCACTGGAAAACAGGAACAGACTGGTCGGAATCTGCTCTGAGCGTTCGAAGTACTCCTCAATACACCCCGCGAGGCTGTCACGTTCCCGGGGAACAACGCCCTGATAGCGGCTGCCTTGCTGTGGCGTAATGGTAATAGCCATGCGCCCGTCGCCCAACAGGTCATGGAAGTTTTCTTCGCTTACGGCGTGCTCATCAAATCGCGCCAGGCCGCGGATTTTCCGGTCATGGCTGCATTCCGCCATCAGCGTTCGCAATGGGCCCTCGCCCTGAGCCTGGATGGACAAGGTGCCTTCAAACTTCAGGCTGCTGCTCATCACGATGCTGGCTACAAGCGCTTCGCCAAGCAGGCCGCGAATGGATTCGGGGTAGGGTGCCTGGCTGGTAATTTCCCGGTAGCTTTCGTCAAGCTTCACCCAGGCTCCGCGTACCTGGCTGTGCTCAAATATAAAACGCTGAAACTGGTCGCGGGATGCCATGGTGGTTCTCCTGAAGCTGAGTGACTGAATCGGTACGTGAAACGTTGGATGGCAGGAACAAGTGGTAGAGCGGCCTGGCTCAGATGCCATTCTGATCACGGAATCGTTGAATATTGCGGCGGTCTTTCTTGGAAGGTCGCCGGGCTGGTGGCAGTTGAGCGGCTTGCATGGTCTTGCGCTGCCACGAGAGATCCTCCCGTTTTTTCACGCTGTCTTCGGTTTCGTGGTAAAGCTTTTGAGCCTCGGGCGCACCGCGCCGACGCTCGCTTACATCGTCTACGACTACGATCTTTTCCAGCATACCGAGGCGCAAGGTGAGCGTAGCGCCGGGCTCCACCAGTCGGCCGGGTTTGCAGCGCTGGCTGTTATAGTGAACCTTGCCGCCTTCTACCGCTTCTTTGGCCAGGGCGCGTGTCTTGTAGAAGCGCGCAGCCCAGAGCCATTTGTCGAGCCTTACCCGTTGATCGTCCGAAGTGGATGCCGCCATGTCTCCTCACCTGATGGGCGTATGCCCGGATTATAGCGCTCTCAGCCGATAGATGGCAGGGGCCGTTGCTGGTGAATGGCCGTCAGAATTTCATCAAAGTGATGTACGCAGGGTATTTCCGGGTGAGTTTCCCGTGCAACCTGCTTGCTATCAGGCGCCAGAATACCCAGACACTGGGCAATTCCGGCGGATCGTGCGCTTTCCAGCACGGGAAAGCTGTCGTCCACCATCAGTGTGGCAGCGGCCCGGTAGGGCGCCAGTTGCTGCAGATCCTGCCAAAACGCTGTGTCTTCCTTGGGCTTTCCCAGTTGGTGGCTGGAGACGATGCCATCTACGAAACTGTCCAGGCCTGTGCGCTGCAGTTTAAGTTCCAGAGGGTCCGGGTGGCAGTTGGTTACGATGACGGATTGCAGCCCGGTACTCTTGAGCGCCCGAAGAAAGCTTGCCACATGAGGGCGATAGCCGATGCGGTCGCCGACCTCGGATTTCAGGCTGGTGATGTCCATGGCGAGCCGGTCACTCCAGTAATCGGTGCAATACCAGTTCAGGGTGCCTCTTTCGGCCATGATCATGCTGAGCAGCTGATCTCTGGCTTCATCCGGGTGCAGGTCGTATTGCTCGGCATAGCGCCGCGGCAGGTGCTCAAGCCAGAAGTGGTTGTCGAAGTGCAGGTCAAGCAGTGTCCCATCCATATCCAGGAACACGGTTTCCAGGGAAGCCCAGTTAATCATAAACAAAAACAGCCTGAAGAATTTTCGTCAGGCTGCCGCAGATCCCGGCCTGAGGCAAGCCGGGATGATACTGATGTCATGCAAAGACGGGATTGCAGGCCAGAATCAGTTGCCGGCCTGCTCGACCGTGGCTGTTTTTCGACCTGAGTTGGTGCAGCCCAGGCAGCGTACAAAGGTTGCTTTCGCAGGGCCTACGACCAGAACTTCTCCTGCTTCTCCAGCGTTGCCGCCGAGCAGCGAGAACGGCAGGGACACCAGGTAGACAACGCTCCCCACGATAGTAGTGGCCAGGAGCACAGGACGGACAAATATGGCATCACCTGTCATAGCCAGTGCAGACGGGCTTTCGTCAATGGCGCGTGCGTGGCCTACGGATGAAAAAGCCAGCAGGCAGGCCGCCAAAGTGGCCATCAGGGTGCGTGAAATCTTGCGGGTCATTAGTCTGTCTCCTGAACTTTTTGGGTCCCGTTGATACTGGGTTGTTATGCGCCAGTATCGGATTCGTATCGGGCAGATCGAACCTTATTGTAACTATCGGGCATTAATCCTCTGTTAACTATGAATCATATTTGTGTATTTTCAAACGAATTTTAGTTGCGAATGGTGCAATTCCGGGCAGTTCAGGCAGAGCATTACTTCGGCTAACGTTGGCAGCGGGTGCAGTAAACCGTGGATCGGCCGCTCATGCGGATTTCTTTCAACGGCGCTTCGCACTCCGGGCACGGACTCCCGGTTCGCCCATACACCAGAAGAGACTGCGCAAAATAGCCCGGCTTGCCGTCGCTGTTGACGAAGTCTCTCAGGGTAGTGCCGCCCATCAGAATCGCAGCGCTCAGGGTTTCCCGGATAGCCTCTGCAAGGCGATGGTAGCGATCCAGGCTTATGCGGCCGGCCTTGCGCCGGGGATGAATGCCGGCTTTGAACAGGGCTTCATTGGCGTAGATGTTCCCTACGCCGACAACCACGTGGCTGTCCATGATGAAGGATTTTACCGGCGTATTTTTGCTTCGGGATAACCGGAACAGCATCCGGCCGCTGAATTCTGGCGACAATGGCTCTGGCCCGAGGTTGGCAATCAGGGGGTGTGTCGTTGCAGAGTCAGACCATAGCCAGCAGCCAAACCGGCGCGGATCGTTAAAGCGCAGAATAGCGCCGGAGCGTAGCACAAGATCTATGTGGTCGTGTGTCAGTGCCGGTGTGTCGTCGATGATTATGCGAAGGCTACCGGACATGCCCAGGTGAATGATGGCGGTACCATGATCCAGGTTAAGGAACAGATATTTTGCACGACGTTCCACGGTGCGGATAACCTGGCCTTCCATCCGTGCTGCAAGATCACTGGGCACAGGCCAGCGCAGGCTGCCATTGCGCACTTTGATCCGGTCGATGGTTTGCCCTTCGCAGTGGGGCGCAATGCCGCGACGTGTTGTTTCAACTTCGGGTAATTCAGGCACTCAGCCGGTCTCCGGTCATTTAATTGGAAGCTTGTTATTCAACAGATCTCAAGCGTAACAAATTTGCGCCTAAAGCCTGTTGTTCTGGCTAACACCTGTACGCTAAAGTAGACGTGCTGGCACCTCTGCGGTCGCCATGAATTTTGATTTGAGGATTAACTATGTGGTTTAACGGTCTTCTTGACCTTTCGGTGATGCAGCTGATTCTGGTTGTACTGGGTATGACCCACATCACTATTATCAGTGTCACGCTTTATCTGCACCGTCATTCGGCTCATAACTCACTGGATCTGCATCCTGTACTGAAGCACTTTTTCCGCTTTTGGCTGTGGTTGACCACAGCGCAGAATACCAAAGAATGGACCTCGATCCACCGCAAGCATCACGCCAAATGCGAGACGGCAGAAGATCCTCACAGCCCGGTGGTGCTAGGAATAAAGAAAGTGCTGTTTGAAGGCGCAGAACTCTACGCCTCGGCGGCCACGACGGAAACGCTTGAGCGTTACGGCCAGCGCACCCCGGAAGACTGGGTTGAGCGCAACCTGTACAGCCGCTACAGAATGCTGGGCATTATGTTGATGGCAGTGATTGATCTGGCGCTCTTCGGGGTGCACGGGATCTGGATCTGGGCGGTGCAAATGGCCTGGATTCCCTTCTGGGCTGCCGGTGTTGTAAACGGTATTGGTCACTGGATGGGCTACCGTAATTTTGAGTGCGCGGACAACGCCCGCAATATTTCTCCTGTCGGGATTCTGATTGGTGGTGAAGAACTGCACAACAACCACCACACCTACCCGAACTCATCCAAGCTTTCGCGTCGTTGGTACGAAGTGGATATGGGGTGGGGCTACATCCGCCTGTTTCAGTTGTTCGGTCTTGCCAAACCCAAAGGGTATCGCCCGATTGCCCATTATGTGCCGGGCAAGCAGGATATGGATGTAGAAACCGTGCAGGCCATTGCCAACAACCGTTTTGATATTATGCGTCAGTATCGCAAGCGTGTGACGGAGCCGGCTTTGCGTCAGCAAAAAAGCCTGATGGACGATGAGATCCGCCCACGGTACCGTAAGCTCAAGCAACTTCTGTCACGGGAAGTAACGCTGATAAAACCCCGGGAAAAAGAGACGCTGGAGTCGGTTCTGGAGAGCAACGCCGTTTTGCGCCAGATTTACGAGAAGAGTCATGAATTACAGGCGCTCTGGCGCCAGCGTGGGCTCAAGCCTCACGAAAAGCTGCAAGCGCTAATGGAATGGTGCAAAGAAGCAGAGGCCAGCGGAATCCGGTATCTGGAAGATTTTGCAGCTCATTTGCGGGCTTACTCACTGCGCCCGGCGGCTTGAACCACCCGGAATAAACAGTAAGTGACCTGGCCAGATGTTTTCTGACGGTACAACTGCCAGTTGGCGGGTGCCGTCGGCGCCGGGAGGTCACTCTCATGTTCCACATAGACCCAGCTACCGGGTTTTACCCAGCCATGAACGTCAATCAGTGGAAGCAGGGTGGTCAGCCAGCCCTTCCTGAACGGCGGGTCCATGAAGACAATGTCGAACGGTTGCTGCGCTTGCTGGCCGAGATAGGTGTCGACACTGGTGCAAACCACCGCACCGGACTCTGAATCGAGCAGCCGCAGGTTATCTCGCAGCGCAGTTGCCAGTGCCGCACTGCTATCAACCAGGGTGGCATGGGCGGCGCCCCTGGAAAGTGCCTCCAGACCCAGCGCGCCGGAGCCGGCAAACAGGTCCAGACAGTTGCTCCCCGCAATATGAAATGAAAGCCAGTTAAAGAGAGTCTCTCGTGTGCGTGCCGGCGTTGGACGAACGCCACCCGCGTCAGGAAAACGGAGCTTCCGGCTACGCCAGTCACCACCGATAATGCGCAACTCCCCTGCAGAATTCTTATTGTGGCCGGGGCCTTGGGTTGCCCCCTTGGAAGGCTTGTGTGACAGGCGAGAGCCTGTTGGTCTTCTGCGCGTCATGTCGGTAGCTCTGGAAGTGGGTCGCGGTCACTGCAGGTTGCGTATGTTAACGGAAATCCCGCCTCCCGTGATAATCCACGCGATCCTCACTTCCTGAAGACACTCTGCTAGAATGTGCGCTTTATTTGTCCCGCCCAATCAGACTGATGGTATGACTTTATGATGGCAGAGTGGATTTCCGTCGGCCTTCTGGCCCTTCTTGTGTTCGTGTTTGTGCTGGATATCGCCAGCAACCGCCGCCGCGTGCCGCGACCCAAACCTGTTCCGCAGCGCAAACCGGAGGCTATGAAAGGCCCTGCGCCCGAGACACCGGTTGAGAAGACAGCCACAGAAGCTCCCAGGCCTGTACCTGAGGAAGCCGGGGAAATACCGGCAGCCGCTGAGCCGGCTGTTGTGCCAGAGCCAGCAAAGGTTCCCGAACCTGCGCCTTCGGTCAGTGTTTTTGAGCGTATCAAGCAGGGCTTGGGTAAAACCCGGGCAAGCCTCACCGGCGGTTTGACGGACCTTTTCTCCGCCGGCAAGAAAATTGACGAAGACCTACTGGAAGAAATCGAAACCACACTGTTGATGGCAGATGTGGGCGTCACCGCAACCTCGGAAATTATTGAGTCGCTTACCGACAAGCTCCAGCGCAATCAGCTCAAGGATGGCGAAGCGTTGCGCAAAGCCTTGCGTGACCAACTGTATGGCTTGCTCAAGGATGTCACCAAGCCGCTGACGATTGATTCAACGAAAAAACCCTATGTAATCCTCATGGTCGGTGTAAATGGCGTTGGCAAGACCACCACCATCGGCAAGCTCACCAAGAAGTTCCAGGGTGAAGGTAAGTCGGTCATGCTGGCCGCTGGTGACACCTTCCGTGCGGCTGCCGTGGAGCAATTGCAGGTATGGGGAGAGCGAAATAATGTTCCGGTTGTGGCCCAGCACACAGGCGCTGACAGCGCGTCGGTGATCTTCGATGCGATCCAGTCTGGCAAGTCCCGTGGCGTAGACGTGGTGATTGCCGATACTGCAGGCCGACTGCAAAACAAAGACAACCTGATGGGTGAGCTGGAAAAGGTCGTCCGGGTGATGAAAAAGCTGGATGACTCTGCGCCCCATGAAGTGATGCTGGTGCTGGATGCCGGCACCGGGCAAAACGCCCTGAGCCAGGCCCAGGTATTCCAGAAGGTCGTTGGGGTAAGCGGTATTACCTTAACGAAACTGGACGGCACCGCCAAAGGCGGTATCGTGTTCGCCATTGCTCGCCAGCTGCAGCTTCCCATTCGTTTTATCGGCGTTGGCGAGCAGGTTGATGACCTGCGCAGCTTTGATGCCGAAACGTTTGTGGATGCCTTGTTTGCTGAATAATCCGGTTTTTTTGGAGCAGTAGCCCGCCATGATCGAATTTCGTCAGGTTACCAAGCGGTATGACAGTGACCATACCGCACTGCGTCAGGTGAACTTTCACCTCGATCGCGGTGAACTGGCGTTTCTGACCGGGCACTCCGGAGCAGGCAAAAGTACCCTGCTGAAACTCCTTATGGTTATGGAGCGACCCAGCGCGGGCGAAGTGGTCGTGGGTGGTCAAATGCTCAACCGCCTGCCGAGGCGACAGATTCCCTATATTCGCAGGCACATCGGTGTGGTGTTCCAGAACCATCAGTTGCTTTTTGACCGTACCGTGTTCGATAACGTTGCCATGCCGCTGGAGGTGATGGGGGCCTCTCCCCGAGACATGGGCCGACGGGTCCGGGCGGCGCTGGACAAGGTCGGCCTGCTCAGCAAGGAAAAAATGAACCCTCTGCAGCTCTCCGGTGGTGAGCAGCAGCGCGTGGGTATTGCCCGCGCGGTGGTGAACAAACCACCCTTACTGCTGGCGGATGAGCCTACGGGTAACCTCGACCCGAAGTTGTCCGCGGATATCATGAACCTGTTTGCCCAGTTCAGTCAGGTAGGTGTGACCGTGTTGATTGCCAGCCACGACCTTGCGTTGATCAATGAAATGGGCCGGCGCACGCTGACCCTGGATCATGGCAACCTGATTGCAGGCGGTACGCCGTTGCAGGGAGGCCCAAGTGGCCGCTGATTCCTCATCCAGATCCCGCAAGCCTGATCCTGCTCGGGGTGCCAAAGTATCCCGCTCGCCGTGGCGAGAACAGGCAGAGTCTTATTTCATGCATCACCGGAAAGTGGCCCGCGACAGCGCGGGTCGTCTTTGGCGAACGCCGGTGGCAAGCCTGATGACCTGGGCCGTTATGGGTGTTGCACTGGCTTTGCCGGTCGCGCTCTTGCTGTTGTTGACCAGTCTTCAGGGCGTGAGTGCCGGATGGGAGAGCAGTGCTCGTGTGACCGCGTATATGGATCTCGATGCCAGTCTTGAACAGACCCGAAAGCTGGCCAGCGAAATCGCGTCAGACGGCCGCGTGGCAGAGCTGGAGCTGGTAGACCGGGATCGGGCGCTGGCAGAGTTCCGGGCATCGTCGGGTCTTGATGACGCGCTGGATTATCTGGAAGAAAACCCCTTGCCCCATACGCTGCTGATCACGCCTGAGGAGAATGCCCGATCTGCAAACGGTGTTGCAGCGTTGGTAACCTTCATTGAAAGTATGGATCGCGTAGAGCGGGTTCAGGTGGATCTCGGCTGGCTGCAGCGCCTCAACGCCATGACAGACTTGCTTGCACGGGCCGTATGGGCATTGGCAATATTGCTGGCCGTGGCCGTGGTGCTGGTAATCGGCAATACCGTAAGACTGTCGATTGAAAGTCGTCGTGATGAGATTCTGGTGGCCAAGCTGGTTGGTGGGACCGATGGCTTTGTGCGTCGGCCGTTTTTGTACACCGGCGCCTGGTTTGGGCTGGGCGGTGGCATTGTTGCCTGGGTATTGCTACAACTTTCGTTGTGGTGGCTGAACGGTCCTGTTGAGCGCCTTGCCGGGCTGTATCGCAGTAACTTCTCACTCAATGGCTTGAGTATTGACGGCGCACTTGCATTGATTATAGCGGCGATGCTGCTAGGCTGGCTCGGCGCCTGGGTTGCGGTAAAGCGCCATCTGAGTGATATTGAGCCGGGCGAAATTGCCGGTGGCTGATGATCCGGATTTCGGGAAGACCGTATTGTCACCGAGGTGTATTACGGGTTAGGTTTGTATGCAGAAAATTCAGGGAGAATTTTCCATTTTGTTGATTTAAAACGTAATATTGGAAAATTCGGGAACTTTTAAGGTTCGTGGCGGTCTAAGCTTTATTCGTATATATTATGCGGTCGTCAGGTTCGGAGGTTAAAGCATGGGTACGAGCTTACAGCTCATTGAAAGACTGGTTCCGGGCGCCAATCTCGAGGCATACATTCAGGCCGCGAGCCGCATCCCGGTACTCACCGTGGATGAAGAACGGGAACTGGCTGAGCGCCTTCATTACGATGAAGACGTAGATGCGGCCCGTCAGATGGTGTTGTCTCACCTGCGTTTTGTTATTCACATTGCCCGTAGTTATTCCGGCTATGGTTTGGCGCAGGCAGACCTGATCCAGGAAGGCAACGTTGGCCTGATGAAGGCCGTCAAGCGTTTCAACCCGGAGTACGGTGTCCGGCTGGTTTCCTTTGCTGTGCACTGGATCAAGGCAGAAATTCACGAGTTTATTCTGCGCAACTGGCGCATTGTGAAAGTGGCCACCACCAAGTCCCAGCGCAAACTGTTTTTCAATCTGCGCAGCCAGAAGAAAAAGTTGGCCTGGTTGAGCCACGACGAGTTACACGCTGTAGCTGAGGATCTGGGAGTCGAGCCAAGAGTCGTGCGGGAAATGGAAGGCCGTTTGTCTTCCCATGACACCGCCTTTGACGGTCCCATGGACGATGACGACGACAGCGCTTATAAGGCGCCGGCGTATTATCTCGAAGACCGTCGCAGCGATCCGGCTGTTCAGCTCGAAAATTCAGACTGGACCGAGGACTCTAACGGGCGCTTGATGGAGGCACTGGAAATGCTTGATGAGCGCAGTCAGGATATCCTGCGTGAGCGCTGGTTATCCGAGAGCAAGGCAACGCTTCATCAGCTGGCCGACAAGTACGGCATCTCTGCTGAGCGTATTCGCCAGCTTGAGAAGAATGCGATGAAGAAGATCCGGTTGCAGATGGTTGAAGCTGCCTGATCTGGTAGTTCACGCGTAAGTGTTCTGAAAACGCCACCACCGTTCAGGTTGGTGGCGTTTTTGTTTGTGCCGTCGGTGTCTTATACTTCTTCCCGCTGCTCAGTAGAGGCCCACAAAAATGACAAAAGAATTTCCCCATATCGCATTTCTTGGTATTGGCCTGATGGGTGCTCCCATGGCCCGCAATCTGCTGGATGCAGGCTTTCCCATGACCTTGTGGAACCGCACGGCCAGCAAGTGCGAGCCGTTTGCCAGTGAAGCAACGGTTGCCGACACCCCTGCAAACGCCGTGCGAAGCGCAGATGTTGTGATCACCATGCTTGAAAACAGCGATGTGGTTGAACAGGTGCTGGTTGCGAACGGGGCGATGGAAGCTGTGAAACCGGGCGCTCTGGTGATTGATATGAGCTCCATTCAGCCGTCGGTAGCTCGACGTCACGCTGCTCTTGCGGTTGAAAAAGGCGTAGGTTATATGGATGCACCGGTTTCTGGTGGCACCCTGGGTGCGCAGGAAGCACGCTTGAGTATTATGGCTGGTGGCTCGGAAGAAGATCTTCTCCGGGCTCGGCCGGTGTTTGAGGTGCTCGGCAAGTGCACGTGGATTGGCCCTGTGGGGGCCGGGCAGCTTGCCAAGCTGGCGAATCAGGCAATCGTGGGGATTACCATTGGGGCAGTGTCTGAGGCCCTGTTGCTGGCCGCTAAGGGCGGAGCTGATCCGGCTGCAGTGCGCGAGGCGCTGATGGGTGGCTTTGCCGGCAGCCGGATTCTGGAACTGCACGGTCAGCGAATGATTGACCGGGACTTTGCCCCCGGTGCGCCCGCCCGTATCCAGCTGAAGGATCTGCGTATGATTCTGGATGAGGCCCGGGCAGAGGGGTTGACGCTGCCACTGTCACAGCAGGTGCATAATGGATACCTGTCTCTGGTTGCCAATGGCCACAGTGATGCTGATCACAGCGGTCTGCTGCTGGAGTTGGAGCACATTAACGGAACCCGCCTTGGTGCCAATGGCCCGGGCCCCAAGGACTGATTGGCCATGCCGCGTTTTGCCAAAGCGGCTGAAACCAGTGGAGCTGGATGAGGACACGGCCTGGCAGGCGCTGGTGGCCAATATTGGGTGGGCGGCGGAAAAGCTGGCGAATGAGGGCATTACATTGTGCGTGGAAGCCATTAATTCACGAGTTGATATGCCCAGACTTTTTCTCGACATATGCAGATAATGCATGGCGACCTCGTGCGCTCTATGGAGTGCCTATTGCCGTGGATTGGTCACATTCAGTTTGCGGATAACCCGGGTCGGCATGAGCCGGGAACAGGGGAGATTAACTTTTCGAATGTTTTTTCAGCGATAGATAAAATGGATTATGACGGTTGGGTAAGCGCGGAATACCGGCCCTCGGGGACTACGACAGAAAGCCTGCATTGGCTGCCTGCATAGAACCGACCGTCGCCGTTGGCGACACCCTCTTACAAGATCGTAACTGGCCGGTGTCCCAAGTTATTCGTACTCTGTTGTTAATGTAATCCGCTATCAGGAGGGGATCCGGTGAAAGCGCTGGTAATCGAAGACGATCAGGACGTAGCAAATTATCTTGTTAAAGGGCTGAAGGAATCAGACTTCGTAGTAGATCACGCTGCTGACGGCAAAGACGGCATGATGATGGCCGCCAGTGAAGAATACGACATCATGATTGTCGACCGCATGCTCCCAGGCATGGATGGTCTCACCATCATCAAGACGGTTCGTGCCACGGGAAACCAGGTACCGGTACTGATCCTGAGTGCCTTGGGTGATGTCGACGATCGCGTTGAAGGCCTGCGGGGCGGCGGCGACGATTATCTGACCAAGCCCTTCTCTTTCACCGAGCTTCTTGCGAGGATTGAGTCGCTGGTACGTCGGAACCGTCAGTCTGCGGAAACCGAAACCGTGCTGCGGGTGGCCGATCTGGAAATGGATCTGCTTGCCCGGACGGTAAAGCGCTCGGGTCAGAATATTGATGTTCAGCCCCGGGAGTTCCGGTTGCTGGAATATCTGATGCGCAATGCCGGCCAAGTGGTCACCCGGACCATGCTGCTGGAGAAGGTCTGGGACTATCATTTTGATCCCCAGACCAACGTGATCGACGTGCACATCAGCCGTCTCCGGGCAAAGATCGATAAGGAATTCGAGACGCCCCTACTGCAAACCATTCGTGGTGCAGGGTACATGCTACGTGAAACTGCTTAGCCAGCTCAGGACGTCGTCCTTCCAGCTTGCCCTGCTGTACATGGTGGTGTTTGCCACCTCGGTGTTTCTGTTGCTGGCCTTCATCTACTGGCGTACAGCGGGCTTTATGACCGCTCAGACCGACGAGACCATTGAAGCGGAAATTGCCGGGTTGGCGGAACAATACCGGGGGCGGGGTGTTAATGGCCTGATCACGATCATCCGTGAGCGGGTCGCCCGCGATCCCAATGCAAAAACCATCTACCTGCTGACTACCGAAGATTTCCTCAAGCTCGCTGGCAATATAGAGACTTGGCCGGAAGGTTCCCGTTCGGAAAGCGGCTGGATCAATTTTACACTTAGCTCGGCTGTTGGGTGGACAGGATCGGAACGCTTGGCCCGTGCCCGTATTTTTGAGGTTCAGGGCGGCCTGAGATTATTGGTTGGCCGGGATGTTGACGAGCTGACTAACCTTAAAAGGGTTATTGAAACCGCTATTAATTGGGGCATGGGAATCACCCTTGCACTGGCGCTGCTTGGCGGCTTTCTGATGAGCCGGAGCACAACGCGCCGGATCGAAATCATCAACAATACCTCCCGGCGAATCATGAACGGACACCTCTCCTTGCGCATTCCGACTCGTGGGACAGAGGATGATTTTGACCAGCTCGCGGAAAACCTGAACCAGATGCTGGACCGGATTGTTTACCTGATGGAAGGCATCCGGCACGTGTCTGACAGTATCGCCCATGACCTTCGAACACCTCTCACGCGGTTGCGCAACCAGCTTGAAAACACCCTGATGTCCGTCGATAACGATGAGGCTCGAGAGCAGGCCGGCCGTGCTGTTGCAGAGGCGGATCAGCTGCTGGCGACGTTTAATGCTCTGTTGCGTATCGCGCGCCTGGAAACCAAAGGCAATTCTTCCGATATGAAGCAGGTCGCCCTCGATGAGCTGGTATCCGATGCCTGTGAGCTCTATGAGGCATTGTCTGAAGACAAAGATCAGATGTTTGAGCAGTCGCTGGAAGCGGGAGTCATCATTGAAGGTGACCGGGATTTGCTCTTCCAGATGATCAGCAACCTGATTGATAACGCTATCAAATACACGCCCGAGCACGGCACGATTGGTGTGGCGGTGCGGAAAGAGGGTGAGGAGGCCGTTTTTGAAGTCAGGGACAGCGGTATTGGCATACCTGACGATGAAAAAGATCAGGTGTTCCAGCGTTTCTACCGCGTTGGCAAGAGCCGTTCATTGCCAGGCAACGGCTTGGGCCTGAGCTTGGTGAGTGCCGTTGCAGAGATTCACCAGAGCCGTATTGTGCTTAGTGATACCTATCCCGAAGAGGTGCCACCCGGCCTGACGGTAGCCGTGCGCATGCCCGCATTTACCGGCATACGCAAGCGCATCAGAGCGACTCAGGCGGAGCAGGCTGCAGGTTCGGCCGATAGCGACATTTCTGCCTCAGCCCACACCGGTCGAGCCTGAGGTTTTAGTGGCTCGGGCGGAACCGGTTGACCTGTGCCATTACCGGCGCGATCAGAGCATCTGTGCGGGTTTCAATCTGCTGAGTCATTCGCTCAAACTGTGAACGACGAAGGTTGAGGCGGACTTGAATACTGTCCCACTCACCTTCGAGGTGCTTCTGCTCTAACATCAGGAAAGCCGCAATATTGTGGCGGTTAACCTTTCCGGTAATACCTATCTGGTCGAGGCGAAAGCCCAGAGCGTCGACGCCTTCAAGGGCCATATTCAAGAGCTTCTGTGTGTTCATGCTGCTATCTCCGTAGCTGGAAGCGGATATAAGATTTGATACCTGAAAGCTATCGGCGTTCCCTAGAGTGTGCAACCTAATTTCCAGCCAGAGCTGCCCGACTCACCCTGACTAAAAGGTAATTCATCGGCAAGGGCGCGGTAATACTGAGTGTGGAGAATAGGCATTGTAGACAGAAGCAAGCATCAATAGCCGCTTGTTTCTTCCTCCAGCACAGCGCTAGCCTTACCCCGTTTTTACGGGGTTTTTTTATGCCTGGTATTCAATGGCATTGATATACCAAGTGGTTGTCCCCGCTTCGGTTCTCACCTCGGCTTCGTCGCCCACTTCCTTTTTCAGCAGGGCGCGGGCCATCGGGGAATCGATGGAAATATAATCGTTGCGGTTGAAAATCTCGTCGTAGCCTACGATCCTGAACTTCAGGATTTTGCCGTCATCGTTTTCGATTTCTACCCAGGCACCAAAAAAGACCTTCCCCTCTTGCTCCGGGCGCTGATCAACCACCTTCAGGTTTTCCAGGCAGTGCCTCAGATACCGCACCCGTCGGTCGATTTCCCGGAGCCGCTTCTTGTTGTACTGGTAGTCTGCGTTCTCACTGCGATCACCTAGGCTGGCAGCCCAGGTAACCTTCCTTGTGATCTCCGGGCGCTCGAATCGCCAGAGTTCATCGAGCTCTTTTTGCAGGTCGTCGTAGCCCTGTCGGGTAATAAGCGGTGTCTTCAAGGCTGCTCCTGTGTTGCATGGCATGCGAATTTCAGGATTTGATTGTTCGCACTAGTGAGAGTTGTCACAAAACGGTCAATCAACTGAGAAATACGACTGGCTTGGGGATAGACTGATCAAAAATTGACACCTTTCGGAGAAGGCGTATCGCAGATCAGGATGGACTCCATGAATATCTTGCATCGTATTGCCAGATCGTCTGAATTGATACGCCTCCGGTTTATCCCAGCGGCTTTCCTGTTCATGGTAGCAGGGTCAGCCAGTGCGCAGGCCAGCCCTGGCGACAGTCTGGTGTTTGAGGTGGAGCAACGCTCAACGCTGGAAACCATTCCGTTCCGCTCCATTGCTGAAGACGCTCTGTCAGATACGGTGATTGAAGGCGGCTTGTCGGCCCCGGCGGGGTTGTTGCCGGGAGCGGAATGCAGGGCGGTTTATTACTTGAGGGCCTCAAGCTTGTCGATGTACTTCTGCATGGCGTCGTCTTTGGACATGCCTTTACACTTTTCCCAGGCGTCGTACTTGGCGCGGCCCACAAAATCCATCATCCCCGGGCGCTTGCCTGATACATCGCCTTCGGAGCCCTGCTTGTACAGGGCGTAGAATTCCAGCTTCATCTCGTTGGATGGCTTGAAATCACCGTCCGCAGTCTTGATGTCGTTCACTGCCGCGTCGAACCTGGTTTTCAGGTCGCTCATATCAATTTCCTCCTTGGTTTTTGTGATCTTGCAGTGATATTCCGCAATCGTTTGCAAGAGTATAGCCACGGCACTGCCTGCAGTCATTGACCGATTCTCCGGTTGCTGTGGCTCACAGGGCACAGCAATTGCTATTTGGCAAAAGTTTGCCCGGGCTCACAAGTTGACGGATTGCTGGCCAGTTTTTGCTTGAGAAACCCTATTCATATGTGTACAGTTTTGACGTCGCGTACCAGGATGGTTCGCACAAGGGATTGAACAACCGCAAATGATTTGCACAGGGAGCAAGCCATGTCGTCCAAAGACGGTTCTGTCGCGCCGAAAGAGCGCATCAATATCAAGTATGTCCCCGCCACCGGAGATCAGCAGGCTGAAACTGAACTGCCTCTGAAAATGTTCGTTGTTGGTGATTTCAAGGGACACGCTGAAGAAACCCCCATCGAAGAACGTAAGGCCATTTCCGTCGACAAGAACAACTTTCGTTCTGTCATGAAGGAGGCGGGCCTCACGCTATCCACTACTGTATCCAACCAGCTGGAAGAGCAGACCGACGAACTGCCGGTTAACCTCGCATTTCAGACTCTGGATGATTTCTCCCCCGACAGCATCGCCCGTCAGGTTCCTGAGATGAAGAAACTCATCGAACTGCGGGAAGCGCTTGTCGCCTTGAAAGGCCCGCTGGGTAATGTGCCTTCGTTCCGTTCCAAGCTGCAGGAATTGCTGGATGACGACAAAGCCCGGGAAGCCCTGTTGTCTGAGCTGGAACTGGCTATCGACGGCGAGTAAACCAAGCTGCCGCCTGAACGCGGTGCACACCACTGAATATCAATCACGTACTAAAGGGATGTGGTATGTCTGATACTACTGCGCAGCAATCGGCTGCCTCCGAATCCGTAATGGAAGGCTCGCTGCTCGACCAGGTTATGGCGAACAGCCGTATGGCCCCGGCCGATGAGGGCTATGATGTCGCCCGTAAAGGCGTTGCAACGTTCATTGCCAACCTGTTGAGAAGCGAAGAGAAAGGTCAACCTGTCAACAAGGCGCTGGTCGACCAGATGGTGGTCGAACTGGACCGCAAAATCAGCGCCCAGATGGATGAAATCCTGCACGCACCAAAACTGCAGGAACTGGAATCCTCCTGGCGCGGCCTCAAGCTTATGGTTGAGCGCACCGATTTCCGCGAGAACATCAAAGTGGACATCCTGCACGCCACCAAAACTGAACTGCTGGAAGACTTCGAGTTTGCTCCCGATGTCACCCAGACTGGCTTCTACCAGCACATCTACTCGACGGAATATGGCCAGTTTGGCGGCGAGCCCGTAGGCGCTGTGGTTGGTAATTACTCGTTCACACCGTCCACCCCGGACATGAAGCTCCTGCAGTATGTATCGTCTGTTGGTGCCATGGCCCACGCACCCTTCCTGTCTTCGGTTGCGCCGTCGTTCTTTGGCGTGGACAGCTATCAGGAACTGCCAGCGATCAAAGAACTGAAAGCCGTTTTTGAAGGCCCCAAATACGCCAAGTGGCGTTCACTGCGGGAATCCGAAGACGCCCGTTACCTTGGCCTGACATCGCCACGCTTCCTGCTGCGAGTGCCTTACGACCCCACCGAAAACCCGGTGCGCAGCTTCAACTACAAGGAAGACGTTTCCGGCGACCACGAGCATTACCTGTGGGGCAACACCGCATACCTGCTTGCCACCCGGTTGACTGAAAGCTTCGCCAAGTACCGCTGGTGTCCGAACATCATCGGCCCGCAAAGCGGTGGCTCTGTAGAAGATCTGCCGGTGCATCTGTTCGAATCCTTCGGCCAGTTGGAAGCCAAGATTCCGACCGAAGTGTTGATTACGGATCGTCGCGAATACGAAATGGCCGACGAAGGCTTTATCTCCCTCACCATGCGTAAGGGCAGCGACAACGCGGCGTTTTTCTCCGCCAACTCGGTGCAGAAGCCCAAGCAGTTCCCGAACACCAAAGAAGGCAAAGAGGCGGAGACCAACTACAAATTAGGCACCCAGCTGCCCTACATGATGATCGTCAACCGCCTGGCTCACTACATCAAGGTGCTGCAGCGCGAGCAGATCGGCTCCTGGAAAGAGCGCCAGGATCTGGAACGCGAGCTGAATACCTGGATTCGCCAGTACGTGGCTGATCAGGAAAATCCGCCAGCGGAAGTGCGCAGCCGCCGCCCACTACGCGCTGCCCATATAACGGTTTCCGATGTAGAAGGCGAACCGGGCTGGTATCGGGTGTCCCTGGCCGTGCGTCCGCACTTCAAGTACATGGGGGCCAACTTTGAGCTGTCGCTGGTAGGCCGTCTGGACAAGGATTAATCCGTGTTCAGTAGTGACGCGCAAACCACGGGAGGCAGCCTGTTCGAACGATTGGAGCAGGCTTCCGCTCCGGCGGGGCAGGGGATGGGCGAAGTCGCCCATGTGGTGGATTCCATCAAACGTCACCTGGTTAGATTGCTGAATGCGCACCCCGGCAACAGTGCCTGCGTGCCGGAACTGGGGTTGCTGGACTTCAACGATGCGACTCTGGGCACCCACGATCTGAGTATCCAGATCCGAAGTGCGATCCGGCAATGCATCGAGAAGTATGAACCCAGAGTAAAACGGGTGGATGTGGTTGCCTTGCCCCAAGGGCAGGATCCCTTGCAACTGCGTTTTCAGGTAACGGTCTACCTGAACGTCGGCGCAAAAGACGACAAAACAACGATAGATTTATTACTGGATGACAAACGTTACTACCGAGTGATGTAACTGACTGGGACCATGGTGGAGCGAGGGGGTGGGGATGCTTTTCTTCTGGGAAAAAACAACTCGCTTCGCTCAGACATCTTTTTCCCGCCAGAAAAGCATCCCCACCCCCTCTTGTCGAACATTGGTGTAGTTGAGATGAAGTTGAATCGGTTTTACAGGGATGAGTTGAGCTTTTTGCGCTTGCAGGGGCGTGAGTTTGCTGAGGCGCATCCGCAGTTGACTCGGTTTTTGTCGGAGCAAAGTACCGACCCGGACGTTGAGCGCTTGTTGGAAGGCTTTGCGTTTCTGACCGGGAAACTTCGTGAAAAAGTGGAGGATGAGTTTCCGGAGCTGACGCATTCTCTGCTGAATATGTTGTGGCCGAACTACCTACGCCCGGTTCCCAGCTGCACCATCATGCGGTTTGATCCTCAATTGCACGCGATCAGTGAGCGGCAACGGGTTGAGCGGCATACCGAGATCAAAAGTCGCCCTTTAGGTGATGCGACGCGGCAGACACAGTGCCGGTTTCGCACCTGTCGAGCGGTAGATGTGTTTCCTATAAGTGTCGCCGATGCTCACGCAGAACATTCGCGGGAAGTGTCGTCGATGACAGTGGATTTCGCACTTCACACGGACCAACCCTTAAGCGCCTTGGATCTTGATAGCCTGCGATTTTATTTGGGTGGGGATAATCACACGGCTGAAACGCTCTATCTGTGGTTGAACCACTATCTGAGTCGCATGGAGCTGGTCGTTGGCGAGTCGGTATACAACTTGCCAACGTCGCTTCTGAGGCCAGTAGGATTCGCCGGTGATGAGGCTCTTTTGCCTTATCCAAAGAACGCCTACCCAGGCTACCGGATTCTGCAGGAATACCTGAGCTTCCCCGAGGCGTTCCGGTTTGTGGATATCACCGGCCTGGGGAATCGTTTGCCGGCGGTTCAGGCGGATGAGATCAGTCTGCGTTTTCATTTCAGCCGGATTCTGCCGTCGGATGCGCGGGTTCGGGCTGAGAATATGCAGCTTTACTGCACGCCAGCGGTGAATCTGTTTACTCATGAGGGTGAGCCGGTTGACCTTAACGGGCGCCAGACCGAGTATCGGATTCTGGCCTCCAGCCGGTCGCCGGATCATTTTGAAGTGTTCAGTATTGAACAGGTTGAAGGTTGGCTGGAAGGCCGATCTGGGCGGGGCGAACGTCGGATTTACACGGCTTTTGAGAGCTTTCAGCACGAGGTTGAACGGGATCGTGGCCGCACAGCTCTGTATTACCGGGTTCGGGCGAGGGATAGTGTGCGCGGTGATGGCTTTGATCACTATATGTCGTTCGTTCGTGGCGATGAGTCTGAGTGCATGGATCGCCAGGAAGCGATTTCCCTGACCCTGACCTGTACCAACCGGCAATTGCCGCAGCAACTGGCGGTTGGGGAGGTGTGTATGGCGACGGAATCCACGCCGGCATTTGCGTCGTTCAGCAATATCACTCGCCCCACCGCCACTTTGAGACCAACACTCGATGGCAGTTTGTTGTGGACGCTGATCTCGAATCTATCGCTGAACTACCTCTCCATGCTGGATGTGGATGCCCTGCGCACGGTATTGCGGGTGTATGACTTTCGCGCATTGGTGGATCGCCAGGCGGAGCGGGTCTCCCAGAAGCGGCTTGCCGGTATCAGCGCTATCGAAACCAGGCCAGTGGACAAGATGGTCCGGGGGTTGCCGGTGCGGGGCATTCGTTCGGTGATGAAGCTGGATCAACAGGCTTTTGCCTCGGAAGGCGATTTGTACCTGTTCGGCACCGTACTCAGCCAGTTCTTTGCGCTTTATGCCAGTATCAACGCATTTCACCAACTGGAAGTGGTGAATACAGACAACCAGGAACGGTATACATGGACGTTACAGCAAGGCCAGCAGCCGCTGATGTAGCCGGTCTGCAGCCCGTTCTGGGCAATGCGCGGCGCTACAGCTTTTTTCAGCTGGTGGATCTGATTCACCGGCACCATGGTGATGATCTGGAGGGCGGCCGGGACGATCAGCCGCGTCAGGAGCGCATCCGGTTTTCCTCGTCTGCGGGGCTGGGGTTTCCTGGCAGTGATGTGATTTCAGCCTTGTCGCCGGAGCATGAGCACGGCCCCTATCAGATGGAAGTGAGCTTTCTGGGCCTGCACGGTTCACAGTCGCCGCTGCCCGGTTACTACCTTGAGGATCTGGCCTGGGAAGCCGGTCAGGATCTGGGGGTGCGCCGGCATTTTCTGGACTTTTTCAATCACCGGCTGGTCACTCTATTTCACCGGTCATGGCGCAAATACCGTTACTACGTGCGTTTTCGCCCCGGCGCGTCGGATGGATTTTCCAATCTGATCTACGCCCTTATAGGTCTTGGCGACAGCCGCTTGCGGGAAGCCACCCCGGTTAACTGGTCAAAGATGCTGGCCTATTCCGGGTTGATGGCAGGCAGGAGCCGCTCTCCAGAGGTGGTCAGTGGCATTGTGGGACACTGTTTTGATCTGGACGATGTCAGCATTGAACAGTGGGTTTTGCGCAAGGTGGCCATAGGTGACGATCAGCAAACACGCCTTGGGCAAAGTAACGCCACGCTCGGGGATGACACGCTGGTTGGCTCCCGGGTTCGCGACCGCAGCGGCAAGTTTATTTTGCGGATCCGCAATCTCAGCCGCCAACGTTTTGCGGATTTTCTGCCCAATGGGCAGGATCACCAACGCTTGGTGAAGCTGGTGGAATTCGCCACTCGAGAGCAGTTGGCCTACGACCTGGAACTGCAGATGCGGGCACAGGATATCCGCCCGATGCAGATGGGCAAGGATGTGCGATTGGGTTGGAACTCTTTTGTCACACCCGAGAAATCCCGGCGCCGGCCAGCCGTGCGGATTCAGATACGCCGTTAATATGAAAAGGAACGCAATCATGGACGAGCGGCAGGTAACCAGACTGAAGCTGACGGTCACCAACCCCGGCACCACGCGCAGTGGTGCCGGCATTGAGCACAGCTTTGGCCCCCGGGGTGGCTCCATAGGCACTGCCGAGAGTGATACGTGGCAGCTGTCGGCGCACCGCACCGGCGCCGTTCCGGGCCATGCGGAAATCCGGCTGTTTGATGGTGGTTACTGCCTGATTGATCGCAGCGGCCGAACCTATATTAACAGCGCGACTCAGCCCGTGGGGCGTGGTCGCCGGGCGCGGTTGAACCAGGGCGACACGGTTAGTATTGGTCGTTATCGCATACGGGCAGAATTATTAGCAGGAGAGCTGACAGACGTGCCGGCCGATCAGGAGTCGGAACACCGGGAGGCCGTGGAAGACAGAAGGCTGGTAGATGTGGCCGAAGGCGAGCTGGCCCGGGGGGCTGGATGTGATAGTGACATGCAGGCAACCGAACCGCTGGAAGGGCTGGCGCCGTTAGTGGCAGAAACCCTGGGCACGGACCCCATGTTGCACTGGCAGGATGAGCCAGCCCGCGCTGATCAGGAAGAGCGCACGCTGATGGCAAGCGAGCGCGCCTGGTTTGCTGCGGAAACCAACGTAACGGATGAATACCGGGAAAATCGCGATGTGGCGATGGGGCTTCCGGTAAGAAAAGGAGAGAGGGACAGGATGTCACAAGCCAATACCGGCGCACTGGATCAGGGGCTTGGTGGAAAGAACACCCGCCAAGACGATCAAAGTCGCAAACATATCAGTGCCACCCCTCTGATGCAGGGTATGGAAGCGGGGCTCAACTTTGCTGACAGCGACGGCATGCAGTTGTTTCTGGAAGAGGCCGGGCAGACCCTGAAAGCGGCGATAGAAGGGTTGTTAACGCTACACCAAAGCGAAGACAGCCGGCACCAAGCGCTGCGCACACGGTTGCAGCCCATTGAAGATAATCCTTTGCGTCTTGGAGGTGATTACGAGGACACCGTGCAAACCCTGTTTGCCAGCCAGCGCAGCCCGGTGCACTTGTCGGCGCCCGCCGCCGTGCAGGAAAGCCTGCAGAGCCTGAATCATCACCAGCGCGCTACCCGCGAGGGAATCAGCGAAGCGCTGGAAGCGATTCTCCATGCGTTTTCACCGGAAGCTCTGCTACGCCGCTTTCATGGCTATCGCCGTGGCCTGCAGCAGAATGAGGATGAAGGTCGCTGGGCCTGGGATATGTACCAGCACTATTACCAGGAATTGAAATCAAGTCGTCAGCAGGGTTTTGAACGCCTGTTTCAGGAAGTGTTCGACCAGGCTTACGACCAGCATCTGCGCCAACTACAAAGGGAGAATCTGTTGTGAAAACCTGCAAATGTGTTTTGCTGTGGAGGGTGCTTACAATGTTGCCGGCGGTGGTATTTGTGCTTGCGGGATGCAGCACGCCCTATAACGCTGTCACGAAAACCGCGAAGGTACTCTGGGATCCCGATATCCCCGTGGGCTACCCGGAAGATCTCCCCAGTCGCGTGGATTTGACCATGATGGCCGAACCGGGTGTGAACCCGAACGAGTCTCTGGCACCGACACCGGTCGCCTTTCAGATCATTGAAATGCGTGATAGCTCGCTGTTGATGGCGGGGGATTTTGATCAACTGCTGAATAACCTGAAGGACTCCCTTGGCCGGAATTACATCGATCACAGCGATTACACCCTCGTGCCCGGTCAGTTCAAGTTTGTGGAGCCGTTTGAGATCAGTAAAGACACCCGGTTTATCGGTGTGATTGCTTTCTACGCATACCCGAACCTGTCCCAGTGGAAAAAGGTGGTCAGGGTGGATCCTGTCGGCGGTCGTTACCATCTTCTGGTGAATCTGCGGGACAGGGAAGTACAACTCAAACGGTCGGAAGAAACCTGATGGCCGTTACAAATCGAGTGGTCTGGAGAGATGGTCTGTTTATCAAGCCCCAGCACTTTCAGCAGCAGCAGCGGTACCTGGAACATCAGATCAATGAACGATCTCTTGCGGTTTCGGACTACCTGTATGGTTTCAGCGATCTGGAGCTGAACGCGGAATATCTGAGTTTCGGGCGCGTCGGCCTGGTGCGGGCCAGCGGTTTGTTTCCCGATGGCACCCGTTTCAATCTGCCTCAGGACGATGTGATGCCAGAGCCCCTGGAAATTGCCGATGCATCGGTGGCTAACCAGGTTGTGTATCTGGCTTTGCCGCTGGGTAGCGACAGCCTGGCGGAAGTGGAATGGCCGGATACGCCGGTGGCCGGACGATTCCGGGCCCAGAGCACAGAAATACGGGATCTGCACTCTATCGATGGCGATGCCCACACCATCGACGTGGCCCGTGTAGCGCCGCGCCTTATGTTGGAGCGGGATGACCGAAGCGCCTACGCAGCGCTGGCCATTGGCCGGATTCTGGAGAAGCGTCCGGATGGCAGCCTGGTGATGGACCCGAACTTTATGGCGACCATGCTCAGCGTTCGGTCGGCGCCGAGATTGCAGCGATTTGTCGGCGAAATGGCCGGTTTGATGCGCGAACGTGCACGTAATGTTGCAGAACGTGTTGGCGCGCCAGGGCAGGGTGGTGTTGCTGACGTGGCGGATTTCATGCTGCTGCAGCTGCTCAACCGCGCACACCCGAGGTTCATGCACTTGGCCCGTTTGCGCCAGCTGCACCCGGAGCGTTTGTTCGAGGCCTTGTTGGAGCTTTGCGGCGAGCTGGTGACCTTTACCGACGAGGGCCGGCTGCCGCGGGAATACCCGGCCTACGATCACGACCTGCCGGAAGACTGTTTTACCCCGCTGATGCAGGTGTTGCGGCAATCCCTCAGTACGGTACTGGAGCCTCGCGCTCTGGCTATTCAACTGCAGCAGCGCCAGTACGGCCTGACGGTAGCCCCGGTTCAGGATGGCCAACTGATTCAAGGCGCCGAGTTCATTCTGGCGGTCAAAGCCGACATGCCGCTGGACGATTTGCGCAAGCAGTTCACCCAGCAGTGCAAAGTGGCCTCCGTTGAGAAAATTCGCGACCTCATCAGTCTGCAGTTGCCGGGTATTCCCTTGTCTGCATTGCCGGTGGCGCCGCGCCAGTTGCCTTATCACGCAGGGTTTGTGTACTTCCGACTGGACGATCAAAGCCAGGCTTGGCAAATGCTGGACAACGCCAGCGGTTTTGCCTTCCACGTGGCGGGCAGCTTCCCTGGTTTGGAAATGCAGTTCTGGGCGATCAGGAGCTAAATCATGACAGATGCGCAGGTAATGGATTTACCCAATGGCAGCAGGCATTCCGGCGGCAGTGCATTCAGTGACCTGTTGTTTGCTGAAGCGCAGCCGCAAAACGGCGTCTCCGGCAGCGACTTTGGCAATGACCAGTTCCAGCTCAGAGGGTTGGAAGACAACCGCCTGACGGATGCAGCCACACCCTTGCTGGGGCTGGTCATTCGGATTCGCCGGCTGGCGGATTTCAGGGCAGTTGAGAGCCTCTACCAGCAGGTGGTGGACGAGGTGGCGGCCATAGATCGCGAGCTGACCGAGCAGGGGTACGAACGCCCTACGGTAGTGGCTTACCGTTATGTGCTTTGCGCCTTCATAGATGAAGCGGTGCTGGGTACGGACTGGGGCGCCCATAGCGTCTGGTCACAACACTCATTGCTGTCGCGCTTTCACAATGAAACCTGGGGTGGGGAGAAAGTGTTCGCCATTCTCTCGCGCATGGAACAGGAGCCCGCGCGCTACAAGGACATGCTGGGGTTTATATACCTGTGCCTTTGTCTGGGTTTTGAAGGCCGGTACAAGGTAATGGAAAACGGCCGTGATGAGTATGAGCAGATTCTGCGAGGGCTTCACGAGCAGCTTCAATCGTTCAGAGAAGGCTCTGCTCTCGAGCCTCTGGCAGACGCCCAGATCAACGTAACACCGGCCCGCAACCGGCTGCGAAGTGGTCTGCCCCTATGGGGGATTGCCGGGTTGTTCGCTGCGGCCATGGTGGGAATTTATAGCCTTTACAACATAGCGCTGGAAGAACGCATCAGGGATGTGCTCAGCGTATTGGAACAACTACCGAAATAAGGATATCACTGTGATTCGGGTAGAACTGCCGGCGCTTATCGGGCGCCTCAACGACATTTGCCGCAATGGGCTGGAAGCCTCTGCGGCCCTTTGCATCAGCCGCCAGGGAGCAGAAATCACCTCGGCTCACCTGTTGTTCAAATTACTGGAAACCCCGTTTTCCGATGTGCGCCAGATTCTGGAGCAGGCCGGAATTAACCATCAGGAATTTCAGCCAATTGTCGGTGAAAGCCTGAATGGCGAACTGCAGACCGCAGAGCCGTATCCATCTTTTTCTCCGCTGCTGATCGACCTGTTGCAGGACGCCTGGCTGCTGGCCACCACCGAGCTGGGGCATCGGGATTTGCGCTCTGGTGCTGTATTCCTGGCCTTGTTGATGAACGCCGATCGCTACCTAATGCCACAGGTTAGCCAGCAACTCCGGGATATTAACCGTGAACAATTGCGCCGTCAGTTTGACACAATGACCGTAGGCTCCGTCGAGCGCCCGGACATGGCACAGGGCGAAGCAGGTGCCCCCCGGGCCGAGGCGGATATGGACCCGCTCAAGCGCTACGCAACCGATTTCACCGCGCTGGCCCGTGCCGGAAAGCTGGACCCGGTGGTGTGTCGCGATGCCGAAATCGACCAGATGATTGATATCCTTTGCCGCCGGCGCAAGAACAACCCCATCGTGGTAGGGGATGCCGGTGTGGGCAAAAGCGCCCTTGTGGAGGGCCTGGCCCTGCGCATCGTTAACGCCGAAGTCCCTGAACGCCTGCAAAAGGTAGAGCTTTGGGCGCTCGATATGGGCGCACTGCAGGCAGGAGCCTCGGTAAAAGGCGAGTTCGAAAAGCGCCTGAAAGGCGTCATCGAAGCGGTGAAAGCCTCAGCTACACCCATTATTCTGTTTATCGACGAAGCCCATACCCTGATCGGCGCTGGCAACAGCGAAGGCGGCTCCGACGCCGCCAACCTGCTCAAGCCCGCACTGGCTCGTGGCGAACTGCGCACCATCGCTGCCACAACTTGGCGTGAGTACAAAAAGTACTTCGAAAAAGACCCTGCGCTCAGTCGCCGTTTCCAGCCAGTGACACTGGATGAGCCCAGCCCCGCACAGGCCGTACACATTCTCCGTGGTCTGCGCACCGTGTATGAAAAAGCCCACCAGGTGCTCATCGCCGACAGTGCATTGAAAGCCGCCTCCGAAATGTCCGCCCGCTACCTGGCAGGCCGACAGCTACCGGACAAAGCCATAGACGTACTGGACACAGCATGTGCCCGCGTCAGTCTCAACCTGAGCACGCCACCCCGCAAACTCAGCCATGTGCGCAGCGAACAGCACCAGTTATCCATGGAGCAGGAACTGCTGAAACGCGAGCACACCCTTGGCCAGAACGTAGATACCGCCCGCGAAGCCAAGTTGGAACAACGCATCGGCGAACTGAACGAGCAGGCAGCAGAACTGGAAAAAAGCTGGAACACCCAGAGCGAAATGGTTGCTCGCCTGGTGGAAATCCGGGAACAGCTGCTCAACCCTGCGGGAGTTCAGGAAGCCATTGCACAAGACAAAACCTCGCCAGAACAGATTGGCCTTGAGCAACACCCAAGCCTGCAAAACGAAGCGGCCGCCCTCGAACAGGAACTCGCTGAACTTCAGGCTGACGAGCCTCTGGTGCACGCCCGGGTAGACGCCCGGCAGATTGCAGAAGTCATCGCCGATTGGACGGGTATCCCCGTGAACAGCATGACCACCGACGAACTGGAAAAAATCACCCACTTGCCGGCATACCTGCGAGCCCACATCAAAGGCCAGGACACCGCCATCGACTGCCTGCACCAGCACCTGCTCACCGCCCGCGCAGACCTTCGCCGCCCCGGCCGCCCCATGGGGGCATTCCTTCTGGTCGGCCCCAGTGGTGTTGGTAAAACCGAAACCGTTGTGCAACTCGCAGAACTGCTCTACGGCGGCCGCCAGTTCCTCACCACTATCAACATGTCCGAGTACCAGGAAAAACACACCGTCTCCCGCCTCATCGGCTCACCACCTGGCTACGTCGGCTATGGCGAAGGCGGCATTCTCACCGAAGCCATCCGCCAGAAACCCTACTCAGTAGTGCTACTGGACGAAGTAGATAAAGCCCACCCGGAAGTCCTGAACCTCTTCTACCAGGCCTTCGACAAAGGCGAACTGGCAGACGGCGAAGGGCGCCTGATCGACTGCAAAAACATCGTCTTCTTCCTCACCTCCAACCTCGGCTACCAGACCATCGTCAACCATGCCGAGCAACCGGAAAACATCGAAGAGGCCCTGTACCCCGAACTGGCCGGCTTCTTCAAACCAGCTCTGCTGGCGCGAATGGAAGTCGTGCCATACCTGCCGCTGGGTGAAAACATCCTTAACCGCATCGTCGGTGACAAACTGGAACGTCTGGTGCAGCAAATCCGCAACCGTTACCAAACAGATGTGGTCATGGAAGACGGCTTGATAGAAGCCATCCGAAGCCGTGCAACAAGAAGTGAAAACGGCGCGAGGATGCTGGAGTCGATCATTGAGGGTGAGCTGCTTCCACCGGTATCGCTGGCGTTGCTGGAGAAACTGGCCGCAAAAGAACCGGTTACAAAGGTAACGTTGGGCGTTTCTGAAAACAGGTTTTCGGGCATTGTGGTCTGAGAGTAACTGAAACCTAGCGTAGCCTGCGGGGCGGCTTTCCAAAACCCTGCGGAGCCATGGATGGCGGAGCGGAGCGTACAGGGATGTATTCACAGCGTGTTATGGAAAGCCGCCCCGCAGGGTGCGCGGATGGCAATCTCCGTTTTAACAATACTGGGAAAGAAAAAATGGGACGGATGCAGATGGAACTGCACACCGGCATCGAACTGGCAGTCGCACTGACACACCAGACAACATTGCCGGACTTGCTGAAAACCGCCACAACACAGCTGGAAAACACCTTCGGGCTTACCCGCTGCTGGGCACTCGAACTCGACCTCAGTGGCCGCACCCTGCACAGCAGCGACCTGCCCGAACCCGGTGAATTCGACTGTGGCGACTTTAGTCACCCCTTCGCCCACCTGCTACAAACCAGCAAAGCCCGCGAACTCACACGGGCTGCCAGCTACCGCCTCGATCACCCAGGCTTCCAAAGCCTCATCGAAGCCAGCGATCGCCCCAACTCCCTGTGGCTCGAACCCCTGCGGGGCGACGACGGCAGAACCCTCGGCATACTCGTTCTCTGCCGCGACCAGACCGATTGGAGCGGCATAACCACCCAACCCCTATATCGCGGCCTCCTTCAGTTGCTCACTCACCATTGGATCGCGCAACTGCAAAGCCGTGATCAGGTTTGGCAGCGCCGGTTGCTCAAACGCTCTTTGGACAACCTTCACGATGCCGAAACCGTCCGCAAGCGCTGCGAAAACCTCGCTCAGACACTCGTCGGCCCCTCAGAAACCTTGACCAGCCTGCGCGCTCAGGTTGTTCGTGCCGCCGGCAGTCAGTTGTCGGTGCTGGTTCAGGGCGAGACGGGTTGCGGCAAAGACGTGGTTGCCAGAGGTATTCACGAATTATCGGATCGCGCAAACGGCCCCATGGTCGTGGTCAACTGCGCAGCCATCCCCGACAGCCTGCTGGAGAGTGAACTCTTCGGCCATACCAAAGGCGCCTTTTCCGGGGCTGATCAGGCAAAGGAAGGACTTCTTGCTCAAGCCAGTGGCGGCACACTCTTTCTGGACGAAATCGGCGACATGCCCGTGGCGCTGCAATCGAAACTCTTGCGCGTCCTGGAAAGCCGCCAGTTCCGGCCCCTTGGCGCACAAAAGGAACAGCACTCCGACTTCCGGCTGGTAGCGGCTACCCACCAGCCCCTGCGCCAGAGCATTGAAGACGGCAGCTTCCGCCGGGATCTGTTCTATCGCCTGAGCCAGTTTCCGTTGCAGATAACGCCCCTGCGCGAACGCCTGGACGATCTTGAAGCCCTCAGCCGTCACTTTATTCGCCTGTACACCGAGCGCGAAGGCGCCGGCCCTTTGGGCATCAGCAGCCACGCACTGCGCGCCCTCAAAACTTACGATTTTCCGGGCAATGCCCGGGAGCTGCGCAACATTATCGAGCTGGCGTGTTTGCAAACCCCTGCCGGGGACGACATTCAGCCGGAAGTGCTCAGGCTCACTGACCTGCTCGCAGAGCCTTGCAGCACGGAACCTTGTAGCGGTGGGGTGCACAGTTCAGAGATTGCCGCAGTGCCCGGTGTAGATGATATCCGCGACCTCAAAGCCGCAGCCCAGGCGTTTGAAGCTGAGATTATTCGCGACCGTCTGCGGCAATATGGCGGCAACCGTGCTCAGGCGGCGGAGAGCCTTGGCCTGCCGAAGCGCACGCTCGCCCACAAGTGTTTGAAGTATCGGGTAATCGAAGCATGAAGAACCGGAAAATCCTAACTCTTTCCTACGTGAGGGCGCCCTGTCTCGGTGTTCTTTTTTTGGGTGTTCTGACCCTTGGGGCCATAAGCGCGCAGGCGCAGGCTGGAGTGTTGGAAGAGGCTCGCAGGTGCACCGGCGAAACCCAGCGTCTGGAGAGGCTGGCATGTTTTGACGAGGTATTTGGTACGCCTCTCGCAGAGCCCGAAGCGGGCAAAGAGCCAGATGACGGCCTTCGCAATATAAAGCGCTCCACGCGCTGGCGTGAGGCTTATGCACAGGCTGAGGCAGACCCCGCAGCCGGTGGTGTCGGTTACCGCAACACCGGGCAGGCCGCTGGTCTGCTGGTCACAGTGCCGGCGTTGGGTGCGCAGCCACCCCGGCCTTTGCTTGTCCTGCAGTGCCAAAACAACATCACCGAGCTTACCCTTATGTTGCCACAACCACTGGATGCAGAACGGGTAAACCTTGAGCTTGGAGCCACACAACGGATGGGCCAAAGCGCCTGGAGAGTGCGCGATAACGGCTACGTGCTCAGCATCGGGCGCGGTCTACCCGCTATTCGGAAAGTTAAGCAAATAGGGTCGAAAACAGACATTCGCGTTTACTCGGAAAACAGTCGTATCGACGGCCTGTTGTTCGACTTGACGGACTTTGAGAATGCCATTCGTCCTCTTCGCGAGAGCTGCGGCTGGTAGCTTGGCCGCGAAAGCGCAAACGTAAGGACGCGAGGATAAACGGATATGCAGGTTATAGAACAGCATCCCTACATTGAACAGGTGGTCAGGCCGTTGGAAGGCGAGTCGCCTGCAGGTCGCGGGCTGGGAGAAGATGCAGCTCTCGTGATCCTTGAAGACGAAATCATGAAAATCGGCTCTCTTGCCCATACTGACATTGACTGGGGCAAGGTTGAGAGCGAATCCCTGAAAATTCTGTCTGCCCGCAGCAAGGATCTCAAAGTTCTCGGCTTCCTCCTGATTGCGTTGCAACGGGGTGGCGACGGAGAGCGTTTTGCGCTTTCGCTGTATTTGCTCCAGCGCGTGCTGGAAAACTGGTGGGATGAAGGCTGGCCTTACCCGGGAGATCAAGGTAAGCGAGCACGGAAAATGATGTTCACCCAGATGCTGCAACGCGCCTGCAAGGGCGTGGCCGGAAACTCCTTTGATGCCAGTGTGGGAGATGGCCGCAGCTTTTGCCTTGAGGTACTGACTAAACTCCAGGCGCAGGCGCAACAACGAGAGCTGCCCGACGACGCTTTAGTAGATCTCAGGCGTGCCGTTGAACAGTTGCCTCAAACCCGGGATATCGGCACCCATGCTGAAAAAAGCGCAGAGCCCCCCTCTTCAAGCCCGTCAGCAGCGGCAGGTGATAGCGCCAAGGCTGGTGCAGCGCCGTCGACAATGTTGGCCAGCCCGACGCTCGGCGCCCTGACACTGGACCCGAGTAACGAGCGGGCCACCCGCCAGAGTTTGTTGAAAGTGGCGGACATGCTGACCGGAACCGAGCCGGAGCGGCCTTTGGGCTACCAGGTTCGCCGTTACGCCATCTGGCAGAGCATTACATCGGCGCCACCAACCCGGGATGGCAAGCGTTCCGACCTGGCGGCGGTGAGTGCGGATCGCGTCGCGGAATACCGCGAAGCCCTTGAAAAGTCGCCAGATCAGGCACTTTGGCAGCGTATAGAGCAAAGCCTGTCGGTAAGCCCGTTCTGGCTTGAGGGCCACTGCCTCAGTGCCAGTGTAGCCTCCGCTTTAGGGTGTGGCGCCTGCGCAGAGGCCATTCGAGCAGCTGTTGACGAGTTTGTGGAAAGGCTGCCGCAACTGTCGGAGCTGACGTTTAACGATGGCACCCCGTTTTTGTCTCCGGAAGCTCAGGAATGGCTTTGGTCTGCGCCTGCACCCACATCCGGACAGTCTGGCGGCAGCGCCAGCCCATGGGAACAGGACTATGGCAGGGCGCTGGAGCTAATGGCCGAGAAAGATCTGGTGCCGGCATTGCAGCTACTGGAAGACGGTTTGGCGGGAGCCCGGGAGCCGCGGGAACAGTTCTACTGGCGCCTGGCATCGGCGCGGCTGATGAAAGAAAGCGGCTTGGTCACTCTGGCCTCCCGGCAGATCCAGGATCTGCAACAGCAGATAGGGAGCCTGGTTATTGAAGACTGGGAACCGGCTCTACTGAAACAACTTGAACGACTGGCCTGAGGGTCGAGTCGAGATACTCGCTATTTAATGACGGACAAACAGCAGGAATGGACACCATGTGGAGAAAAGCTTTACTCATTGTTCGCTGGCTTCTGCCCTACATTCGAAACGCGGCACCGGTTGCGCTGGCGCTTGGCCTGATCGCGCTGTTGGTGGCCACCTGGTGGCTCGGGCCACATTGGGAACTGCACGGAGAGTTCCCGCTGGCGGCCTGGCAGATGCGGGCACTGGTTACTCTGGGTGCTGTGTTGCTGGTCGCCATGATATGGGGCACGGTGCTGGCTCGCCGTTTGGGTAAGGTTAATGCGGCCAAAGCCGAGGAGCAGCAAGAGCAGGAAGATCCGATTCTGCCCATGGAGCGCCGGCAGCAGCGGTTGCTGGATCGTCAGCTCGGGGCCCTGAAGAACAACCTGCCTGGCCGCCGCGGTGTTTATCGCTTGCCCTGGTATCTGCTGATGGGCCTGGAGGGGGCGGGTAAATCCAGCCTTATCCAGCGTTCCGGGCAGACTTATACCCTGACCAACGTAACCCGTAATAATCTTGCGGATCGTAATCCGTTCGGGTTCGATTGGTGGATTGGCGATAACGGAGTACTGATCGATCCCGATGGCGAACTGCTGAGCCAGAACCAGAATCGAAGCTCCATTCAAAATAACAGCGCTACCGGGGAGATAGAGCAGCGGCTTTGGGGACACTTTATTCAATGGCTTGAGCGCAACCGCCCGCAACGCCCACTCAACGGCGTGATGTTGGCGATTGATCTGGCACAGCTGAGCACAGCCAGCGAGGAGCATCGCGAAGCCCATGCCATCTTGCTGCGCACGCGCCTGAGAGAGCTGATGGAGCAGATAGGCTCGCGCCTGCCGGTGTATGTCGCCTTTACCAAAATGGATCTGCTTTATGGCTTCGGGGCATTCGTCCGCACCCTCAGCAAACAGGAGAAAGAACAGGCTCTTGGGTTTACCTTCCGGCTGGAGGGTCAGCTGGATAATGACGAGTGGTTGAATGAATTCTCGGAGCGCTTCAGCGAGATGGTCGCACGGTTGAATGCGCGTCTGCCGGACATACTCGCCAGTACCCGGGAGGCTGAAGACAGAGCCGCTGCCTACTCTTTTACCCGCCAGTTGGCTGGCATGAAGCTCGCATTGGAAAGCTTCCTGACCTGCCTTCTGTCGGCAGATGCTTTTTCAACACCGGCACTGGTTCGGGGTGCCTACTTCACCTCTGTTGTGCAGGAGGGAGTGCCGGAAGATGCCTTTGTCTCTGCCGCTGCCAACCACTACCAGGTATCTGGCCCGATCCAGCCGGCTCAGCGCACGGGGCAGTCAGCGAGCTTGTTTGCCCAGTCGCTCTTCCCCGAAATTATCTATCCAGAAGCCGGGCTTGCCGGTGACAATCGACGGGTTGTACGCAGCCGCCAGCGTAGAGTGGCTATTGCCGCTGTTATCGCCGTATGTGCCGGTGCGGGCATAACAGGGGGCTGGCAGCATTATTTCATCAAGAATGCGCAAGCTGCGGCCTCGGTCGAGACACGGGTTAATCGCTTCATCGATAACTGGCAACCTGTGGGTTACGAGCCCGACACCACTGGCCGCAACCTGCTAGAACCGCTGGATCAGTTACGCCAGGCAACCCTGGCGTTCGGAGACCACCGTAAACAATGGCCGCTGGTCAGTGAGATGGGGCTGTACCGTGGCCACAAGGTAGGGCCGGAAGTCGAAGCCTCCTACCTCGACATGCTGGCTTATCAGTACCTGCCCGCGCTGATGTTCGGGGTGATGGGTGAGATGAGCCGAGCACCGGACGACAGCCCGGAGCGCCTTGAGCACCTGCGAGTTCTGCGAATGCTCTACGATGCCAGTGGCCGTCGTAACGATATTGTTTCCACCTACATGAGCGAATACTGGCAGCGTGCCTTCCCGGGCAGGCGCGATGTCCAGCAGAGGCTTATGGCACATCTTGACTATGCCATGACCTACACCGACCTGGCGGAGCAAGCCCAAAACGGCGATGTAACCGCCGATATGGCGCTTGCACCTTTCAAAAGCAGTGTGCAGTGGTCGCAACACGAACTGGGGCGCATGTCGACGCCCGATCGTGTTTACCGGGATCTGGAGATTGAAGCAGGCCGGGAGTTCAGTCAGCCAAACGATCTGGCCCGCACATCTGGCCCTGCATTCAGTAACGTGTTTGTGCGTGTGGATCAGTACGGCGAGCCTGTTGGGGATTGGTCAGAGGAGCCGCTGGGAGATCCGTCAGGACAGCCACTGGAATCGGCCCAGGATCCCTTGGTTATTCCCGCCTTGCTGACCCGTGACGGCTTGGAAAAGTGGTTCTTGCGTAAATCCGGCACAGTCACTGAACTGGCTCTGGTCGATGCCTGGGTACTTGGCCGGCGGGACAACGTGGACTTCAGCAAAGCTGATGAAGCAGAGCTGCAGGCCAGTTTGCAAAACCTCTATGCCGAACACTACGCCAACGCATGGCGCATAGCCCTGAGCCGGGTGGATATTCAGCAGTTTGACGACCTGAACCACGGGGTTCGGGTATTGGAAAGTCTTACCGGCGGCCATGAACCCTTGGCACAGTTCCTCGGACAGGTGCGCCGGAATACGCAGTTGATCCCGTCCGCAGATGGGGACGCCGCCATGGCGCGAGAGCTGCTGGAACAGTCGGCCCACTTTCGCATGTTGCAAAATATCGAGCGCCAGTTCACAGACCTGAATCAGCTCTCCCGCAAGAACGGGGATCATCCCAGTGGGCTTGAGCAGATCATGCTGGTGGTCAGCGATCTGCACGAATACATGCGCAATATTCAAGAAGCGCCAGACAAGGGCAAGGCCGCCCTCAATGCGGCTCGGACCAGAATGGGCCTGCAGGGTGCGGATCCGATTTTCACGCTGCAGCGAATGGCGGGGCACCAGCCCGAACCGCTGAACAGGTTATTGAACCGGTTGGCCACGGAAAGCTGGCGTGTGTTGCTGGATCAGGCAGTGGCGCAGCTCGAGCGGGAATGGTTTAGGGAGGTTTACCAGCCTTTTCAGCAAAATCTGGCCAGGCACTACCCGTTTAATGCCGGCGCCGGTCGTGATGTGGCCTTGCAGGATTTCGAGCGGTTTTTTGCGCCAAGTGGCGTGCTGGACACTTTCTACAAAGACAACTTGAAGCTGTTTCTGGAGGATCATCCGGAACAGGTAGGGGATGCCCGCCGGGCCGGGCTGGTGCGAAGGGACGTGCTGGCGTCTTTGGGCAATGCGGATAAGATCCGCAGCGCCTACTTCACTCGCAGCGGCACGCTGGATGTGGAATTTGCCCTGGAACCCCTGAACCTGTCGTCCAACAAGCGTCGCAGTGTTGTGAACCTTGATGGCCAGTTAGTGGAGTTCAGCCATGGCCCGCGTCAAAGTATTCCGCTGGTTTGGCCCAACACCCTCAGAGACGCCGTGGAAAGCCGGATTACCCTGGTGCCGGTGCAGGTTAACCGTTCACCGCGCAGCCTGTCAGAGAATGGCCCCTGGGCGCTGTTCCGGCTGCTGGATAAAGCCGATATAACCGGTGTCAGTAGCAGTGCAGTGGATGTTCGTTTTCAGGTTGATGATGGCGAGATGCGTTACCGCCTGCACGCGGCGAGCAATATCAACCCGTTTACGCAGCAGCTGTTATCCGGATATCAGATACCACGCAGCTTGTATTGAGCAGCGCACTCGTTAAACGCACGCTTTAAAAGAGACACGGAGTAGCCTGTGACGAACCTGAAACAGAAAACGGGGCGCAAGGCATGCTGACCTGCACAAGGCGAGATACTCCCATGGGATTGCTGCCTGCCTTGTTGCTGGTTCTGGCGTTTAGCGTGCGGGCTGGCGAGGTTAGCCCGCCGCCGGTGCCTCTCGCCAACACCTATCAGCAAGGGGTTGGGCTGGAGAATTACTGGATCAGTGAGAAGCTGGATGGGGTAAGAGCTTACTGGAATGGGCGGGCGTTTTTATCTCGCAATGGTAACGTCTACCCGGCTCCAGACTGGTTTGTTGCAGATTTTCCCGATGTGTCTCTGGACGGTGAACTGTGGAAGGGGCGACAGCGCTTTGCAGAACTTTCCGGGGCGGTGCGTAAACGCGTTCCGGTACACAGTGAATGGCGGGATATCCGGTTTCATGTTTTCGATATGCCGGGCCTGGGGCCGTTTTACGAGCGATATAAGCAGCTGCAGGCGCTGGTAAAAAAAGCGGATTCCCGACACCTGAAACTGGTGGAGCAGAAACCAGCCTCCTCTCATTCGGCTTTGATGGCTGACCTGGACAGGGTCGTTGCCAAAGGTGGTGAAGGCTTGATGCTGAAGCGACGCGACAGCCGTTATAAGGCGGGCCGCTCTGACGATCTTCTGAAGGTAAAAACCTATGAAGATGCGGAGGCCGTGGTGGTCGCACATCTGGCCGGTAAGGGTCGCCTGCAAGGCATGATGGGGGCCTTGAAAGTAGAGCTTCCAAACGGTCGCCGCTTCCGTATCGGAACCGGATTCAGTGACGAACTGCGCGCCCGGCCACCCGCTCCGGGAACTCGCATAACCTTCAAGTACTATGGTCTCACGGCAACCGGCCTGCCGCGCTTTGCAAGCTTTCTGCGAGTGCGCGACGATGAACCATCAGAGCCTTAGTCCGATGGCTTTCAAACGCATTCGCTACCGCCCGTAACGGTTTTCGATTTTATCCAGCTCGCCGGCTTTGCGTGCCTCATCCAGGGTATTTTGAAGATTGGCAACAATAGCGGGATCGGTTTTAGTGCTGAACGCCAGATACATGGGTGTTTCACGGAATACCAGCACCGGTTTCAGGCCGGTTATACCGTGTTCCTCTTCGGCAACCAGCGGACCGACCAGGCCGTCCGTAACCCACAAGTCTGCTTGCCCCAGCATCAGGCGCCGCGTATTTACGTCACCCGAGACCGCTGTTATGACGTTGAACCCGTTGGCAATCAGGTAGTCAGACATTACATCGCCCTTATAGCCGGCAATCTGCAGATTTTTTGCCTCCTCAAGGGAGTTCAGGCGGATGTTTGAATCCGGAGCGGCGAAAAGCGTCCATTTAATGGATGCCAGAGGCCCCACCCACTGGAATTGACTCTCACGTTCATCTGTTCTGGCGGTACAGAACAGGCCGTGATTCTCGCGATCCTGAACCCAACTGTAGGCATAACTCCATGCCCGCATTTTTATAACGTAATCGTAGTCCACCCGGGCGAGGGCGGCTTTGACCATGTCAGTGACAAATCGTAGCAACTTCCCAGATACAACGACGTCGTCTTCTGCGGGATCTGTGTACAGTTACGGATTCACGGGCGTGTGCTAGAGTAATTTTGGACAGCCCGTTGGGTTTGAATCAAACAGGCCTGTTCCAGACCATTGTCGATTGAAAATCAGAATCGAATCAGGAGGCAGCTCATGGAAAAGCAAACAGCAAAAGATGACTATGATCGTGTGAAAGAGGATCTTCAGTTGCTGCGAGAAGACCTTGCATCACTGGCCAAAGCGGTTGCGGATGGCCAGAAATCCAGTGCCAATAACCTGAAAGACGAAATCAGTCGGGAGACCCGGGCGGTTCTGGATCAGCTTCGCAAACGGGGCGACGCCGCTCTTGCCCGAGCTACAGAGGCAGGCTCGCAAACCGTAGAAAATGTGGAGCACAAGATTGAGGAGCGGCCGTTTCTCAGCATTATCCTCATGTTCCTGGCGGGTATCATCGTGGGCAAAATGCTTGATCGCTGATGTTACCTGATTCTGCAACTATCCAGCGCACCCTTCGCAAAGCGATCGCAGCTATCATCGGGATCGTGTTGGCTTTGGTGCTGCTTACGGCGTTATTGGTCACCGGCTTTTATCTGCTGGTCAATGCCGCGACCCTGGCCCTGGCTCCCCTTGTGGGCGAGCCAGGGGCTATGGCGATCATCGGGCTTGCATGCCTGTGCTTGCTCGCACTGTTCTTTTACCGCATGACCCGCCCGCCCAGGGCGCTCCGCGAAACCGAGGGCAACACTTCCGCTTCTGGCTCCGGCTCACCTATCGATACATTACGTTCGCTGATTGCCAATAATCCGTTGGAGGCTGCGGCGCTGGCTTTTGCCTTTGGCGTTGCAGAGCGGGGCGATCCGAGGTTAAAAAACCTGTTGCTTCAGGGCGGCATGGTTCTGATGCGTCAGTCTGCTGGTTCCGGCTCCCCGGTAACCGGCGATTCAGAAGGTGCGCCCGCGCCTTCTGCAGACAGCACTTTCGGCGAATAGCGCTTTCGTTCCCTCCGGCAATAAGAAATTTTGCTCATCTGCAAGCGTAAATCTGTGCTTGCATACTGGCGACGCTGTGCAGGTTTTTAATTTATAATATTATGATTTTAAAAGTTAATTTTAAATTTTTCTTTGAGAAAATTAAGAAAACATGAAGAGATTTTAGTCTGGATGTAACCCAAATCCGTGATCAGAGGTACTAGGGTAGAAGCATGTGTTTCGGGGGCGGTGAATGAATCGACGTAGTCGCCCGAGGAACGCTTTGACGAATGGAATTCTTAACTAGCGAGGATGAAGCGTTATGAACTCTAAATCTCGTATTGCATGCGCCACGGTTTTGTCTGCCAGCGTATTCGCTGCTCCGGTAGCGTTCGCCCAAGGCTCTTATGACCGTGATGTCTCCGGCCCTTACATCAAAGGTAGTTACGGTGGCTATAAATCCCACGGTGGAGATTTCGACGACTCGAACGATCTCTATGGTGTGGGCCTCGGTTATCAGTTCAACGAGTTTTTTGCGCTGGAAGCGGCCTACATAGATTTTGGTAACTTCGGCGAAGATGACGCTAAGGGCAAGCTTAAAGGTGGTTCCCTCGTGGCGATTGGTCGCTTGCCGTTAACAGACAGCTTTGGTGTCTACGCCAAAGCGGGTGCTTTCGCGGCGGCACTGGATGTGGATGCGTTCGACGAGGACGAGACTTATGACGATGTAAGTCCCGTCGTTGGTGCCGGTGTCGACTTTCGTATCACTGAGCACCTGACCACCTTCCTGGAGTACAACCGCTATAACGTCGACATTGACGAGGACGACTTCAACGGTCAGTTGAACAACGACGGCCCGGAGTTCGATACCGCTCAGGTTGGGCTCAAGTTCCAGTTCTGATCAACGGGGAAAGACGGCCTGCGGTATCTCCCCTGACGTTTTTGGTTGTGCCGATGTCGTATTGGTTCAACCCTGTCGCCTAAAATACGATCACATTATAGCTATCGACAACCCGGTAAAGGGGAGATAGCAATGGCCGTTAAATTCGAAAAAGCATTACTGGATTATCCGCAACAACGGGCGGGTGCCGCCCGCCAGCCCGGCAGTGTTGACCAGTCAGACCGTCGGGTACCCATCAATCTGCGTCAGTCCGGCCCCACGCCGGTGGAGATGCTGATTTCCACCCGGGTGCGCAAGTCGCCCTATTGGCACCTCGCTTTCGAGGCTGGCTGCTGGAGGGCGACTGTTTATAACCGCATGTACCACCCTCGCGGCTATGTTCGCCCCGAAGACGGCGGTGCGATGGTGGAATACGAGTCCCTGATACACGACGTCACCATGTGGAATGTGGCAGTGGAGCGCCAGATCCAGGTCAAGGGCCCGGATGCAGAACGCTTCGTGAATTACGTGATTACCCGGGACGCCACCAAAATCAAGCCCATGCGTGGCAAGTACGTCATCCTGTGCAACGAGGATGGTGGCATTCTCAACGATCCGGTATTGCTGCGGATCGCCGAGGATGAGTTCTGGTTTTCCCTGTCCGACAGTGACCTGGAGTACTGGATGCGGGGCGTGAACATCGGTATGGGGTTCGACGTCAGCATAGCGGAGATCGATGTGGCGCCGGTCCAGATTCAGGGCCCGAAATCAGAGGCGCTGATGGCGGATCTGTTCGGGGAAGGGGTGAAAGACATTCCTTTTTACGGGCTGATGGAAGGCCAGGTGGCGGGCCATGATGTGATCGTTTCCCAGACCGGTTTCACCGGCGAGAAAGGCTACGAGATCTATCTGAAGGAAGCCACCAAGTACGCCGAGGATCTGTGGTACACCGTGCTGTCGGTGGGTGAAGCTCACAATCTGCGAATCATTGCACCTGCGCACCACCGCCGGATCGCCGCGGGCATTCTTTCCTGGGGTCAGGATATGGATCAGGAAACCCTGCCGTTCCAGTGTGCCCTGGCGTATCAGGTGCCGCGTAACAAGGAAGCGGACTACATTGGCAAGCAGAAGCTTGAGAAGGTACGCGAGCAGATTGACGCCGGTCATCCGCCGTTCAGCCACATCATGGTCGGTATCCGCTTCGGCGGCGGCAAGGTGATCGATTACGCCAACGATTTCTGGCTGATCAGTGGCTCCGACGGCGGCGAGCCTGAGGGCTATGTCACCTCGCCCTGGTACTCGCCGGAATTGGAGACGAACATTGGCCTGGCCTATGTACCGTTTGACATGCGCGCTATAGGCACACGTTTAACGGTCCACCTGCCGATAGAATACGCCGCAGCGGATGGTTCAACCGATGTGGAAGCAGAGGTGGTGGAAGTGCCGTTTCGGCCGTCAGTGAACCCCAATGCCCGCGAACGGGCTCGGGCGAAGGGAATTGACTTCGCAGACTAGCAAACGGGGTGCATGGCTTATGAAACTGGCAAGCGAAAAGCAGGTAGTCAGTCGCCGGGATGCGGAGGCCGCAGAAAGGCTGCGGGCTCTGGTGCGCTCGGCCTCGATTGAGGCGACACCCCGCCAGATACTGACAGTGGAACATCTGCCGGACCTGATGCCTGCGGGCACCTGTGTCTATGTGCCGTTCCTGCCCAAAGGGCGGTTCGGCGACACATTGGAAGCCTGCCAACGTCTGATTGATGTGGGCATGCAGCCGATCCCCCATGTGCCTGCGCGCATGGCTGAGAGCCGCGGGCAAATGCGGGACTGGCTGGCCCGGATGACGGAAAGCGGGGTTGACCGTTTGCTGCTGATTGCCGGCGACAGCGACGCCATTGCCGGTCCTTTCCCGGATACCCTGGCCGTGCTTGAATCGGGACTGTTAGCTGAGTTCCGGTTTCACGGTATTGGTGTCGCCGCCCACCCGGACGGCCATCCCATGGCGGACCGGGCCACGCTGATCCAGGCCCTTGGCATCAAGCGTGAATACGCTCGTACCACGTCCACCCGGCTCTGGGTAGTTACCCAGTTCAGCTTTGACCCAAACGCAGTCATCGACTGGCTGCAAAGCCTTGGCACTATTCTGGAGGAGGTGCCCGTCTACATCGGCATGGCCGGGCCGACGCGGGTGAAAACCCTCATGGCCTATGCCGCCCAGTGCGGGGTAGGGGCCTCTGCCCGGCTGATGTTGAGGCGCCCTGGCAGCGCCCGGCTGTTGCGAGCCTGGACACCCGACGCCATGGTGCGTGCGTTGGTGCGGTATTGCCTGGACAACCCGGATACCCTGCTGCGGGGTATTCACCTCTTTCCATTCGGCGGTCTGCGCCAGTCGGCGCAATGGATACAGGAACACAATGGGTCCGTTGAGGGCCAGAGGGGTCAGTTCCATGAGTCTTCAGTACAGTAAGCTGACGCCCGCAACGCCTCCGGCGACAGAGTTTCCGCCGCCGGGCACTCCGGACATAGAAATTGCCCGCTCGGTCCAGCCTCAGTCCATTCTTTTGCTGGCACAACAGCGGTTCGGGCTGCCGGGGGAGAGCCTGGTGCCTTTTGGTCACTATAAGGCCAAGCTGGATATGGCCTACGTGGATACCTCCGACACCGCACCCTTGGGCAAACTGGTGCTGGTGACCGCGATAACGCCGACACCGGCAGGCGAGGGCAAAACGACCACCAGCGTGGGGCTTAACGATGGTTTTAACCGTCTGGGGGTGCGTTCATCTGTGTGCCTGCGGGAGCCGTCCCTGGGCCCCTGTTTTGGCATGAAAGGCGGGGCTGCCGGTGGTGGCCGGGCCCAGGTGATTCCGATGGAAGACATCAACCTGCATTTCAATGGCGACTTCCACGCCATCACGACCGCCCACAACCTGTTGGCATCGCTGATCGACAACCACATCCACTGGGGCAACGAGGCTGGGCTGGACTCGCGCTACGTAAGCTGGCGCAGGGTAATGGACCTGACCGACCGGTCCATGCGCAACATGGTGTGCGGCCTTGGGGGAGCATCCCACGGTGTGCCCCGGGAAACCGGGTTTGATGTCACAGCGTCGTCCGAGATCATGGCGATTCTGTGCCTGGCAGACGGGCGCGCGGATCTGAAGCAGCGGTTGGGTAACATCATCGTGGGCCGGCGGTCGGACATGACGCCGGTTACCGTGCGTGATCTGGGGGCGGAAGGCTCGCTGACGGTGCTGTTGAAAGAGGCGCTGCAGCCTAATCTGGTGCAGAGCCTGGAGCACAACCCGGTGTTTATTCACGGCGGGCCTTTCGCCAACATCGCCCACGGCTGCAATTCCATCACTGCCACCCGCGCCGCTCTGGCGCTGAACGATGTGGTGGTGACCGAAGCCGGATTCGGTGCCGACCTGGGTGCGGAAAAGTTTATCGATATCAAATGCCGGCAAACCGGCTTGCGGCCTGACGCCGCCGTGGTGGTTTGCACCATCCGGGCGTTAAAGATGCAGGGTGGCGTCGCCCGCAGCCAGCTGTGCATCCCCGACCTGGCGGCGCTGCGCAAAGGCGCTGCCAACCTGGAGCGACACATCCTTAACCTGCGACAGTTCGGGCTGACGCCGGTGGTATGCATCAACCGGTTCCCGGACGACACTGAGGAAGAAATGGCGCTGGTGCAGTCCATCAGTGAAGAGCTGGGGGTAAAGGCGGTGCCCGCCGATCACTGGGCAGCCGGAGGTGAAGGCGCCACCGAACTTGCCCAGGCGGTTCTTGACCAGATGGATAAGGGTAAGCCGGAAATCAGCTTTCTGTATGAGGACAGCCTGCCACTGGCGGATAAAATCCGCACCATCGCGACCCGGATGTACCATGCCGGAAGCGTGGAGTTTACAACCGCCGCCAGGCGGCAGTTGGACGAATACGAGAGTATGGGATTTGGCCATCTGCCGGTGTGTATTGCGAAAACCCAGTACAGTTTTACAGTGGATTCGACCATTAAAGGCGCGCCGTCTGGCCACATGCTGCCAGTAAGAGAAGTGCGTCTGGCGGCCGGTGCGGGATTTGTCGTAGCGATCTGTGGCGACATTATGACCATGCCGGGCTTGCCGAGACGACCCGCTGCGCTGGACATTTCCCTTGATGAAGATGGCCTGGTGGTGGGGCTAACCTGAGGCCGTACCTTCGGGTTGGCTTTCGGGCTGACCTTCGGGGTGGCCTTCGGGTTGTCCTTCAAAGGTTCCGTACGTAGGCTCGGTGCGGGCCCGCCTGAGTGCCTGGCGTGAAGACGAGGGAAGGCTGGCCATGGTGTCGATCATGCCACTGTCGGCGACATCGCTGGCATAGACTTGCGTTCTCTCGTACTTGGGCGCGCGCCCCATGGTTTTCCGGTAGCAGCGGCTGAAGTGGGTGGCGGATACGAACCCGCACATGGAGGCGATCTCAACAATGGAACTGGACGTCTGTTTGAGCAAGCGACGCGCCCGGCTCAGGCGCACGCGCAGGTAATAACGCGAAGGTGTGCAGCTCAGATGCTTTAGGAACAGCCGTTCCAGCTGTCGCCGGGATATACCCGCCAGGGTCGCCAGTTCCTGAAGCTCAATGGGTTCTTCAATGTTCGCTTCCATTAATTGGGCGGCCTCTGCCAGCTTGGGCTGTGCGCAGGCAAGTCTCTGGTGCAGGGGCATGGGTTGCTGTTCGCTCTCTTCGCGCACCCGGTCGCAGACGAACATGTGGGAGATTGCATTGCTGAGTTCCCGTCCATGCCGCCGTGCCAGAAAGCTGAGCATCATATGCATGGGCACGGTGCCGCCGGTGCAGGTCATGCGTTCACGCTCGACGGTAAACAGCCGGTTGTTGGTCTGAACTCGGGGAAATCCTTCCTGCAGCGCTTCCAGACATTCCCAATGGGCGCTGCAGGAGTGGCCGTCCAGCAGGTTGGCGCTGGCCAGAACATAGGCGCCCGTGCACACAGCCCCCAGTAACACATGGCGCCGGGCCATCTGTTTGAGCCAACTGACCTCCGTGCGGGAGAAGCTGTGGGTGACATCAATACCGGCAACCACGATAACCATGTCGAAACGGTGGTCGTCATGAACTGACGCGTCTGGTAGCAAGGTGATGCCGTCGCTGGCGCGGGCTGGCTCGCCTTCGGCAGTCAGCAGTTCCCAGGAATAGAGTTCGGTTCCGGCCAACTGGTTAGCCATGCGCAGTGGTTCAACGGCTGTCGCCAGGGCAATCAGGGTAAAGTTCTCGATCAGCAGGAAGCCGACCCGATAGGGTTGATCGGCGGGCCGGTTTAAGTGCGAGCCTGCTTCAGTGGTCATGCAACCCCCTCGCCCCGTCCGGGGCCGCAAATAAATGCAGTCAATAACCGGAAATACCGTTCAGGCTGCTTTAAATTAAACACTAGTTGGTGCACCGCAAGCGTGCAACAGTCAGGCTGTTCAAATTACGATCAGTTCCGGCCTAGGGCCAGTCTAAGGCGGCGGTCAGCATGCCCATGGTCCAGATGCGACATCCGATGGCCAGAACTGTTCCAGATGCGACTTGCGCAGTTGTCGTAAATCATTGCTCCGGTGTCGCCAGCAAGCATGCGACGTGCGGCCGGCGGGGCTAGTGTGGAAGTATGCTCAGGGGCAGAACTCTGCCAGGCGTTTAGGGGGTGTAAACAGTGGCGATCAGTCTTTTTGAGTTATTCAAAGCAGGCATTGGCCCGTCCAGTTCCCACACCGTGGGACCCATGGAAGCGGCGCGGCGGTTTGCGTCTTCGCTGGTGGATGAGGGTTCCCTGGCACCCGTGCATCGTCTCAAGGTTTCGCTCTATGGTTCACTCGGCGCCACTGGCAAAGGCCATGGCACTGGTCCGGCCGTAATGATGGGGCTGGAGGGCGAGCGACCTGACCAGATCGACCCGGAACAGATGCCCGCTCGTCTTGAGCATATTCGAACCACCGGCTATCTGCTGCTGGCTGGGCAGCACAAGGTGCGTTTCCGGGAAGCCAGCGATATCGTTTACTACCGCCGAAAATCCCTGCCGGATCATCCCAACGGCATGGTTTGCCAGATGTTCGACCGTGAAGGCCAGTGCCTGTCCGAGAGGACCTATTACTCGATAGGCGGCGGCTTTGTGGTCGATGCCAATACCGAAGGCACCCTGAAGATCCACGAAGACGACACGCCCTTGCCATACCCGTTCAACAGCGGCAAGGCACTGCTGGCGTTGTGCCAGGATCATGGCCTGACCATCGCAGACGTGATGTTTGCCAACGAACAGGCCTGGCGCACTCCGGATGAGATTCGCGCCGGTATCCTTGAGCTCTGGGGAATCATGCGGGAGTGTGTGCAGAACGGGATTCGCCATGAGGGGGAGTTGCCCGGCGGCCTGAAGGTCCGGCGGCGGGCGGCGTCGCTTTACGGTTCGCTGATGGACAAGCAGAGAGTGGATCTGATCTCGCCGTCACTGAGCGCCCTGGACTGGGTAAACCTCTACGCCCTGGCGGTAAATGAAGAGAACGCGGCCGGTGGCCGCATCGTGACGGCGCCTACCAACGGCGCTGCGGGTATTATTCCTGCGGTGCTGCACTACTACTGGGAATTCTGCCCCCAGGCGGATGAGGACGGTATTGTCTGCTTCATGTTGACCGCCGGGGCGATCGGCAAGCTGTTCAAGGAAAACGCCTCTATTTCAGGGGCTGAAGTAGGCTGTCAGGGGGAAGTCGGTTCGGCCTGTGCGATGGCGGCAGCCGGGCTGGCATCCGCCACCGGTGGCTCACCGGAGCAGGTGGAGAACGCCGCCGAAATTGCCATGGAGCATCATCTGGGTATGACCTGTGACCCCATTGGCGGGCTGGTGCAGATTCCCTGTATCGAGCGCAACGCCATGGCGTCGGTCAAGGCCATCGACGCCGCCATCATGGCGCTGCGGGGCGATGGCAAACATTACGTGTCGCTGGATAAAGTGCTGCACACCATGCGGGAAACCGGCCGCGACATGCTGGACAAGTACAAGGAAACGTCCAGAGGAGGACTGGCGGTCAACATCATCGAATGCTGACCGCCACGCGTGTTCTTCTAATCTCCGCCCGGCAACCGCTCAGGATTTGACCCGTTCGTTGTCCGGATCATACAGCGCCCGGTAGCCCACCGCTTCGATCCGGATGGGGTAGTGCTCCTGAAAATATTCCAGGGTCAGTTCCCGTCCTTCTTCTGCATACTCCGCCGGGATATAGCCCAGCAGGATGATCTGGCCCACCGATGGCCCCCAGGCCACACTGGTGTTGTAGGAACGGCGCCCGTGGCTGTCCACCAGCACTTCGCCGGTTTGCGGGTCTAGAATGGGCCACTGGCCCACCGGGTAGCGCAGGGTGCCATTGGCGTCCCGGTGGTCCAGCATGGTCATGGTGCACAGGTAAGCCGCCTGACGGGGGCGCTCCCGCTGCTCCAGATAGGCGGCTTTGCCGTGGAAATTCGCTTCCTTCACCTTGGGCCGTTGCAGCCCGGCTTCGTAAAGATTGTATTCGGTTTCCAGGTCCACGTTCTGAAGGCGCAGGCTTTTTTCCAGGCGCCGGGTGTTGGCGTAGGTTTCAATGCCCACCGGGATGACGCCGGCCTCGTAGAACAGGTCCCAGATCCGCAGGCCATAGCTGAACGGGAAGTACAGCTCCCAGCCCTGTTCACCCACGTAGGAAATCCGGAAGGCCCAGACTGGCACCCCCTGAATGTTCAGTTCCCGGGTGGTGGCGAACGGGAAATTGTCATTGGACAGTGATTCAGGGTCACTGACGAACTGCGCCAGGGTCTCCCGCGCCTTTGGCCCCCATAAACCCAGGGTGGCCAGTTCGTCGGTGCGGTCCTGCAGGTGGATATTATCGAGGCCCTTTGCCCGGGCGATACGGTTGATCCAGTAATGGTCCCGGTGGCCGGTGTCGCCGCCGCAGACCACGCGATAGCTGTTGTCGCCCCGTCGGATAATGGTCAGGTCAGAACGGATGCCGCCACGGCCATCCAGGAAGTGGGTGTAAACGCCTTTGCCGTGGGGCGTGGTGCCGCCGACTTTGGCGACGGACAGGTACTCCAGCAGAGCTTCCGCATCGGCACCGGAAATATCGAAGATGGCGAAGTGGGAGAGGTTGATCATGCCCACCGATTCGCTCATTTCCAGCTGCTCGGCGTTGGACACCTCCCAGAAGTGCCGGGCGTCCCACTCGTGTTCCCGCACCGGAATGCGGTCGCGGTATTTTGCCAGCAGAGTAGGTTCGTTGGTGGCATAGCCATGGGCCCGTTCCCAGCCGGCGGCTTCCATGAAATAAGCCCCCAGCGCCACTTCCCGCAGATAGAACGGACTGGTTCGCATGCCTCGACCGGTCATGTACGGCTCCCGGGGGTGAACCGCCGGGGTGTAGATTTTCTTGGCGGTTTCGTAGCAGCGGTTGTACACGTAATCCGGCGTTTTTTGCAGCGGATAGTGGCGGGCGATGTCGATGCTGTGTGGGTCCATCTCCGGTGAACCGTGGGTCATCCAGTCTGCCAGTATCTTGCCCGCACCGGGGCCGTCCTTGACCCAGACCGCCTCGCAGAACCACAGATTGCGCACCTCCGGCGATTCGCCCATCAGTGAGCCGCCATCGGGGGTGACCGACAGCAAGCCGTTAAAGGAGTGTTTTTCTTCCCAGCCCAGTTCGCCCAGTATTGGTGTCATTTCGATGGCTTTTTCGTAGGCGTCCATCACCTGATCCAGTGACAGGTCCCGCATGGACGGCGACATCCGCGCATCGCCGGGTTCGGCAATGGCGCTGGGGTAGACCAGTCGCGGGTTTTCGGCTTCGTAGTAGCCCCACTCAATGCGTCCACCTTCGGTGGTGGTGGGGTCGCCGGTGTCCCGGACGTAGGCGGAGTTGCCCTGATCCCGGAACAGCGGGTAGACAATCTGTTTGCCGGTGCCGGCCAGTTCTTCACAGGGCCCGAAGAACAGCAGCGGATGTTCCAGCGGCATCAGCGGCAGGGGCGCCTTGGCGGTGTTGGCCATCAGCGGTCCCCAGATGCCCATGGACAGCACCACGTAGTCGGTTTCGATGTAGCCTTTGTGGGTTTCGACGCCACAGACTTGACCATCTTTCACATCAATGCGGATGGCCGGAGTATAGGCAAACGCCTGAAGTTTGCCGGTGGCTACGGCTTCTTCCACCAGGTCGCCGGCTACTGCCTGCGAACGGGGTACCACCAAACCGGCGTCCGGGTCCCACATGGCGCCCTGAATGCTGCCTTCGTTTAGTAGCGGGAACAATTCCTTTGCCCTTTTGGGCGAGATCATACTGACGTTGGTGCCGAAGGCTTTTCCGGAACCCACCTTGCGGCGGAGTTCGTCCATGCGCCCGTCGTCATCAATTCGGGCTACTTCCATGCCCCCGCATTTTACATAGTTGCCCCGCTTCTCGTAGAAAGCCTGGCTGTATTTTGTGGTGTAAACGTTCAGCTTGTCGTGGGATGTGGTGAAGCAGAAGTCCGAAGCATGAGAGGTGGAGCTTATGTCTGAGGGAATGGCGGATTTCTCCAGCCCTACGATGTCGTCCCAGCCCTGTTCGATCAGGTGGTGGGCTACCGAGGACCCAACGATACCGCCCTGGCCAATGATGACGACTTTTGCACGTTTCGGTAGTTGTACCATCTTTGTTTCCCTTTTCCACATAATCTCGACGCAACCTACTCACAATATGTGATCGCGCTTCGCAGCATGGCCTTGGACCAATGTGGCTCTGATCGCCAGAGGGAGGTAAATCCAATACGACACCAAGCCGTCCAAAAACGGCAAAACCGGGCCCGCTGGTCAAATTACCCTGTTTTTTATAAAATATTTGAATACAGGGTCCGCAATGGGGACACTGCGCGGAATGTTCGGATACGATAAACCGGTTTCAGAGCCAACCATGAACCGTCGTGGTAGGGAATAATCGTCCTCCCCGATAGCCCACCTGCGGTTTGTCCAGATATACTGGAATTATGCCAGCCGGAAATGCGCCGGAGCGCACGTCTGTATTCAGCCGAACAGAAGAGAGCTTATGCCTGGAAACCAACCGTTTGACTGGTCATCCACCCCCGCCGCTGTGTGGCGCCGCCATCGCGCAGGCCTGCGTGCCGTGCGCAGGTTGGATCCGGTTCAGTGGGGATCTTTGACCGGCATTGACCGCCAGCAAAAAGCGCTTGCACGCAACACCGAACGTTTCCTCGCCGGAGAGCCCTCAAACAATGCGCTGCTCTGGGGAGCCAGAGGTACCGGCAAGTCATCCCTGATAAAAGCACTGCTGAATCGCTACAAAGATCAGGGCCTGAGAATCGTTGAGGTAGACAAGGATGACCTGGTGAATCTGCCGGAGATTGTTGATGATCTCTGCGATCTTCCATACCGCTTCATTATCTTCTGTGATGATCTGTCCTTTGATGTGGGCGAATCCGGTTACAAGGCGCTGAAAAGCGTGCTTGAAGGCTCGCTGGAACTGCCCCCTGAGAATGTTCGCGTATACGCCACGTCGAACCGAAGGCATCTGATGCCGGAATTCATGTCAGACAACCTCAAAGGCAAGGCTCAGGATGGTGAAATTCACCCTGCCGAGGCAATAGAAGAGCAGGTTTCTCTGGCCGATCGTTTTGGCTTGCAGTTGTCCTTCTACGCGTTTCCTCAGGAGGTATATTTGCAGGCGGTGGATGCTTTGTTCCCGGACGCCACTGATCGGGAAAACCTGCACCGTGAAGCCATCCGGTTTGCAACCCAAAAAGGGGTGCGTAATGGCCGCACGGCGCAGCAGTTTTATCGACAGTTTGCCGGAGATGAAAATATCCGTTGAAGCCGGTTTTACTGCCGCTTTGCCAAGCGCATAAAGTGGTGATGGACAAATCGTATGCCCAGATACACCAGAGCCAGGGTGGCTGGAATGGCAACACCCAGAGCCAGGGATTTATTGAAGATAAAGCCGGCTTCATAAATCGAGTCCAGGATCAATTTAAGCAGGCCGATCAGGTAATAGGTGATGGCAACAACCGAGAAGCCTTCAACGGTGTGCTGCATCATCAGCTGGATTTTTGAGCGCCGGTCCATGGAGCTCAGCAACTGCTGGTTCTGGCTCTGAATCGCCAGCTCAACCCGGGTGCGCATCATGTCCGAGGCACGATCCACCCGTTTTGAAAGATCTTCCAGTCGCTCGCTGACCGCTTCGCAGGTCTTTACCGCCGGAGTCAGGCGCCGGGTCATGAATTCGGTAAGAGTCAGGTGCCCAGAAAGCTCATCTTCCTTGAGTTCTTCCAGTCGTGTCAGCACCAGCCGGTGGTAGGCACGGGTCGCCGAAAAACGGAAGGTGGCGTTGGCCCGGAAAGCCTCGATACGAGCGGCTATGTTGGTGAGCTGCGCCAGCAGCTTTTTTTCGTCCACATCATGATGGTCTGCCAGTGCCTGGGTGATGATGGCCAGCTTCTGATCCATATCGTTGAGCGATGGTGTGATCTCCCGGGCAACAGGCAGTGCCAGAAGAGACATCAGCCGGTATGTTTCTATCTCCATCAGGCGCTGGGTAAGACGGCCGAGCTGGCTGTCTGACATCTCGTGGTTCACCACCATAAAGCGCCCGAAACCATCAGAATGCAGCCGGAACGTAGCCCATAACTTTGCTGCGCCCTCCTGAGGGCTGCTGCCAACCAGTCTCAGCCCCTCGAAGTGTTTGCGCACATCGTCGGGATCGCCATCGGCGCCGGATTGCGCGGGTAGTATGTCGAGGTGGAAGGCGGCAACCACTGTGCCGGGCAGCTGTTCCAGCCAGCCTTTTGGCAAGGGGGTGATACCGGTTTCGGCAAAGGGTTCGGAGTCGCTGGCGCCGAGATTGATGAAAGTGTAAGAGGCGAACTCCAGATGCATTTCCCTGCGTACCCGCAGAGTGCCGAAGGTCTGCTCAAAACAACCTGTTTCCTGCTCCGGAACCGGATAGCCTAACTGGCGGGAAAGCGCTTGCAGGTGCTCGAACTGTTGTCGGCGTTGCTCCGGCGTGGTGAGCGCTGCAATGTGGGTGACCCGGGCAGAAGAGGGGAGAACCTGGAAAGGCCGGGAATGCAGCTCGTTGTAGAGATCGTCCCTGAGAGGGTGAATCTTCAGGGAGTCAATTAGCGCGCTCACCATGGGACGGATCCTGTGGTTAAAAATGGACGGACGGAATAATAACCCGGAAACAGACACCGTCAACATCGTTGCGAGACTCATTTTCGGCTTCAACGCGCCCACCGTGAAAATCGGCGATCAGTTGGACGATCAACAGGCCTTGCCCGAGGTGGCCTTCTTCCTGGCCTTTCCGGACCGATACGAAGGGGCTGAAAATACTGGTGTCCGGGTTATCCGGCAGAGCCGAGCCCTGGTTGAAAACGGACAGGCAGACATGATTCCCGATCTGTTCCACACCGATATGGATCTGACCGTCTTGTGGTGTAAAATCCCGTGCGTTATCCACGAGTTTATCAAGCAGTTGCACGATCAACTCCGGGGAGCCAGTCAGGTTGATGCCCGACTCCGGCCCGGTATAGTCAAATTGGTGATGTGCGTCCAGGGTCTGGTAGGCCGCGGTCGCCTGGCTGATAACGTCCGCCAGATCGAATGCTTCCTTGTCGGCATGATCAAAGCTTTGCTCCAGCCGGGTCGCCTCGCTCATGCCATTGAGAATTTTCCGCAAACGGCCGGTAGCCGCAGTCGCGCGCCCGATGTATTGCGAGCGCTCTTCTTCGGTGTCGCTGTGTGACAGATTTTCCAGGGATGAACGCACTACTGCAACCGGGGTTTTGAGCTCGTGGGACAGACGCTGTGAAAAGCTCTCGAGATACCGGTTATAGCCGTGCAGCCGGTCGGCCATCTGGGCAAAGTGGTTTTGTAGTTGCCCCAGTTCGTCCCGGGCCTTTGAGACAGGCAGCGTGCCAACAATCCGACCGTCCTGATCGATGCTGACGCTGACGGCCCGCTGTAAACGGGCGATACGCCAGGACAGCCAGCTTGCGTAGCCCAGCAGTACCAGGGTCAGGCCTACGATGATAAGAATGCTACGGGTAATAACCGAGCCGAGAGTTGAGCTTGACAGCGTCAGCAGCTGATCCAATGATTGTTCCAGCACCAGAGTTCGGCTGCCGAACACCGGCTGGGTGGTCATCAGCCAGACGCTGTCATCTTCATGTCGGACAAGCCCTTCGTCGGGCAAGGCGTTCATATCGAGCCGGCTGGTGCTGGCGGCCAGGGCTGCAGGCCTGGGTTGGTAAAATTGCACCAGCGCCCGCAGGACATTGTGGCTGATGTGTTCAACAATCTGCAAAGGGCTGAGTGCTTCGAACTCTGGCTGTGCTTGCCGGGCAGGTGTTGACTGTTGCGCGACCACCCAGCCCGCCGGCTCAATCAGCCGGGCAGTTTGCCCTTTGCTCATTCCCTGAACCATCTGCCGCTCAAGCTCGGGTTTGCGTTCTACAAGAATGGGTAACGGATTTGTGGATGTGGATGTTTGCGCCGAATCCGGGCTGTCTTGCCATCGGGCGGCAAAGCCCAGGCGGCTGCCTTGCGGCGGTTTGGGTAGTTCCAGTTCCAGTTGCCAACCGCTTCCCACACTTTGCCAATAGCCACTGACCCGGTAATCAGGTTGCTGCTCGTTTCCGGTAGTGACGTAAATGGTCGCGTAGACCTTGCCGGGTGCAGGGGTGCGGATGAGCCAGGAGGCAGGCCGGATATCCGCGTCCAGATTTGTGTTCGGGGGCTCCAGCCAGAGCTGGAGCCGATCATGGGTCTGATCAGGCGCGTCGGGGTTGAAGAATACGGGGTGGCGGTTACTGATGCGTATCAACAGGTACAGGTGGCGCTGATCGGTCGCTGCTTGCCAGTGCAGAGTGGGTTGGCCTGTCGTTTTTTCTGACTGATGTGAACGTTCAGCAGATTGCCAGGGCTGGAACTGTTCCTCTTCATCGTAACCGGGCCAGTCGGCACCGTAGCCATCCAGATTGAGAGGGCTACTCAGGTGTTCGACATAGATGGCCGGTGTTTGAGGTGAAATCGCGGGCAGGCCGAGGCTCAGATCTCCGGCGGTTTTCGCCAGCCGCTCAGCCTGATCTTTCAGCTGCTGGAGTGCCTGTTGTCGCAGAGCCTGGTCCAGCTCCAGCACAAACTGCAGGCCGGCCCAGGGGATCAGCAGCATCAACAGGCTGGCAATAAAAAGCTGACGCTTGAGTGTCACGAATCAGCACTCACGGGCATTCCAGCGATAGCCCATGCCGTAGGCGGTCTGAATGCCGTCGAAGGCGCTGTCTATCTGCAGGAATTTACTCCGGATGCGTTTGATGTGGGAGGTCACGGTGTTGTCATCCAGATACGTACTGGCAGCTTCCATCAGTTGTTCGCGGCTGCGAACGTGGCCGGGGTGTTGTGCCAGTGCGTGCAGCATCCAGAACTCTGTAACAGTGAGGTCTATTGCAGCCTGATCCCAGGCCGCGGTCATGCGATCAACGTTGAGGTTGAGGCGGCCACGTTTCAGGACTTCATCGGGTTTCTGCAGAGCCTCTGCCCAGGCATCGGCCCGGCGCAGCAGGGCGGTTACCCGTGCCAGCAGGTGTTCCATGCTCATGTCTTTGGTGACGTAGTCGTCAGCGCCGAGGCGCAGGCCGTGTACGGAATCAATATCGCTGTCGCGGGCGGTCAGGAAGATGATGGGCAGTGTTCCGGACAGTGAGCGTAAGTCCTGACACAGGGTGAACCCACCTTCGGGCTCATCGCCCAGGCCAACATCAATAATGGCAAGGTCAGGCAGGCTCTGGCGCAGCACCTGCCACGCAGAGGAACGGTCACCGTAGGTGGATACGCGATAGCCCCGGCGCTCGAAGGCGGCGCGGTAGTTGTCGCGGATGGCGGGTTCGTCCTCTATCAGGACAAGGTGTTTTTTCATGGTTCTGGCTGTTATCCGTGGGTTATGAGGCTCTATTTAAACACGGCCTGCCTTGAGAACAAGGTTAGCTTGAGGTGTTGTCATAATTCATCATTTTTTGTTCGCGGAATGTTTGATTCTGCCATGGGAGTTCCTTTTCGGATTGCTGAAATGGCGAGGTCTTATTGAATCGTGTAGCTAAAGGATCTTGCCATGATGTTTTCTGCCTTATCGTCTAAACACAGTGCTTTCCTGCTTTGTCTGAGCCCGCCCTCCCAAGCGGCTGGGGCCCCTCCCGAAACACGCTGTGAATACGTCTGTGTACGCTCGGCTCCGCCTCTCGCTGCTTCATGCTCCTGCGTCGCAGCGAGAGTCCTGGGCAGGCCATCCCTGGCCAGCCCGAGAAGAGCTTTGCGCTCTTCTCCCATGGCTCCGCACGGTTCCCGCAGGGCCTACAGCCTCACCGAAGGGCTCAGTGCGCGCCAGAGGCTTCGGATATTGCATTTTATGGAAGGTATCAGTTTGTGGCTGGCGGTGTTGTTAATGCTGTTTGTTCAGCCTCTTTATGCAGAAGCCAGCACCGGCAGCGAGGATACGGCGGGTGTGTTGCATTTTGTGGATGGCAAAGGCCAATGGCAAGAGCCGGCGCTGGTGCTGGGTAGTGACTTTGATATTCGGGTTAGTGGGCTGATTGCAGATAGCCGGTTGGTGCGAACGTTTCGGAACACAAGTGATCGGTGGCGCGAAGGGGTGTTTGTGTTCCCGCTGCCGGAGAAGGCGAGTGTTTACGGGCTGACCATGAAGGTGGGGGAGCGCACGATTGTGGGTGAGGTCCAGCCCCGCGAGGAGGCGAAGAAGACCTATGAGAAGGCACGGGACTCCGGGCGCCACGCTGCGACCGTTGAGCAGCAGCGGCCGAATCTGTTCACGACCCGGGTGGCGAATATTCCGCCTGGGGCGACGGTGAGTGTGGAGTTGAATTATCAGCAGTTAGTGAGTTATCGGGGTGGGGTTTTTGAGTTGAGTGTCCCGACGACTCTGACACCGAGATACATGCCGGGCGAACCTTTGGCGGCGACTCCGCAGCAATGGCAGGGTGGCTGGGCGGTGCCTACTACGGAAGTGCCGGATGCCGATGCCATCAGTCCGTTTACGGTGGGTGTGGCAGACGTAGCTGCGGACAGTCACCGGGCGTCGGTTCGGTTCACTATTGATGCGGGCTTTCCGCTGGCGCGGGTGTCCAGTCCCAGCCATGAGCTGGCAACGCAGCAGGACGGCCAGGTAATGACGGTTGAGCCCCAGGCTGGGGAGATTGTGATGAACCGGGATTTCGTATTGCGCTGGCAGCCTCTTGCGGGTCAGGAGCCGGGCGCTGCCGTTTTTCACCAGCAGTGGGAAGGAGAGGACTATCTGCTGGCGATGGTGATGCCTGGGCGGGCCGGTAAAACCCGTTTGCCGCGTGAGCTGACGTTTGTGATTGATACCTCCGGTTCCATGGCTGGGCAATCTATCCGGCAGGCAAAGGAAGCGTTGCAGCTGGGGCTGGAGACACTGGCGCCCGGTGACCGGTTCAATGTGATTCAGTTCAACTCCCAGCCTCATGCTCTTTTCATGCAGCCGGAAATGGCGACGGCCAACAATCTGGCCCGTGCGCGCCAGTATGTTAGTCGGTTGGAGGCTGATGGAGGCACGGAAATGGCGCCGGCGCTGGCGATGGCTTTGCAGAGTCACGTCAAGGGCAGGGGCGAGGTGTCGGCAGATGCATCACCGGATGAATCAACAAGAGTGCAGCAGGTGGTATTCATGACCGATGGAGCGGTTGGCAATGAGTCGACGTTGTTCAGCCAGATCCGTCGTCAGTTGGGTGACCAGAGGCTGTTCACGGTTGCCATAGGTTCTGCGCCCAACAGGCACTTTATGCGTGAAGCTGCGCGCTGGGGACGTGGCAGTTATACCGCTGTGCAGGATCCTTCGGATATCAGCGGCCCTCTGGTCCGGTTGTTTGCGGCTATGGAAGCGCCGGTATTGACGGATATCGAGGTGCGCTGGCCGGACCAGTCAGCTTCGGTGCAGGAAGACAGCTTTCCGCGTCGCCCTGGTGATCTGTATCAGGGCGAGCCGTTGCTGCAGGTGGTGCGTGGTATACCGCCCGCCGGTGAGTTGAGTGTGTCAGGCCGGTTGCCGGGTGGTGGGAAGTGGCAGCGCAGTCTGGACTTGCAGCAGGCCGACTCTGGCTTGGGCCTGAACCGCTACTGGGCCCGGGAGAAAATCGACAGTCTTCTCGATGAAGCACGGGTAGAGGGGCAGGAACCGGACAAAGCGAAAATCACCGGTCTGGCGGTTGAGCATAGCCTGATGTCGCCTTACACCAGCTTTGTGGCGGTGGATGCAACGCCGGCCCGAGATCCCGAAAGCACTTTGGTAAAAGACGATCTGCCAACTCTGCTGCCCGCGGGAAGCCAGCCAGGCATGACTCGTTACCCGCAAACGGCTACGTTTGCGCCTTTGCTTGTTGCTCTGGGGCTGCTTGGCTTGATGTTTTCTGCCGCCATCGTGCTCCTGCAAAGGCGGGCATACCCATGAGCCGTTTGCTGTTGTTGCTGATGACAAGCTCTGCCACCCTGCTGGTCTTCGGGCTGTGGATCCCGTTGAAAGCGGTCGTGGCTCAGGAACTGTTGGAGATTGCCTGGGCTGAAAGCCAGGCCCGGCAGACCGAATCCCGACCTTGGCCATGGGCCGATACCTGGCCCGTGGCGAAACTGTCCATGCCGGAATTGGGAGACTCAATGATCGTGCTGGCTGGTGTCCATGGGGAGAGCCTGGCTTTTGGGCCGGGTCAGATGATGGGCGCGGAAAGTCAGCAGGGTACGGTAATCATTGCCGGCCACCGTGACACTCATTTCCGGCCCCTGCAGTATCTGGAGCCCGGCAATGAACTGCAGTTGCAAAACCGTGACGGGCGCTGGCAGGGTTATCGGGTACGGGAAGCAAGGATTGTAGATAGTCGTTCGGAGTTCATCGATACCCACAAGTTGCCTGCGGGTACCCTTTTGCTGGTTACCTGCTATCCGTTTGACACTATGGATACAGGCGGCCCGCTCCGGTATGTGGTGGAAGCTCGTGCAGAGGTTATTCGCACCCAGGTCACGCACAGCCAAGACTCCTCAGGGAAAATTGATACTGTTGCAGGGCTATAAATTTGGCGTACACTTGTGCGCCAAAATCCTGTTGCAGAGTTTGCCGTATGGGCTTTATCAGAAACTTTTTGGCCTGGATGAGTGTTCCTGTGCTTTGTATGCTCGCCTTGCCACTCTACATTCTCAGGCCATTTAACCCCGATAATAACCGGTTACTGGCCATAGCAATGGCGCGGACTGGCCGCTTGATACTGGGCATGAAGCGACCCCTGGAAGGCGCCGAGCATATGCCCCAGGATCGCCCCGTGGTTGCTATCGCCAACCATCAGTACAACGACGATCTTTTTGTGGTGGGTGATCTCGTTGCGCCTCGTACCGTAATCGTGGGGAAGTCATCATTGATCTGGTTCCCGTTCTTTGGCTGGGTATTCTGGTTGGGCGGCAATGTGATGTTGAACCGTGCGCATTCGCGCAAAGCCATTGCAGCAATGCAGGCCATCAGCGACGCGATCACTCGTGATAACAAGAGCCTGTGGGTTTTTGTGGAGGGCACGAGGAGTAAAGGGCGTGGGCTACAGAAGTTCAAAAAAGGAGCTTTCTACGCTGCGGTGACGGCCGGAGCACCGATTGTTATGGTATGTACTGCCGAGTATCGGAACAAAACCCTGGGTTGGTTTGGTAGACGTGAGCCGGTAGCTATCCGGATTTTGCCCCCGGTGGAGACGACAGGCCTTACCACTGCAGATGTCCCTGCTCTGATCGCACGCTGCCATAAAGAGATGGCGGAGACTATCGCCAATCTCTGAGATGCACCGGGCCTGATTACTCTGTATAAAGAATCTCGCGAAAGAAGTCCTGCGAAGAGAGGAAAACGATGAACCTGATTCTGTTTCTGATTATCGGTGGTATTGCGGGCTGGCTCGCTGGCCTGATCATGAAAGGCCGTGGTTTTGGTGTGCTGGCGAATATCGGTATTGGTATCGTCGGGTCGTTTATCGGCGGTTTTGTTTTTCGCTTGCTCGGGCTGGCCGCTCAGGGCGCCATTGGTGAATTGGTAACCGCAACCGTAGGTGCGGTGCTGCTGCTGGCGATTGTCAGCCAGATCAGGAAGCGCTGACCATGATTGTACCTGTTACCGGAGTGTTTGCTGCTGTCCTCGGTATTTTGTTGCTGGCGTTGTCGGCCCAGGTGGTGAAGTTTCGTCTGAAGTACAAGAAGGGCATGGGCACTGCTGGGGATCGCGATTTTGAAGCCGCCGTCCGCGCCCACGGTAATCTTGTAGAGTACGCACCGCTGGGCCTGATCATGCTGGGTATTGCGGAGCTCAACGGCGTAGCAAGCGGCCTTGTTTACTGGACGGGTATGACCCTGGTGGTTGGTCGTCTCCTGCATGCCTGGGGCATGATCAATGGCCATGGTGAGGAACATAAGGCCCGATCGATTGGCATTGTGCTGACTTGGCTGGCGATTCTGGCCGCTGCGATTCTGCTGTTATGGAATGTCTGGCAAGTCTACGGCTGATTACGCCAGTCATTCCGCCCGGGGCCACCCACTCTGGCTCCGGGCTGCTTTCCTTATCTAAAGTGCTTTTGCCATATCGCTGGTCAGATACTCTATCTCGACCCGGCGATTGGCGGCCCGATCGTCTGGTGTTGTGAAAGGGCGGGCTGAGCCCCAGCTGGCAACCAGAATACGGGATTCGGCAACACCCTCTTTAATCAGAAGTCTGGCGACCGCGCTGGTCCGAAGCCTGGACAAAAAGCGGTTAAAATCCTCGGCACCAAAATTATCAGAGTGGCCATGAATCCGGACGCTGACCGCCGGGTGCTGCCGGAGGTAGACCGCGTGTTGCAGGATAATCGCCTTGTCTGAGCTGTCCAGCGCGTGCTTGTTGAAACCGAAATGAAATCTCATCCGGTGTGGGCGACGCTCTTCAGCCGCCAGGGCCGCTGCATTAAAGCCGGATGCAACGACAGCTTTGGCGAGCAACTCCGGGTTGTCCAATACGAGTACGGTCATCTGCAGTATCCTTGTTCCAGGTCTCTGGCTTTTCTTGTTATTCCTGCGAACTATTGGCTGAGGCAGAAATAACGGCAATTGGCGGATAGTCGACATGACATTCACGCTGAAAATCATTTAAGCGCGAAAATAAGACACTGGTATGATAGAAAACAGTTTTTCAGGGACAGATTATGATGAATTGTGACCGCCCATGCTGATTATTCCTGCTGAGAACGCTGTTAACTGGAAGCGCCCGCCCTGGGTAACTCTCGGGCTGATGTTTACCTGCCTTCTGGTTTTCCTGTTTTACCAGGGTGGAGACAGCCGCAAAATTGAGCAGGCGGTTGATACTTATGTGGATTCTGGCCTGCCGCTTTTGGAAGGTCCTGCCTATGAGGACTACTTGCAACGGAAAATCCGGTTCGAAGGCGAAGATGAGCTGGTTTTCGAGCTTCAGAGATTTCAGAAGCTGAGAGCAGAAGACGAGGACTTCTGGCTGGCGGTCAGCCTGCTTATGGATCGCGAGTTCTACCAGTACCTGCTGCAGAACCGCGATGTGATATGGGCCCCGGTTGATCGGGTGCACTGGTTGGAACAACGCACCCTCATTGAAGAAACCTACATCCAGCGCCTGAGCGCGCAGCAGTTTGGCCTGATTCCAGCCCAACTGTCTTTGTACACCCTTGTTACCTACCAGTTCCTCCACGGAGGCTGGGGGCACATTGTCGGTAACCTGGTCTTCCTTTTCCTGCTTGGCTTTACCGTTGAAAAGGCGCTTGGCCCGGGCCGTTTCCTGCTTGCCTATCTGGTGTGCGGCGCCTTGTCTGGCGTGGTTTTCACCATTTTCTCGCTCGGCAGTTATGTTCCGCTTGTGGGCGCGTCTGGCTCAATATCCGGACTGATGGGTATGTACGTAGCCATCTACGGTTTGCAGAAAATCCGCTTCTTCTATTTTCTTGGCGTGTATTTCAACTACTTCCGGGCGCCCGCGCTGGCCATACTGCCAGTGTGGCTGGGCAAGGAAATCTACGATTACTGGTTTGCCGGTGCGACCGGCGTTGCCTACATGGCCCACGCTGGCGGCCTGCTGGCGGGCGCTGGGCTGGTATGGCTGCTGGGCAAAAGCTGGCTGCAGGTGCGCGAGGAGTTTTTTGAGCCGGAAAAAGACGAACAGGACGATCGCTTTACGACGAGCTACGCCCAAGCCATGGCAAGTCTGGGGCGCATGGATTTTGATCTGGCCCGGCGTCAGTTCGAGGCGCTGCGTGAACACTATCCGGACAGGCCCATTTTGTTAGAGCACCTGTACAACCTCGCCAAATTGCGCCCGGACTTACCCGAGTACCTGTCCCTTACCCGCGAGCTGATGAACGGCAACCTGAGCCGCCGGCAGCCGGAACAAATGATCGCGGTCTGGCAGGAATACCTTGGCAAAGGGGAAAGCTATCACCCGCTCGCCGCAGAGGATCACAACCGGGTGCTGTTCACCAGCCTCAAACAACATGATCTGAAAGCTGCGGAAAAGGCGTTTGAGCGCCTGCGTAGTGCTGATGATCCGTTGCTGACCAATGAGGCTTGCCGGTTACTCGCGGAAGAGTTTGAGAAGCTACAGATGGAGCCCAAGGCTCGTCATTATCGGCAGTTGCTGCAGGCGACTTGACGCAGCCGGGAGCTCTGCCCTTACAGGCCTTGCTCCCTCAGTCCTGAATCACAAACGAAGCCCGGGGGCCTTTAAGAAGCTCCCGCTTTTCAGCCTGCTCCAAGAAAACCGGAATTTGTTCGTGCAGTGGGTGCTTCTCACAGCGCTTCTGGATAAACGTCAGGAAAGCCGTCGCCTTTTCCCACTGGTTCAGGCCGTTAGCCAGGCTTTGCGCAATCAGCAGGTAGGCTGGGGCCAGTTCATCGCTGTCCGGGAAGCGTTTATGGAAGTCCTGCAGCAGCCGTACGGCCGGTTTGTATTGCCCGCGCTGGTACAGACAGCGGGCACAGCGCACGGCCAGCTCCGGATCATCCAGTTTGAAGCCCGGTTCCGCCTCTTCAAGCATGGCGAGCAACGAAGCTATGCCTTCACCGTCGTTCCGGTCGGCCAGCCAGCCCAGAATCCGTGGGTGGTACTGGTAAAGCTCAGTCATATCGTTGCGGGCAACCAAGAGCTGGTAGAGCTGGCCGATACGCAGTGCATCGTCCCGGTTTCGCTTCAGGGCCTCCTTCAGCATGCCTTGAACGCGGTCGTAATTGCCATCTTTCAGGTTCATATCAAGGTCTGCATCAAAGCGGGTACTGCGATCCCGTTGGCCCATATCCACATTCGCAGTCTCCCCCTGAATATCCGAGGCGAATCCCAGCTCCTCCTGATACTGAAATAACAGATAGCCAAGCATGTTGAACAAAATCAGGGTGAAGGTGCTGTTTAAAAAACCGGACAAAGGCTGTGAAAACCAGAAGGGAAAGTGATTGTGAGCAAAGTCCTGGGCCACGCCGGAGGCCAGGGTGAGCAGAATCAGATAGCCGTAAAGGAGAAAGTAGGGGGTGCCGATGCGGGAAATCAGTACCGCCAGATTCATCGGATTTACCGCGGCCCCCACGGATCGCTCCATGGCCAGCACCATAATGCTGGCCGGCAGTGCCAGTACCACAAAAGCCAGTGCCAGCAGCATGAGTAACGGGCCGCCGAGCATCGCGGCCGCGCCGACCAGCCCGCCCATCAGAATGAAAACCAGCAACTGGAGGATAACGATGTTGAACCCGCTGCCGGTGAAGGCGACAGACACCGAAGGTGGCTTCAGGTGGCCTTCGGCTGTGTGGTTGATGACCGCATAGGTGTATTTGAACAGCGCCAGCGCCAGCAACAGCCAGATCAGGATTCCGATCAGATTGGCCGGTGCAATAATGGGCACCAGCGTGCAGATAGCGATGACGATCAGCGGATCCGAGTGGAACGGGTAACGAAAAAAAGATCCGATCCGGTTCCAGAAAGGAATGACTTCGGTCGCAGCGCCCAGATATCGCATGGCTTTGCTGCAGCGGGGGCACAACGCCTTGCGCTGACGAATATCGGCATCAGGCATACAGCGGGTGCAGTAATGAATCTGGCATTCGCCGCAGTGCCATTTGGCGGGGTCACCTGGGTGATAGTGGCAATCGTGTTTCACGTTAGGTGTTTGTCCTGATCCATCAGAGAAGGGAATGATAATAATGCCAGATGTCCGGGTGGATCACAGCCCCCTCTGTCATGGCAGTCTGCAGCCTGTCTTAATGGAGCTGTGACCTTGTATTCAGCGCGCGAATTCCGAACATTCACAGGATCATGGTTGAACTCTGGCCAAACGGTGCAATAGTTATACAAGACTTCACATTCCTTGGCTTTTGCGCCAGCCTGCTTGTTTGGGTTCGAAGCAGAACTTGTAAAAGTGCTCGGATTATGACGAATAAAGGAGGCACAATATGT
>JAGPVT010000139.1 GCA_018066865.1 Marinobacter sp. | reverse complement strand
GGCTAAACCTAGAAGAGAACGTCTCATTCAATTATTTCGCCTGGTTAATGCGCGTAAGGAGCCCGCAATTCTCACAACCGCATCAGGTCGTTGTAAAGAGCAAACACCATTAATGTGAGAATCATTGCCATACCAATTCGTAACCCAAGCGCCTGAACCTCGTCCGAGAGCGGTTTTCTGCGGATTGCCTCAATGGTGTAATACACCATGTGACCACCATCCAGAACCGGCACCGGCAACAGGTTGAGAATACCCAGGCTGACACTGAGATAAGCCAGAAAACGAACAAAATCTTCAAATCCCGAACTGACACTGGCCTCGGCCACCCGGGCGATTGTAATCGGACCACTGAGGTTACTGGGCGAAAGCAGCCCTGTAACCATTTTCTTGATGGCAACCAGGGTGAGGCGTGTATCCGCCCAGGTTTCATCCAACGCAATGGGGATCGCAGCCAGAGGACCATAGCGAACGTCTCGCATCACACTGTCAGGCCAGGAAACCGCTTCAACACCGGTACCGACGAACCCGATTGTCTCTCCATTATCCAGTGTTTTTGCTTCCGGGGTAATCTGAACAGATCGCTCTGAGCCGGCGCGCTCAACGGTAAGAGCCAGCGATTGTCCGGGGGCATTGCGAATAAAATCCACCAAATCAAACCAGTTACCCACTGGCAGATCATCCACCGCAAGAATGCGATCCCCCGCCTGAAGCCCTGCAACCTGCGCAGCCCCCCCATCTGAAATCTGCCCAAGAACAGCAGGCACGTCCGGCCGCCACGGCGTAATGCCGAATTCCGCAAGCGGGTTGGGCGTGTCTTCACTCAGACCCCAGCCGTCGAGTTCACCACTCAGGACTCCCTGGGCTCCGCCGCTGGATACGTCCAGGGTTATCTCACCCTGCTCTCCCGCACGCTCGAGGATGCGCATATTCACATCACGCCAGGAGCTTACCCGGTGGCCGTCAACGGCATGGATTTCCATACCTTCCTGCAGACCAACTCGCTCAGCAACACTCTTCCCGGCAACGTCACCCACAATCGGCGCAACGTGGGTGACACCCACCACAGCGAGCACCCAGTAGGCAAAAATTGCGAAAAGAAAATTGGCAATCGGGCCTGCTGCTGCAATAGCAATCCGCTGGGAGGGCGGCTTGGAGGTAAATGCCTGATCTCTGAGCTCTTCAGGGACCGGCCCTTCGCGCTCATCCAGCATTTTGACATAGCCACCCAGAGGAATAGCCGCTATGGCAAACTCGGTCCCATGGCGGTCATGCCAAGAGAATAGCGGTTTGCCGAAACCCACCGAAAAACGAAGTACTTTCACACCACAGCGACGCGCTACCCAGAAGTGGCCATACTCATGGAGGGTGACGAGTATGCCCAGGGTAAGCACGAGAGCAAGTAGGGTTTGAATAATCTGCATAGCTTTCCTGGTATTGGCGCCAGCCAGGCGAAAATCTTTATTTTATATCAGACAGTTAACAGTCCGATCTGTTCCCGCGCCCGCTGCCGTGCTTCCGAGTTTTTCGCGAATATGATATCAAAGCTGTCTGCGGACACCACCGGCGTAGCCGCAAGAGTTCTCTCAATAACAATCGGTATGTCTGTAAAGGCCAGGTTCCCGTTCAGGAACTCGGCCACCGCAACCTCATTGGCTGCGTTCAGCACCGCAGGTGCTGTACCACCTGTTTCAAAGGCCTCGGCCGCTAACCGCAAACAGGGAAAGCGCAGGAGGTCCGGTCGTTCAAAATGAAACCGCCCTATCGTGAACAGGTCGAGCGGCGCAACTCCGGCATCAATACGTTCCGGCCAAGCCAGCCCGTTTGCAATGGGCGTACGCATATCCGGGCTGCCCAGCTGAGCCAGCACAGAACCGTCGGCATACTCTACCATGGAGTGAATAATACTTTCCGGGTGAACGTGGACCTCTATCCGATCCGGCGTGATGTTAAACAGCCAACAGGCCTCAATCAGCTCAAGCCCTTTGTTCATCAAGGTTGCCGAGTCTACAGAGATTTTCTGCCCCATGGACCAGTTCGGATGAGCACAGGCTTGAGCCGGGGTAACAGAATGCAGGGCTTCAGCGCTGTGCTCACGGAAAGGCCCGCCGGAAGCCGTCAGAAGAATCCGGGTAATACCGGCTCCATCCGGATCGCGAATCTTGTCTGCAGGCAAGCACTGGAAGATTGCGTTGTGCTCGGAGTCTATGGGCAGCAACTCGGCGCCGGAAGCCGATACAGCGTCCATAAACAGTTTGCCCGACATAACCAGCGCTTCTTTATTTGCAAGTAACACACGCTTACCAGCGTGGACAGCGGCAAGCGTGGGAGCCAGCCCGGCGGCCCCCACAATAGCAGCCATAACGGTACAGGCTTCCGGAGAGGAAGCGGCTTCACATAAGCCGGCCTCTCCGCTTCGAACAGAAATATCCGGGAGATCTGACAACAGTTCAGCGAGTTTTTGCGCTGCGCCAGCATCTGCCATCACCGCAACCCTGGGGTGAAACTCCCGGCACAACGCCGCAAGCTCTTCAGCACGGGTTCCAGCGGTGAGTGCATACACAGAAAAACGTCCGGGATGGCGCCGAATAACATCCAGAGTAGAGAGCCCGATCGATCCCGTGGCACCAAGAACCGTAATGGAGCGAGCGACCATACTCAAAAGTGCCCGACCGCTGTCAGCCAGCCAAGTTGGGTGATAATAAGCGCAAATACCGGAACCGCAGCGGTGAGGCTGTCAATTCGATCCATGATCCCGCCGTGCCCGGGTAGCAACCGGCTGCTGTCCTTGATGCCTCGGAAGCGTTTGAGCATGCTTTCAAGCAGATCTCCAAGCACTGACACCATGCCGGTTACCAGGCTCGCAATGACCAGCAGAACGGTTTCAACTGCACTGGCCGAAGCAAGAACACTGACAATAAAGGCAAAGGTGCCAACGGCCGCCAGGCCGCCCCATACGCCCGCCCAGGACTTACCAGGGCTGACTCTCGGCGCAAGCTTGGCCTTACCAAAGGCCCTGCCGGCAAAATAGGCACCTATATCTGCCACCCAGACAACGCAAAACACATACAGAATGAGCAGCAGGTTGTTGTCGGTGCTGCCAAACTGGAACCCGCCTGCCCGGAGATGGTTCAGACCAACCCATGCGGGCACCAGCACCAGCGCGCCCATAAGCGCCCTCACCGGCACACTGCCCCAACGCTCTGAACCTGCTGGGTAGCTGCGAACCAGTAAAAAACAGACAACCCACCAGACAAGGGCAAGCCAAAGCACTGCAACAGCAGGCACATTCAGAAGGCCGTAAAGGACGAGTGCGATCACTATCGCATAGGCAACCCGGCCCGGCTGCTGCTCAAAACCGGACATGTTAGCCCACTCCCAGGCACCCAATGTGATAATCGCAGCGGTAAACAGCGCAAAACCCCAGGGTGGCAGAAAAAAAGTGCCGCCAATAGCGATGGGGGCAAGAATAAGAGCGGTTATGATCCGGGTTTTTAGCACAGTAGGAGTCGCCGTGGTTCGTTATTGTGGTGACGGTTCGGCCGTAATCTGGTCATCCGTCTGACCAAAGCGGCGCTGGCGTCCGGCATAGGCCTGTAGCGCTTTGCGCATCTCGTCTTCTTTGAAATCGGGCCAGAATACAGGCGAAAAATACAGCTCTGTGTAGGCCAGGTGCCACAGCATGAAATTGCTTATGCGCTGCTCCCCTGCCGTACGAATCATAAGATCCGGCATGGGCAGGTCACCAATACTCAAGTGCTGCTGGATAAGATCGTCAGTAATGTCGGATGGCTGAAGCTGTCCCGCCTTCACCTGCCCGGCAAGCTGTCTTGCGGCTTGAGCAATATCCCAGTGACCGCCATAGTTCGCGGCAATGACGAGCGTCATTCTGGTATTGTTACAGGTAAGCTCCTCCGCCTTGGCCATGAGTTCCTGCAACGTAGCGCTGAACTCGGAGCGGTCCCCGACAATGCGCAGGCATATGTCATTGCGGTGCAGTTTTCTGACTTCCCGCTCCAGGGCAAAAACAAACAGTTTCATCAGAGCGGAGACTTCGTCCTTTGGGCGACGCCAGTTTTCGCTTGAAAAAGCGAACAGCGTGAGCACCTCAACCCCTTCCCGGGCACAGGTTTCAACAACAGACCTCACCGCATCCACTCCGGCTTTGTGCCCTGCCACCCCTTTTAACCGGCGCGCCTTGGCCCATCGGTTATTACCGTCCATGATAATGGCCACATGCCGGGGCCGGCTATCAGCCGACACCGGAATCTCTGCGGATACTGTTCCCGTCATGAAATCCCCTGTACCGCCAGCAGAAAATCCCCGCCAGCCGCGTGTTTCGCTTACAAGTGAACCGAGGCGATCAGACCGCCATCAGATCCTCTTCTTTAGCTTTGAGCATCTTCTCAACTTCAGCAATATAGCGATCTGTAAGCTTCTGGATTTCTTCCTCACCCCTGCGCATGTCATCTTCGCTTATATCTTTGTCTTTCAGCAGATCTTTCATCATGCTGTTTGCATCGCGACGGGCGTTCCGGATAGAGACGCGACCATTCTCTGCGTCCGCTTTCGACTGCTTGACCATGTTTTTACGGGTTTCTTCGGTCAACATCGGCATCGGTATACGAATCAGATCACCGCTGGTTGCCGGGTTCAGACCGAGGTCGGCCATCATAATGGCCTTCTCGATAACCGGCACCAGATTCTTCTCCCAAGGGGACACAGCCAGCGTACGGCTATCTTCCACGTTAACGCTCGCGACCTGCTTCAGCGGCGTCTCCTGACCGTAGTAGTTAACCATCACACTGTCCAGGATGGACGGATGGGCGC
>JAGPVT010000137.1 GCA_018066865.1 Marinobacter sp. | reverse complement strand
ATCCAGCCAGAGCAGGCGAATATCGTACTGACCGGCGCTCTCGGGCAAAAAACGCTCGGCGCCGGTCAGGGTCACCCGCGCCTTGGTTTCGGCGCGCTCGGGGTAGCCGGGATCGATCTGCGTATCCTGACTACTGACCAACACATTGATGCGCTGGTGCTGCAAAAACATCAGCCGCAGATTGCGCTCCACCCAGGCATTATCGAATTGATCCTGGGCGCTGAATTCGGGATGCAGCAGCGCGGTTACCTGCTCGCGGTCGCGGGATTCTATGCCGTCCTGCAGTTGCGTAATGGCCTGATTCAGGCGTTCATCCGGCGAGGAGGGGCCGCAGGCGCAAAGGGTCAGCGTGATTAGCAGAATAAGTAGCGTGCGCACAGGTGACAGCAGCCTCGCAGGTCAGTAATGTGATGCTTTATCCAGATAGCGGCGCGGGCGCGGAGGAGAGGGCAGCACTACTCTAAAGCAGCAAGTCCGTCGCGTTGGCGCACAGGCCAGGAGCCCATCATGCAATTGTTGTATCCGGAGATCAAACCCTACGCCCGTCACGAGCTGGCAGTGGCCCCACCGCATGTTCTCTACGTCGATGAAAGTGGTCAGGAAGATGGCTTGCCGGTGGTGTTTATTCATGGCGGTCCGGGTGCCGGTTGTGATGCCCTCAGCCGACGCTTCTTTGATCCGTCGATCTATCGCATCATCACCTTTGATCAGCGCGGCTGCGGACGTTCCACCCCGCATGCCAATCTGGAGCACAACACCACGGCCGACCTGGTCGCAGATATGGAAGTACTGCGCGAGCACCTGGGTATCGAGAAGTGGGTACTCTTTGGTGGTTCCTGGGGCTCCACCCTGGCGCTGGCTTATGCGCAGGCGCATCCGGACCGGGTTATGGGCATGGTGTTGCGCGGTATCTTCCTGTGCCGTGATCAGGATATTCGCTGGTTCTACCAAGAGGGCGCCAGCCACATCTTCCCCGACTTCTGGGAAGACTACCTGGATCTGATCCCCGAGGAAGAGCGCGACGATATGGTCGCCGCCTACTATCGCCGCCTCACCGGTAACGATGAGATCTGCCGCATGCATGCCGCCAAGGCCTGGTCGATTTGGGAAGGCCGCTGCGCCACCTTGCGACCCAGCCCGCAGGTGATAGACCGCTTTAGTGATGCCCGCCGCGCCTATGCCATCGCGCGTATCGAGTGTCATTACTTCGCCAACAAGACCTTCCTTGAGCCCAATCAGTTGCTCAACAATATGCCGAGTATTGAACATATTCCCGGCATCATAGTGCACGGCCGCTACGATATGGTCTGTCCGCTGGATAACGCCTACGCACTGCATCAAGCCTGGCCGAGTAGCGAACTGAACATTATTCGCGACGCCGGTCACGCGGCTTCCGAGCCGGGCATTGCCGATGCCTTGGTGCGCGCGACGGGTGATATGGCCAAGCGCCTACTGGATTTGGCACCGCAGGCCGAATGAGATGAAGGGACTACTGCAGCGGGTGCGTCAGGCCCGCGTCGAGGTCGACGGTGAAGTGGTCGGCGCGATAGACCAAGGCTTGCTGGTCTTGGTCGGCATCGAGCCGCAAGACACCGAGGCAAGCGCGGACAAACTGCTCAAGCGGCTACTCGACTACCGGGTATTCACCGATGCCGATGGCCGCATGAATGATTCCCTGCGGCAGGTGCAAGGCGGGTTGTTGCTGGTCTCGCAGTTCACCCTAGCCGCCGACACGCGCAAGGGTCTACGCCCCGGCTTCTCAACCGCCGCGCCACCAGCGCAGGCTGAGGTGCTGTTCAATTATCTGGTGAGCCAGGCTCAGGCGCTGCACGCGCCGGTGGCGACAGGGCGGTTTGGGGCGGATATGCAGGTGCATCTGGTGAATGATGGGCCGGTGACCATTATGTTGGAGACCTGACGGTTTTTTTGTTTTGGCTTGGTGCCCGTTTCACTTTTGAGCCCCCCATTGCTGATTATCTTTATTGGCTTCACGCGAGTGTTTCGCCTTTTCCGGCGAGTCACTTTTCTTTGAATGGCCAAAAAAAAGATAACCAAAAGAAATCCACCTGTATGATTCAAAAACATAGGTAACACATCATTTCAAATACATGGGTTACACTTTTAACGTCCAATACGGAGTTAGATTCCCACCGGCTTTGCGCTGATCAAAGCCACCAAGCCTGACAGGCCCAAAGTAGATATCCCAAACACCGTCGTCAATTTGTTCCAGACCGACGTACTCCCCTTGCAGGTTATGCGATACGTATATCTGCCCCCCACCCCAGTAAATAACGCCGCTGCGTCTCACCTTCATGACCATGAAGTAACTGGGGTATTCAAGCACTGGCAGTTTCTTCGGATAGGGTCTGTCAGAAGTGGTGTAGCACAGCGCCGGTCGTTGCTGCGCCAGAGACTCGTGGGGGCGCTGCTCGTTGTAGTCACGTCGAAAGGCGTCCATGCGATCCTGCTTCTCCTTCATGGTCGCTGCGACGGGCTTTGCTACTGCGTCTTTCAAAGTACGGTGCATGCGCTCATGACAGCCATTTTGTTGTGGCCTGCCGGGCTTGATTCGCTCGGGAATGATGCCTAGCCGTATCCACCATACGGACAAAATGGAGAGACCACCGGGCGTCTTGGTGGCAAAGGGCACACCGTTATCGCTGCGAATCCGTTTGGGTAGACCATACTCGCGAAAAAGGCGTTCAAAGACACGCTTTGCGGGAATAGTGCTCGTCCCGGCAGCCCAATAAGAAACGACTCTGGTGGTCCATGACAGTCAGCGGAAAGCACCATTGTCCGCTGCGGAGCTTGAACTGGCCTTTGAAGTCCACACTCCATAGATCATTGGGCTCAGTGACGGGTGCGAACGGATTTGGATAAGGGCTAATCCGGCGCCTCACTCGACGCTCTTCGATCAATCCGTGGCGCTTGAGCACATTGTGGATGCTGGTCACAGAAGGCACCGCTATGTCAGGAAAGGCATCCAGCAACCGCTGTTGAATCTTTTTAGGACCCAAGGTCATACGACCGATCTGGCGGTTCTCGATGATAGCCTGCTGGATGGCATAGGGAATGGCGTCAGGATGCCGGTGAGGCTTGCGACTCTGATCGTAAAGCCCTTCTAGGCTAGCCGAACGATAGCGCTCCACCCACTTGTATCCGGTCTTGCGGCTAATGCCGTAACAGCGGCAAAGCTCAGCAAAAGAGCGGCGAGCACCTCGCAGATAGTCACCGATAAATAGCACACGTTCGTCCATAGGTTTCACTTCTCGCCAAGGCATGAGCACCTCCTGTCAGGTGCTCACTATTTAAGCAATGTGTTACCTATGTATTTGAATAGAACTGTTACCCATGTTCTTGAGTCGTACACCACCCCACCAAGCTGGCCTTCGGCTTCTCTGCGTTACTCGGTGTTGAGCGCGCCTGCGGAACTCGCTTCGCTCAGACACCGCGAGCATCTTTTTCCCGGCAGCTCTGCGCTACTCGCCCGCTCAGATGGGACTATTCAGTCCGCACAGCTGCGGGCTTTAAGGTTCAAGGTCGGACTAAACAACCAGACCTGAAACCGACGCCGCGATCGACGCGTGACTCCCTCTTCCAAGCTGTCGAGTAACGCAGGATTTGAGCGATCAGCGGGGCGGACTGTCTGAGGTGCGAAGCGCCGAGTTTCCGCGACGCCGCTCGAATCCGAGTAACGCAGAGAAGCCGCAGGCCAGCTTGGTCGAGGTGTGTACGACTCAAGAACATGGGTAACAGTTCTATTCAAATACATAGGTAACACATTGCTTAAATAGTGAGCACCTGACA
>JAGPVT010000136.1 GCA_018066865.1 Marinobacter sp. | reverse complement strand
AGCGTGAGTTGCTCATTGGACCTCCTGGGTGCCTCGATTATAAGGCCTGGAGGTGTCTACGAAACTAGGGGCGATTCAGCCATACATTGTAGGATCTAGATCAATGGCCTTGACCCACGCTTTGACGATTCGAGCGTATTGCCGAGTCGAGGGATGTGCTGAGCGCCACAACCTGCTTGGAAACAGGAAATCTTCGCCTTGTAGCTGTGCCTTGAGGATCCAAGCCTCTAGCGCAGCTCGAGTTTGGTCGGTGATTTCAAACTGAACCGGCCGGTGAGTTTTCTGCTGCATCACAATGGCTCGGGAAGACACATGTACGCCATGTGCGATGTCTCGCACACGAAGCTGTGTCAGGTCACAAGCCCTCAGCTTGCTGTCGATAGCCAAGTTGAACAGTGCTAGGTCACGGGTTTTCTCTGCAATCTGCAGCCTCACTCGAATCGACCATATATCCCCGAGCCGAAGCGGTGCCTTTTGCCCGACGAGCTTTCCTTTATTCTACGGTTCGTGTGCTACCGTAATGTTCATGGTTTGTCCTCCACGTGACAGGCTCTTAACCATGAACCCATTCGGTCCGGGGTGCTAATGGCCATACGCGGCAGCAGAGCACTGGGGCTTCTAGCGCCGCAAACGACTGATCTCATCGATCAGAACCGCTGAAAGCTTGTCCTGCATCGCCAAGAGGGCGACTCTTAAGCAGGGTTGCATCTGTGCATGGAAATACCATCTCATCCCCGTGGTCTCCTCGTAGCCTCGATATAGGCCGCAGAGTGCGACCATGAGTGCATGGATTTCCGGCGCATGGCCCGAGTAGGACACAAAAACAGAGCCAGTATCCAATTGTGTAACGGATAACGATTCCCTCATGATTATCAGGGTTTGATTCCAAGGGTTGATTGGCTTCCGATCCAGAAAGGCGTCGAAGCGGGCTGCTTGGTGGCCGATGTCTTTTGTGTTGGTCATAATTTCCTCCGGCTGCTGAGTGACGTATTCAACTTGCCGGCTTGACCGTCACCAAAAGAGGTACAAAGGGGCATAAAAGGAAAACCTTCTTTTTTCATTCAAGAAGGGATGTTAAAAAAATGGATATTTTTTATGGACTTAGCAGATGAGTTGGCCAGGATCAAAGAGAACATGACCAACGCTCCCTTTGATGGGAAAGCAGCAGATGTCATTTTATTTTTGGTCTGTGAAACGCTTAATGCGTTTGAGCGTGGCATCACCTCAGCAGGCTTTGAGCGCTCTCAGATCGTCTACGGCTGCCTGCCTGCCGGTGAAGCGGCTCAGGTTGATCCCAAAACTTGGATGCCCAAAGAGGCGCAGTTGCGCCGAGTCCTAGCTAGTCAATCAAATTTGGTTGAGCTGGACTATAAGCAAGGTAGAGGTCGGGGAATTCTGAGTAACTACCGACTAAAATTGGCAGACCGCACCAGTGAAGAGCCCTGCTCAGAAGAGGAAAGCCTCCCCCAAACTGGGCGGACTATCCGCTATGTCCGTACGTCCGCGAATGAAATTAAGCCCTTTTTTCTGCTGCGTCCGTTCTTGAAGAAGGAGATGAAGAACAGGAGCGTTCGCGGTGTCATTTTCTTGCTATTTTTCGTCCTTTTTGGCGCCTTAATTACTGCGGTTGTACCTTTTCTGTTGTTGCTTTCGCTTGTTTTTGGCCCCTCAGCAGTAGACCTAAAAAGCATCTTGTCGCTGGTATTTGTATTTATGTTGTTCTGGTTGGTATGGAGGCTCGTGTATGAGCCGCTTATCAGGCTAATTGACAGTCGTGTCGTACAGGCACCTGCTTGGATTACCGGAATATTGGAGGATCCATGTGAGCTAGAAATGTATCGCCAGTCCGATGGGCAATGGACTCGGCTAGTACGATTCACTGGTGAATGTACATTGTGCGGCGGGCGAGTAGAGCTAAAGAGCGGAAAGCCTGAGCACGCCTACCCTTTGGTGGGGCGCTGCATTAACAGTCCTCACTCACATGTGTACTCATTCGACAGGATGCTGATGAGCGGGAGCTACATCGGACCGCCTCTGCCAATGGAGCAACCGTGAACGGCTGCTCCATTGGCTGCTGCGTCGACTGGCAAGGTATTTGTCAGACGTCTTATACTGTTAGGGTTAGCGCGTATCTCAAGGAGTCAGAGAACCTCATGGCAACAAGCTCAAGAATACGCGTGATGCTCTCCAGTCGTTGCAACGACTTGTTTTCAGCCGAGGAGAGAACCCCCCTTACTGATGTAAGGCAGGCACTCAAGAAAGAGATCGAAGCTGAAACGCTTTTTGGGGCCAAGCCTTTTAAGGTGTGGATCAACGAAGATGCGGAAGCGTTGGACCACACAGAAGACAGCTGGGATGCGTGTCTGAAGCAAATCCGTGATTGCGATGTTCTTATCGTTCTGTACAACGGCAACGCCGGCTGGGCCAAAAACGGCGCAGACGTTGGCATCTGCCATGCGGAGTATGCAGAGGGCCTGAAGACATCGCCCGGCAAGGTGCGGCTGATTGAGCTGCCTGTTGGTGATCCGAGCAGTGACCTCGCCCAGGCAGAACGCAACTCTCGATTTGCAGCCTTCAAAAATACCGCTTCCGGTTTTCGGGGAGGGGAGGTCAAGGACATTCCCTCGCTGAAAAAGCAAGTATTCAAAGCACTGTTTGATGCGGTTCTGGCTCAGACTCGCCGCGGTGGGGAAGGCGCAAAAGGCGGCCGTTTCGATCTGGGGGCAGCGCTTGAATGGAGTCGCCTGGATTTTGCCGGGCGCAGCAGCGCTATGGCGTTCGAGGTTGCCCAAGCGCTATTGGGGCGTCCCCAATCCAAGAAAACGAACGATCAGTTGCTGATAGACATTGCGGGGCAGACCGTTCTGGCAAAAGTGCATGCTGTACCGGCCGCGTTCAGTGTGGCTGCCGCGCGAGAGCCGGTGGGGCGGCCACACCTGCAGGACCACCTGGATGTGTCAGAACTGGACGCTGCCGGAGGGCCACTGCATTTTGTAGCCTGTCATCGCACTGTGACCGAGACGCAGGCCACGAACCTGCTAGGGTTTCCGGATGCCACGGTGATTAGCAGCCCCTTTGGTGTATACGTAGCAGACAAGGTACAAAAGATGCAGTTCGTCTTTTTGGCCAACTGCCGTGATCCAAGCCAGACTCGATTGGCAGTCCAGCGTTTTTGGGAGTGGTCTGAGCAGGCGGGCGAGAGTCAGTACCTCGCCGACAGAGCCATGGCGCGGGCCCGAATCGTCTCCGCAATTGCCAATGAACAGTAAGCATTTAGTGGCCGGAGCAAGATCAACAAGGAAGGGATTATGACTAAGTTACTGCTTGGACCAGTTCTATCATTTCGCGGGGTTTCAGATGCAGACACATGGAAAGTAAGCGCGCTAATGGGCATCAAGGATACCGATGCCTACCCAGAGGTCCTCGTCGATGGTAAGCGCGCTCCGGCACCTGCAGTGCTCTTGCGGCATAAGGGCATCATTTATCTCCGCTATAACCTTTCCTGTGACCAACACAAAGTGGAGCGACGTGTTGAGTACAGTGTTTCGGGGATAGCACAGACGTGGTCTTTTACTGTGCCAGGCAAGGATTTCGCGCCACGCATGGCGTACGTTTCCTGCAATGGTTTCTCGGATCCAAATGGTGTTCGGAAGCTCATCAAGTCGGAAAATGAGGTGTGGGGCGACCTTCTTTGCAGCCATGACAAGACCGTTCGCCCGTCAGACTATAAGTTAGACAAAGAGCAGCTTTGGCATGAGCAGCGTACCCACGCGAAAGGGCTGCAGCGGTTCCACCTGTTGCTGATGGGCGGTGACCAAATTTATTTCGATTCGATCTGGGAGGACCTGAAGCCGCTGAAAGAGTGGATCGGTCTCCCCAGAGAGAAACAACTGCGTTATCGCGTGAGCAAACGTCTGGATCAGAGGATTGAGGACTATTACATAAGTCTGTACAGCACTCGCTGGCTCCCCAAGGAACGCAACGCGTGGGGAAGTAACGAGGCGTCCAATGATTGCGCCAATGGGATGGCGCGAATTCCGACCGTCATGATGTGGGATGACCACGATATCTTTGACGGTTGGGGCTCATATAGCCCGGAGATGCAGCAAAGTGAGCTGTTTAGCCGACTGTTCTTTCATGCACGTCGAGCATTCTGGATTTTCCAGATGCAGCATGCTGCCGACTCCCTCCCGGTTTTAGAGAGTCAGTCCGGCTTGGAAGTGCGTAACGATGATCCATTATTCCGTCCGGTGAAATGGTCTCAAGTACTCGGGGAAGATGAACTCGCGCTTCCATTGCTGGACGACCAGCCCGGATTCACCTTTATGCACCGGGCTGGGCCCGTCCGCTTGGTCGTCGCTGACCTACGAACAGAGCGCTCGCAGGAGCAGGTACTCGGTCCAGAGACCTGGAGATCTCTTCAGAATTCGCTTTCGAACATCGAAGCAAATGACCGTAAACATCCCGGCACGGGTTGCCAGCATTTACTGTTCATGTCCTCCGTGCCCGTTGTTCACCCGAAGCTGTCACTGGCTGAGGCTTTTTTTGACAGTTTTGGTTC
>JAGPVT010000117.1 GCA_018066865.1 Marinobacter sp. | reverse complement strand
CAACCCTCCGACAGTGCCGGACTCAAAGGCTCAGCTTTAAGAGAGGGCGGGGCGAAATCAAGCCTCAACCCGCCCAAATGCCTCACCCATGCGAACCCGCTTCCCCGCAACCTGCTCAGCATCCCAGCGAACACTGCCCTTAGGCATAACCATCACCACCGTAGAGCCCAAGCGAAAACGCCCCATCTCCTCGCCTTTAGCAAACGAAATAGCACTCTCGCCTTCATAGGTGATCACCTTCACGCCACTGCTATTGGGCGCCACAACCCCTGCCCAAGGCGTCTCCACGCTACCGACAATCATCGCGCCCACAAGAACCAGCGCCATAGGCCCAGCAGCCGTATCAAAAATACAGACAACCCGCTCATTGCGGGCAAACAGATTGGGAACATTCTCCGCAGTGGCCGGATTTACCGAAAACAGCTTGCCCGGAACGTAAACCATTTCCCGCAGCTTACCCGCCAATGGCATGTGAACGCGGTGGTAATCCTTGGGAGAGAGGTAAATCGTTGAAAATGCGCCCTCATTGAAAGCCTCTGCTCGATGTGTGTCACCACCAAGCAGCTCAATCAGGCTGAACGACTGGCCCTTGGCCTGGAAAATCCGGTAACCGGACACTTGCCCAAGTTGGCTGATGGCGCCATCAACAGGGCTTATAAATGTATTATCTCCCTCGGCAACAGGGCGAATGCCAGGCTTCAGTGCCCGGGTAAAAAATTCATTAAAGCTGGAATACGCTGTTGGATCCGGCTCTGCGGCTTCGCTCATGTCTACGCCATAGCGCTTCACAAACCATTTAACGACCCGGTTTTTGAGCGCTGGGTTGTGATCATTATCTGCCAGGCGACCGGCCAGGCGTGAAACCGCAAGTTGCGGCGTCACGTACTGGCTCAGGATAAACAGCTTATCGAACATTTAAAGGAATCCTCTGCGCTCAAAAGCGATAAGTTTACCAAATACACTGGCAAGAGTGTCGCGTAACCACCGGTATGTATAGAAATTGTTTCATGGTTTCGCGGATAATGCGGGGGCTTGCTATGATCAGGCCAGAAAATGCCTGATCATTACCGGCACTGACCGCTACCTCAATAAAAAGGCTTACATTCTTCCTATGCTACTTATTATTGGCTCGATTATTGTCATTGCCAGTGTCCTTGGTGGGTACGTTCTCCACGGCGGCAACCTTATGGTGCTGTGGCAACCGACAGAGCTGCTCATTATCTTCGGTGCAGCCATCGGCTCTTTTGTGATTGCCAACCCCCTGCATACCGTGAAGGAGGTGTTTGCCGGCATTTTGCGCCTGCTGACCGGTTCCCCGTTCAACAAATCCTATTACATGGATTTGCTGAGCATGCTCTATGAGATTTTCGATAAATCCCGCAAGCAGGGCGTCATGTCCATTGAAGAAGATATCGACAATCCGGAATCCAGCCAGATTTTCAGTCGCTACCCGGCGATTATGAAATCAAAAGAACTGCTTGCCTTCATTACCGACTATCTGAGAATTATCAGTGCCGGGAACATGGCCACCCATGAGCTGGAAGGAATGATGGAGAACGAAATTTACAGCCGCCAGCATGAGCTTGAAGAGCCTGCCCGCGCCGTGAATAAAATTGCGGATGCCTTGCCGGGCCTTGGTATTGTGGCGGCAGTGCTCGGCATTGTTATCACCATGAACTTCCTGAGCGAGGGGCCCGAACGCATTGGTCTGAGTGTGGCAGCGGCGCTGGTGGGAACTTTCTTGGGTATCTGGATGGGGTACGGCTTTGTGGGACCCACCTCCATCGCCATGGAGCATGCTGCGAAATACGAACTCAAAGCCTACGAGTGCGTCAAGTCCGCAATCGTTGCCACGGTTTCGGGGCAGGCACCCCAGATGGCCATCGAGTTTGGTCGCAAAGCACTACCCACAGACAAACGGCCTGGTTTTCAGGAACTGAATGACCATGTGCGCGCCAAATAGCGCAGCTTGCTCTCTGACCCCAGACCCCGGAGCGGACTTTTGGAACAGCAGCCAATAATCATCAAGCGTAAAAAGGTCATTGCCGCGGGCCACCATGGTGGCTCCTGGAAAGTGGCTTTTGCCGACTTTGCAACGGCGATGATGGCGTTCTTTCTTGTGCTCTGGCTGACGGCAACCGCATCGCCGGAACAGATAAAAGCCGTGGAGGGCTATTTTCGTGACCCGGTCGGCTTTACCGAAGGCGGGTCTCCCAGCCCCGTGGATCTTGAGGGCAGCGCATCCGTGGTTAACGAAGCCAGCCCGAATATTGAGCCAGGCCAGATTGCGATCAGTGATAATGTGGTGGACACTCTCTCAGAATCGCTAGAGCAGCGTCGTATGGAAGAGCTGTTTCAGGAATTGAAACAGCGAATAGAAGAGAACGAAACGCTACAAGAGTTCAAGGACCAGTTGTTGATTGATATTACTGACGAAGGTCTGCGAATCCAGATAGTTGACCGTTCTGGCCGCCCAATGTTCGATAGCGGTAAGGCCGAGCTGAAATACTACTCGCAGGAAATTCTGTTCGAACTGGCAAAAACCCTCGGTTCAGTGGACAACAGGCTCAGCATTACCGGCCACACCGATGCCACACCTTTTGGCGGCCGCCCCGGATACACCAACTGGGAACTTTCAGCAGACCGAGCCAACACCGCCCGCCGTGCTCTGGTTGCTGGTGGCGTGCACGCAGAGCAGATCGCAAGAGTGGTGGGGCTGAGTGATTCCGTGCTGTTGGATCAGAACGAGCCCACAGCGCCCGTGAATCGCAGAATTTCCATCATCGTGCTCAACAAGAAAACCGTGAACAGTATCCACAGCAGCGCCAGCGCCCAGGGTGTCCCGCTGATTGACCTTACGGTGCCTTCTGAAGAAGAGCAGGAAAAAGCCATGGAAAACCTGGAAAGCGGCGACTGGCTGAAGGAAAACGCCAAGCCTGCTTCGGGTAAACTGAACTGGTAGGCTGCGGGGCATAGCCGATTAATCGGCTTTCAGGCCCCGAGACTGCTGCTCCGTCATATCCTGAAGAATGCGGTGAAAGCTTCGCCGCCGCTCCGGGCTCAGTTTGCCCGCGTCAGCTGCCGCATCAATGGCACACCCGGGGTCACCCATGTGCCGGCAGTTGCGGAACTTGCAGTAGCCGATCACCTCACGAATCTCACGAAACCCATACTCGATTTCCTGTGGCGTCATGTGCCAGAGGCCAAATTCCCGGATACCCGGTGAGTCAATCAGATCGCCACCCATAGGCAGGTGAAACAGCTTCGCCGTCGTCGTGGTATGAACACCCTTGCCGGTGCTTTCAGAAACCGCACCCACACGAATCGCCTCATCCGGCATCAGCGTCTGGATAATCGACGACTTGCCAACCCCTGACTGACCCACAAAGGCACTGGTTTTGTCCTTCACCAACGCCTCAACTTCCGGCGAAGGTCCACCATCGAATTGCACCGCCGAAGTGCGCACAATCTCATAACCCAGCTCCGCATAGCGCGCCAGCAGAGCATCAATCTGGTCCCGGTTTTGATCCGTGATCAGATCCGTCTTGTTCAACAGAATAACGGCAGGAATATCCGTAATCTCAGAAGCCACCAGATACCGGTCAATCAGATTGTCATGGGGCTCCGGCTCCGGCGCAATCACCAGAATAATATGATCAATATTCGCCGCCACTGGTTTCACTGCACCAAAGTTATCCGGCCGCTGCAGCAGGTTATCGCGTTCACAGCGCGCAACAATCACACCCGTTTCATTCTTGCCAGGTCGCCAGACAACCCGATCGCCCGTCACCAGGCTATCGATATTCGCCCGAACAAAGCAGCGCACAACATCACCTTTGTGCTCACCCTCCAAGGCTTCCACGTCAAGCTGTTGCCCATAGTGAGCAATAATCAACCCTTCCTGCTCAGGCCCCAGTTCACCGGCTTCAGCCTGCGCCTGAACCGACTTCTCCTTGCGAGCTGCGCGGGCCGCACGTTCCTCCTGAACCTTCTTGATCCGGAATTGCTGTTGCTTGTTCAGTTGCCGTTTTGCCATAGGGTCTCAGTTAACACGGATGAAAGTGGTGTCGTTGCTGTGCCATCATACGGTAATAAAGCCTGATCGGCTTTAATCTGGCTGGTTTACGCGCGATATAACACCAAATTACGGGGTGGGGCTGCCTTTCACCTACCGGGAATGTCGGAGGCCATGGATGGCCGGAGTCAAGTGCACATGG
>JAGPVT010000113.1 GCA_018066865.1 Marinobacter sp. | reverse complement strand
CGTCTCCTGACCGTAGTAGTTAACCATCACACTGTCCAGGATGGACGGATGGGCGCGGCCGGTCCGGATTTTGTTGAAGGCCGAGTTCAGAGCCTCAAGGCTCTTTTCCATTTTCTTTTCGGCTTCAGCTTTTATGTCATTAATCACGTGATTTTCCTCAATTCGTTCGTCGGGCTATTATGAGACCCGTTATTCGATCAGTGTACCTTCTTTCCCACCAGTCACGATGCGCGTGAGGGCGCCCGGACGGTTCATATCAAACACACGCAGCGGCATTCCATGATCACGCGCCAGACAGATGGCCGTCAGGTCCATCACACCCAGCTTTTTATCGAGTACCTGATCATAAGTCAGTTTGTCGTACTTTTCTGCCGTCGGGTCAAGGTGCGGATCTGCAGAGTAAACACCATCCACCTTGGTTGCCTTCAGTACGGCATCTGCTTCAATCTCGATACCACGCAAACACGCTGCCGAGTCTGTTGTAAAGAAGGGGTTGCCGGTACCTGCGCAAAATATAACAACGTCACCGTCTTTAAGATCACGGACAGCACGGCGGCGATCATAATGCTCAACAATACCACTCATGGGAATGGCCGACATAACCCGGGTACGGATGTTTGAGCGCTCCAGGGCGTCACGCATAGCCAGGCCATTCATAACCGTTGCCAGCATGCCCATGTGATCACCGGTAACCCGGTCCATACCAGCCTCACTCAGAGATGCGCCCCGGAACAGGTTGCCGCCGCCAATAACGAGGCCAACCTGAATACCGATGCCGATCAAGGCACCGATTTCAAGTGCCATCCGATCCAGAACCTTGGGATCGATACCGAAATCATGCTCTCCCATCAGGGCCTCGCCACTGAGCTTGAGCAAAACACGATTGTATCTGGGCTGGTTTTTCGATGATGTCGGCATACTGGTCCCCTTTTCGTCTGTTAACTGCTATCCGGCATGATACGCATTGCAGGCTTGCATCTGACATACTCCTTGAAAAAAGGGGGATCTCAGATACAAGCCCGCCACGAGAGCCGGAAAAATCCAACCAACGTGGCAGACTCAGGTGGCGCTATAACTGGCTGTTACAGCGCCGAGAAAAATCAGGCCTTGCCTGTACCAGCTGCAGCAGCAACCTCGGCAGCAAAGTCTACTTCTTCTCTTTCAATGCCTTCACCCACTTCCAGGCGAATGAAACCAACCAGCTCGCCGCCAGCGGACTTGATCAGCTCACCTACGGTCTGTTCCGGGTTTTTGACGAAAGGCTGTTCTACAAGGCTGTGCTCCTTGAGAAACTTCTTGATCCGGCCACCCATCATTTTTTCAACGATTTCGGCTGGCTTGCCTGCCATATCCGGCTGCGCCTTGATGACGTCCTTCTCTTTCTCGAGCTCTTCAGCAGGCATATCTTCCGGTTTTGCAACGCGCGGATTAACCGCGGCAGCGTGCATGGCGATATCGCGAGCCAGCTCGGAGTCACCAGCAGTCAGAGCAACAACAGAGGCAATTTTATTGGTGCTGTGGACATAGCCACCAACAACAGGGCCTTTGATTTCAACAACACGGCGCACAGTAATGTTCTCGCCAATTTTCTGAACCAGCGCTTCGCGCTTGGCTTCCAGATCGCCTGCCATCAGCTTGGCAACGTCGGTCTCGCCTTTCTCGAAGGCAACGTTCAGAACGTCGTTGGCAAAATTAATGAAGTTGTCATCGCGAGCAACGAAATCGGTCTCGGAGTTCACTTCAACAATGTAAGCAGCGGTGTTGTCGTCAGAAATCTTGATCAGCGAAACACCTTCAGCGGCTGTGCGGCCGGCTTTCTTGGCGGCTTTGAGGCCGGAAGACTTGCGCAACTCTTCAATCGCGGCGTCTACACTGCCTTCAGATTCAACCAGAGCCTTTTTGCACTCCATCATGCCAAGGCCAGTGCGCTCACGCAATTCCTTGACCATTGCAGCGGTAATTGCAGCCATGTTCAATCCTCTTAACTTGTTCGAATTCGGTGGGGAAGCCTACCCGGAGACTCCTCCGGGCAGGCCTTACATCTTAAACGTGACGCTTATGCATCACTCAGCAGTCGGAGCGGTTCCTGCAGCTTCTTCACTGACTTCTACAAACTCGTCAGCGCCTGCGCCGCCAGCTTGTGCTGATTCAAGGCACGTATCAGCAACAGCTTTCACATAGATCTGGATTGCACGGATGGCATCGTCGTTGCCCGGAATCACGAAATCTACGCCGTCCGGGTTACTGTTGGTATCAACAACACCGATAACGGGGATGCCCAGCTTGTTGGCTTCTTTGATAGCAATGCGCTCGTGATCAACGTCGATAACGAACAACGCATCTGGCAGGCCGCCCATATCCTTGATACCGCCAATAGAACGCTCGAGCTTATCCATTTCACGGGTGCGCTCGAGAGCTTCTTTCTTGGTCAGCTTATCGAAAGTACCGTCTTTGCTCTGGGCTTCCAGATCACGGTAGCGACGGATGGACTGACGGATGGTTTTGTAGTTGGTCAGCATGCCGCCGAGCCAGCGGTGGTTAACAAAAGGCTGGCCGGAACGCTCTGCTTCTTCCTTGATGACCTTGGCCGCGGCGCGCTTGGTGCCAACGAACAGGATCTTGTTCTTGTTCTCAGTCAGCTTCTGAACGAAGTCGAGCGCTTCATTCATGGCAGGAACAGTCTGCTCAAGGTTGATGATGTGAATCTTGTTACGGGCGCCGAAGATGAACTTCGACATTTTCGGGTTCCAGTAGCGAGTCTGGTGACCGAAGTGAGCACCTGCCTTGAGCAGGTCACGCATATTTACCTGAGCCATGATATTACCTTAGTTTAGCTTCGGGTTAGTCCTCCACGCGTCCGATTGCCCCAACCAGGCCCCTGTTAACACTTAAACAGGAGCAGGCACCCTGGGACAACGTGCTGACACGTGTGCGAATTTGCCGGATTTGTTTCCAGCGGGCGCGTTTATATCACAAAATACAGGCCTCCCGCCATTAATTTTGCGCCGAGGCTTCCTTGTACCCAGAGCCCCAGCCCCTTAAAATACGTGATTGATACAAATTAACGGGAAGCCTAATGCAAGTATCGATCAAGACTCCGGAAGAAATTGCAAAGATGCGTGTGGCGGGCCGTCTGGCGGCTGAGGTTCTCGAAATGATTGGGGAACACGTGAAGCCTGGCGTCTCAACGGAAGAGCTCAACCAGATCTGCCATGACTACATCGTCAACGAGCAACAAGCAATTCCTGCTCCTCTGAATTACAAAGGTTTTCCAAAGTCGGTGTGCATTTCAGTCAACCACGTGATCTGCCACGGCATACCTTCAGAGAAAAAGATTCTGAAGGACGGTGACATCGTCAATATTGACGTTACCGTTATAAAAGATGAGTACCACGGCGATACCAGTAAAATGTGGATCGTCGGAAAACCAAAGCCCGGTACTGAGCGCTTGATCGCCATCACTCAGGAATGTCTCTACAAAGGCATTGAGTTGGTTAAACCTGGCGCTCGCCTGGGCGACATTGGTCATGTAATCCAGCAGCACGCCGAAAAGCATCGCTATTCGGTTGTACGGGACTACTGCGGCCACGGCATTGGCAAAGTATTCCATGAAGAGCCACAGGTTATGCACTACGGCAAACCGGGCACTGGCATGGAACTGCAAGAAGGCATGACCTTCACCATCGAACCCATGATCAATCAGGGTAGGTACCACACCAAGCTGCTACCGGATCAATGGACCGTGGTTACCAAAGACCACAAGCTTTCTGCACAGTGGGAACACACTATTCTTGTCACCGCCGATGGCTATGAAGTACTGACCAAACGGTCGGAGGAATCCTTCTAAGTGAATCTCGAGGAACTGGAGGCCAGTATCAGCCGGGACCCATCCCCTGTGATGGCCGCCAGGGAGCTGCTGAAAAAACGCTATAACGCCGATGCCGAAGCCTTTAGACAGGGTGCAGATGTGAGGGCTCTGGTTCATTCCAGGGCCGATACCATCGACACCGTACTGAGGCTGATCTGGAATCGCTATCCTTTCTCTGACTCAACCGATATTGCGCTCATTGCCGTTGGCGGTTACGGCCGCGGCGAACTTCATCCGCACTCGGATATTGACCTGCTGATTCTGACCCGCAACGGTATTGAGCCGGGCTGGCAGGAAGATCTTGGCGCCTTTGTCACTCTGCTTTGGGATCTCAAACTCGACATTGGCCACAGCGTTCGCAGTATTGAAGAAAGCAAAGCTGCAGCGCGGGGCGATATAGCCACTCTGACCAACCTGCTGGAAACACGCACCATCGCCGGCCCCGATGAGCTGCGCAAAGAACTGAGCGAGCAAGCCTACTCCGACAATATCATCACAGACCGCGACTACTTTATTGCCAAGCGTAAAGAACAGCAGCGGCGTCATAAAAAGTACAGCGACACCGAATACAACCTCGAGCCCAATGTAAAAAGCTCACCCGGCGCCTTACGGGACATACAGACCATTGGCTGGATTACCAAACGGCACTTTGGCCTGCAGAGCATTGCCGACCTGACCCGTTTCAGCATCCTGACAGACGAGGAACACCAGGTTCTGGTTCACGGCGAAACCCTCTTGTGGCGATTACGCTACGGGCTCCAACTGATCGCAGACCGTAACGAAAACCGGCTGCTGTTTGACCATCAGCGCGCTCTGGCGCAGATGCTGGGCTACAAGGATGAGGGCAAACGGCTTGATGTCGAGCTGATGATGCAATCCTATTATCGCACTGTGCTGGCACTGGCAGAGCTCGCCGACGTTATTCTTCAGTTTTACGATGAGGCAATTCTCGGCACCGGCACAGAAGACAACATTCAGCCCATCAACAAACGCTTCCAGATTCGCAACAGCTATATAGAAGCGGTAAACAACCAGGTATTTGCCTACTCGCCCTACGCGATTATGGAAATCTTTGTGCTGATGGCCCAGCACCCTGAAATAAAAGGCATCCGGGCCACGACCATCCGGTCTTTGCGGGCACACAGACACCTGATTGACGATGCCTTCCGAGCTGACCTTGCCGTGACATCCCTGTTCATGGAGTTGCTACGGACACCCCATGCGCTGGATGAAACTCTCTCAGCCATGAAAAAGTACAATGTGCTAGGCCGCTATCTGCCAGAGTTCGGCCAGATTATCGGCCAGATGCAGCACGACCTTTTCCACATTTACACCGTTGATGCACACACCATGCGAGTTGTACGCAATATGGTGCGGCTGACCGGCACCGACGCACGCGATGACTACCCCTTGGCCTCACGGCTGATTCAGGGGCTTCCCAAACGGGAGGTTCTTTATATTGCCGGGCTGTATCACGACATTGCCAAGGGTCGTGGTGGAGATCATTCAGAGCTTGGTGCTATCGATGCAGAGTCGTTCTGTAAACGTCATCATCTCGGGGAGCGTGATACCCAACTGGCATCCTGGCTGGTGGAGAACCATCTGTTGATGTCCATGACAGCCCAGCGCAAGGATATTTCTGACCCGGACATCATCCAGTCATTTGCCCGGGCTCTGCCCAGCCAGGCGCACCTGGACTATCTGTATATCCTGACTGTGTGCGACATCAGCGCAACCAACCCGAAGCTCTGGAACACCTGGCGGGCGTCCCTGCTGCGCCAGTTGTATATGGAAGCCAAACGCGCCTTGCGGAGCGGCACAGAGATTCCTGTTGATCGGCAGGAGTGGGTGCGCGCAACCCAGTCTGAGGCACGAGAAATTCTCCACGCCCAGAACATTACCGACGAGCAGATAGACGCTATCTGGGATACGGTTGATGAAGACTACTTCCTGCAGGACTCCACGGTTGATATCGCCTGGCAAACTGCAGCCATTATTAACCATGGCGACACGCCAGGACCACTGGTACTCATCCGGGATACCCACGGTGGCCCGACAGACGGCTATTCCCAGATCATTATTTACATGAACGACCGGGCAACCCTGTTTGCCGCCACAACTGCGGTACTGGAGCAGCTCAACCTCAACATTGTGGATGCCCGCATCAGTTCAAACGAAGGCCCCTACACCATCAGCTCATATGTCGTGCTGGATGAAAAAGGCCAACCCCTGGGTGTGGACCCGGCCCGCAAGGAACGGGTGCGCAAGCGCCTGATCGAAGAGCTGGATGATCCGGAAGACTACCCGGATATTATTCACCGCCGCACACCACGGCAGCTCAGGCACTTCGCGTTCCCGACGGAGGTGGTGTTCTCAAATGACACCATTAACGAACGCACGGTTATTGAAGTGGTAACACCTGACCGCCCCGGCCTTCTGGCGCGGGTTGGGCAGGTTTTGCTGGACCATCGTATACGCCTGAGCAATGCCAAAGTTGCGACATTGGGTGAGCGAGTGGAAGACGTGTTCTTTGTGACCGACGAACACGGCGAACCTATCAGCGATCCCGCCGTGTGCCTCGCCCTGCAGCAGGACCTATGCAAAATGCTGGATGACATTCAATGAATCCGAATCTGGACAAACTCCACCCCTACCCGTTCGAAAAACTCGCCAAATTAAAGGCTGGTATAGCAACGCCGGACAATCTGCGCCCCATTTCCCTGGGCATCGGTGAACCCAAACACCCCTCTCCTGAATTTGTGAAACAGGTGATTGCCGATAACCTCGACCGGCTGGCCAACTACCCCACCACCAAAGGCCTCGACGAACTGCGGCAGACAATAAGCAAATGGGCCACTCGGCGGTTTAAACTACAAGCTGGATCCCTCAGCCCGGATCACAACATCGTTCCGGTGAACGGCACCCGGGAAGCTATATTTTCGCTGGTGCAGGCGGTGGTTGATTCGAGCAAGTCTGCAACGGTTGTTAGCCCGAACCCGTTCTACCAAGTGTATGAAGGTGCGGCATTTCTGGCAGGCGCTACGCCGGTTTACCTGCCCTGCGATGGCTCCAACGGTTTTATTCCGGATTTTGACGCTGTACCTGAGTCTGTATGGCGCGATTGTCAGGTTCTGTTTCTGTGCTCCCCAGGCAATCCCAGTGGCGCCGTTATGCCTCGGGAAACCCTGACGAAAGTTATTGAACTGGCAGACAGGCACGACTTCATTGTGGCTTCAGACGAGTGCTATTCCGAGCTCTATCCCGATGAAAACAATCCGCCCGAGGGGCTGCTACAAACCTGCGCAGCTATCGGTCGGCATGATTTCGCGCGTTGCGTGGTTTTTCACAGCCTTTCGAAACGCAGCAACTTGCCAGGCCTGAGATCGGGTTTTGTCGCCGGCGATGCGAACATATTAAAAGGCTACCTCAACTACCGCACCTATCATGGTTGCGCCATGCCTGTTCACAACCAGCTGGCCAGTATTGCTGCCTGGCAGGACGAAACCCATGTGAGGGATAACCGCGCGGCTTACCGCGCCAAGTTTGAAGCTGTGGTGCCCATTCTTCGCGAAGTCATGGACGTGGATTTCCCCGATGCCGGCTTCTACCTTTGGCCAGTCACTCCGATGGATGACGAAACCTTTGCGAAAGAGCTGTCAGCACAGCAGAACGTTCATGTGCTGCCCGGTCGCTACTTGTCCCGTACAGTGGACGGTCACAACCCGGGAGAAAACCGGGTTCGCATGGCACTGGTTGCGCCACTGGAAGACTGTGTAGAAGCTGCAAAGCGGATGGTTGAATTTGTAAAGGCAAACTGAGCTATGAAGCTATATGGCATCCGGAACTGCGACACCGTCAAAAAGGCCCGTAAATGGCTTGATGAACAGGGCATTTCCTACGAATTTCACGACTTCAACAAAGACGGACTCGACGAAGCTCGACTGAGCCAATGGGAAAACGCGGTTGGTTGGGAGCTCCTTCTGAACCGCAGAGGCACTACCTGGCGCAAGCTCAGCGACGAGGTTCGTGATACCATTAGCGCCCAATCTGCCCACGGCATCATGCTTGAAAACACCTCCATCATTAAACGGCCTGTGGTCGAGTATGAAGGATCTGTTTATATCGGCTTTAACGCCAACGACTGGGCATCACTGATCAAATAAACAGGAGCAATTACCACATGAGCTTTGCATTCGGTATCGGTATCGGCACCCAAAACAATCAGGGCGAATGGCTGGAGGTTTTTTACCAGCAGCCGATCATTACACCCGAAAAAGAGCTGATCGATGTGGTAGAAACTGCCCTCGACTACAAAGGCGGCAACCAGGCTATCCAGGCAACCGCAGAGCAGCTTGTGCAGTTTGCCAACGCGCTGCGTCAGATCGGCGCGAGCGATCAGGCCTCACTTGCGGAAAAAGTGGCCGGCAGTAAACGCCCGGTGGTCGTCACGATCCTGGAAACGGATGACACCGCCTCCAGCACACCAGAGGTTTACCTCAAGCTGCACCTGATCTCTCATCGCCAGGCCAAACCTCACGGCGTCAAGCTCGACGGCATCTTCGGCCTGCTGCCGAACCTGGCCTGGACCAACGAGGGTGCGATTGATCTGAACGAACTGTCGGAGCGCCAGCTCAAAGCCCGCCTGGAAGGCCGCTCACTGGAAATAAAATCCGTCGACAAGTTCCCACAGATGACCGATTACGTGGTACCAAAAGGTGTTCGTATCGCAGACACAGCCCGTGTGCGTCTTGGCGCCTATGTGGGTGAAGGTACAACCGTAATGCACGAAGGCTTTATCAACTTCAATGCCGGTACCGAAGGCACCAGCATGATTGAAGGCCGCATCTCTGCAGGCGTTATGGTTGGCAAAGGGTCTGATCTTGGCGGCGGCTGTTCCACCATGGGCACACTGTCTGGTGGTGGCAACATGATTATTTCCGTTGGTGAAAACTGCCTGATCGGCGCCAATGCGGGCATTGGCATTCCCTTGGGCGACCGTTGCAAGGTTGAGGCTGGCCTGTACATAACCGCCGGCACCAAGGTTGCCCTGCTGGATGACAGCAATGAGCTCGTAGAAATCATCAAAGCCCGTGATCTGGCCAATAAGCCAGACCTGCTGTTCCGCCGCAACAGCCAGACCGGCGCGGTTGAGTGCAAAACCAACAAATCCGCTATCGAGCTGAACGAAGAACTGCATGCAAACAACTGATTCCCAAACACTCGAACTGGCTATCGATCTGATCAGCCGGGCATCGGTCACGCCAGATGACGCTGGCTGCCAGGAACTGATGATGTCTCGCCTGGCCCCTTTGGGCTTTATTGGCGAACACATGCGCTTTGACGACACGGACAACCTCTGGGCCCGCAAAGGTTCTGAGGGGCCAGTGCTGGCTTTTGCCGGGCACACCGATGTGGTTCCCACAGGGCCGGAAAGCAAATGGGCACTCCCTCCGTTTGATCCCGTTATCAAAGACGGTTACCTGCATGGGCGTGGCGCCGCCGACATGAAGGGCAGTCTTGCGGCTTTCATCACCGCCTGCGAGCGCTTTGTCAGTGCTCACCCGGACCATCGCGGCTCTATAGCCTTGTTGATTACAAGCGATGAAGAGGGCCCGGCCCAGAACGGCACCGTGAAGGTAATCGAAGCTCTGGAAGCCCGCTCGGAAAAGATGGACTGGTGCCTGATAGGCGAGCCCTCCAGCACCCGGGACGTCGGAGACATGATCAAAAATGGCCGTCGCGGCTCATTGCACGGTTATCTTACGGTGCAAGGGGTTCAAGGCCACGTGGCCTATCCGCACCTTGCGGAGAACGCCGTTCATGCCGTTGCGCCAGCACTGCATACACTGGCTAACGAGTTCTGGGATAACGGCAACGATTATTTTCCGCCAACAACCTTTCAGATCACCAAAGTCGAAGCCGGCACCGGCAGTAACATCATTCCAGGCGAGTGCCTGGTGCACTTCAACTTTCGTTACTGCACTGAAAATACGGCGGAAAGCCTGGAAGAGCGGGTGGTAGCCGTTCTTGACCGACACAATCTTAAATACGATCTGCAGTGGCACCTCAGTGGCCGGCCCTTCCTGACCGACAAGGGCGCCCTGGTCGCGGCCTGCCAAAGTGCCATTCGCGACGTGACCGGGCGTGAAACGGAGCTTTCCACATCAGGCGGCACATCTGACGGGCGCTTTATCGCACCCACTGGAGCGCAAGTTGTGGAGCTCGGCCCGATCAACGCCACCATTCACAAGATAGACGAGTGCGTGAAAGCTGAAGATCTGGATACATTATCCCGGATCTATGAGCAGATACTTGTGGAATTGCTGGCTTGACTGTTTTTTTTACAGACTGAGTAGCGTACGCGAAATGCCGAGGCACCTGCTTCGGCATTTTTCTTTATAACGCGTCAGTAATGGGGCGGAGGGGTTTCTTCCTCTTCACGCTTCAAGTGGGAGGGTGAAACATCTTTCAGCTGATTATGTAATAACCGCTTTGCGTTCCAGAGCTCGCGGATATCCATTTCCTGTTTCGCTACCTGCTCGCTCAGGGTATTGATTATATCGTCCTGAAAGGCGAGCCGTGTTTCAAGCTCGTCCAGTCTGGCTTGCAGATCGTTATGGCTCATCGGATACTGAAACTCCGTCACATATAATGGCTATTTGGTCAGCAGTCCGGATAATCTGCTATCATGCCGCTTTTGCCCGCCAGAGCTTCCGTTTTTCCGGAAATCAGGCGGTATTCACTGGCCGGGTGTGCGATTTTACCCGATATCCGGTTTTTTATCGTCAGCGTTAATAAATAATGGAGATTTCTCAGTCAATGCGTAATCCAGCCAAAGCGATCCTTGTTGCTCTCCTGATCGCGATTCCAGCACCATTGGTACTTGCCCTGCTGCTATCATTCACCCCCGAACCACTTCGCCTGATTGCCGTAGGTGAATTTGTAGAGGCTCTGGGCAGCACTCGTGGCATCGCCGCATACATCATCACCTTTATCGTTTTCGGCATTGCCGGTTTTCTGGCCGTCGCCATTGCAGCCAGGCCCCAGCCTGTACCCAGCGCTTCGCAGCGTGTTAGCTCACCGTCACGAAATCAGGGTTCTACCCAGAACTATGCCGATGATGACGCCGACTATGATGACAACAGCCCGGAAGGCGACGAGGAAGGCACTGTAAAGTGGTTCAACGTTAAAAAAGGATTCGGCTTTATCGTTCGTGACAGCGGAGATGAAGTCTTCGTTCACTTCCGTGCTATTCGCGGAAGTGGTCGTCGGGTACTGCGCCAGGGCCAACTGGTTCGCTTCAGCGTGGTTGATGCGGACAAGGGCCTGCAGGCAGACAACGTTTCTATTCTGAGCGAATAAAACGTTCGTTGATGTAAAACAAAAGGCAGCCCTCAACTCATTGCGGACTGCCTTTTTCATTTAACGCTATTCAGTTCGCCGCTATTTCAATTCCAGGCTACGAGTTGCTCACCCCGGCTGTCCAACCGCCACCACTTCTCATCTTCTGCAGGCTCACCCTCTTTCCACTCTCCCGGGCTGCAGCGGACTTCCGTATCCATAGCCCGCCATGCACTTCGTGCACAATCGAGATCGCTGCGCCAGGGTAGCCGTTCGCCTTCGATATTCAGTGACGTATACCGCTTACCAAAAGCTTGCGGATACAGCGTTATTTTCAATTGGCCTTCATTAAAGTTGGCAGAGCCTTTGATGACAGACGAAACATCGCTGTCATCAAGCATTAATTGCCCAACATGGCCTTCCAGCCAACGGTTAACCGCGCCTGCTTCAAGGTCACGAATGTAGATTTCCAGATCCTGCACCCGCAGATTCTCCATGCTGATGATCACAATGGAGCACATAGTGAACCGGCCCGCGCCGCGCTGCAACCCAGCGCTCAAGTTCCTGGCGCAGATCCTCCAGCGTAAGCCGACGCAGCGCTCCGGCAGCTTTGCGCTCGTGCCATTCCACTTCCGTGGCGGCACGTAACAGGCTTACCTCTTCCAGTCCCTTCTCAATTTCATTCAGTGGTTCCTGCCGTGCCAGCGCAACCAGGCTTTGGCGCCGGAGGGTATTCGCTTGGCCAGAAAGCGCCACCGAATTTGCCGGGCCGCGACGGGCAAACAGGTCAAGTCGCGCCGCAGCGCGCTCCACCCATTGCAACATACCTCCTGGCGTGCTGACGCACCGGCTACGCCGGGAGGCCGCAAACTGGGCAACGGAGCAAGGCAGCTGAATGTTCCAGCGGCGCTCAATAGCGGCCTGATGGGCGACAAGAATGGCCTTACGCTGCGCGACACTCGAAGGGAGCATGTTGAACGTCTCCTGCGCCCGGCCCAGGCGTTGTTCCAACAAGCCGCAGCTTTCATCACTGCCCGATGTATCGGGCCCCAGAAGCAATAGCGGTCCCTGCCAGCGCAGAACCAGCTCCGACGCAAGGCCGGAAGGAAGCTCCATCAGAGCCAGCAGGTCGGCTGGGGTTATATTATCAAGCACAAGAACGGGCCAGGGTGCTCTGCCGGCCGCCGGGATGACCGCAAGATCGCTGGCCATAAGCTCAGCTTCACGGCGCAGATCCATTTCAATATAGGGTTGCGTCAGCCACGACAGCAACGAGCTCAGCCAGGAGGACTTCCCTGCCCCGCGCTCACCTCTGATCCATACGAGAGAGTTCGGCGTTGCGGCAAGTGTGATGGCGACATCTTCCGCCAGCTCGACCCATTCCTGGTCGGTAATCACAATCGGTGCGGCTTCATGTTCTTCAATGCCGGATTGCTCGAGATCCCCACCCGTGTCAGCCGGATCGCCTGCTTCTGGCCAGCGTGAAACCTGTTCAAGAACCACAACATAAGCCTTTCCCTGCAAACGTTCTGCCCTCCGGGCAAGCACCTCGAGGAGTTGAGGCCAGTCCAGCCAGGCGGGCGTGCCAAAGAATTCACGCGCGGCCGCCAACCAATAGATTAGCTGGGAAGAAAGCCGGCCTTCACCGCCCACCTCGGTCACAATGGGCTGCTCGCACTGGATGGTACGAGTCAACTCATCCATATCTACACCCGAGCCGCGCAGGAAGTTGCTCGCGGAGGGGCTGGAATCCAGCAGTGCGAGCAGAAAATCTTCTACCGTGATAACTGCCCCGCCACGGCGATCAACATGATCGCGAGCGCACAGTAATGCAGTCTGACATTGAGGGGTAAGGCATCCCTGCCAATCTTCCATGAAACATCTCCCTGTTTTTTTGCATCATCCTGATGCCGTAGAAATTATGTCGACAATTTTGCTATTTACCAGGTTCCCGTATTTTCCATACTGACCCAAGGCTCTTTGGGCGCCAGCGCTTCACCTTTTTGAAGCAACTCCACGGATATGTTGTCTGGCGAACGGATAAACGCCATGTGGCCGTCCCGAGGTGGGCGGTTAATAGTTACGCCATTTGCCTGCAGCGTCTCGCACAGAACATAGATATCATCCACCCGGTAGGCCAAATGACCAAAGTTTCGGCCATCGGCGTACTCTTCCGGATCCCAATTGTAGGTCAACTCAAGCATCGGTGCTTTGTCTTCACGAGCACGGAATTCATCCTCACTCGCCGCAAGAAACACCAAGGTAAAGCGGCCTTTTTCGCTGCTTTTACGATCTATTTCGACCATACCGAGCAGGTCGCAGAAAAAATGCAGTGTTTGCTCAAGATCACTTACACGGATCATTGTATGCAGATATTGCATGCCATCTCCTGTCGCTTCTTGGTTCATCGTGCCGGAGGCATCCGCGATTCAGCCACTATCCCGGAATGCGCCAGGCCTTTATTAAGTACCAGTTTACGGTATTCTGAGCGAATGAATGCAAACCTTGCCTCTGAGCTGATTAATTCTTACCACACGCCAGCGATACGACACCTTGCATGGTTGTGTCAGGCACCGCAGCTGATGCGCTCGCCGATCACATTTGAGCCCGCACAACATCTACCCTCAAACTATTCCGATATCCTCAATGCCTGGGATCAGGACATTGAGGCAGCACCATCATTGCTGAGTGAGCCACCGCAACGCCGGCTGGGTTTCTATTTCGAGCGACTCTACCAGGTTTTTCTCGAGGACGTGCTTGGCTGGCCTATCCTGCTGAAAAACCGACAGATCCAGTCAAGCGGGCGCACCATCGGCGAACTGGATTTCGTGGTGCACAACAAGAAAGATGATCGCATTGAGCACCATGAAATCGCGATCAAATTCTATCTCGGTGTTTCAGAGTGCGCCGCTTCAACACTCTGGTACGGCCCCAACGCCCGTGATCGGCTTGATATGAAAACAACCAGCCTTCTCGAACAACAGAGCCGCCGCACACAACTACCCGAAACAATCGCACTGCTCGCGGAATCCCATATAACAGGCCCGCTAACCCCGCGAATTTTCATGCCAGGGTATCTTTTCTACCCCGACGATCAGCCTGCGGTAACGCCGGATTATGTTCCGGCAGGGCATCTTCGCGGGCGCTGGACGTACGCCCACGACGCGAGGGCGATAGACACGTCTCAATGGGTTGTACTAAACAAACCGCACTGGATTGGCAACTGGTTTCAGAGTGAGCCGCCGGAGACAGAGCATACCCAGGAAGCTCTGAAGCGTGTCGAGAACAAATCCGTTCCGCAACTGTTCGCAGTGCTGCGGGAAAATCGCCAAACGGGTAACTGGCTCGAAACCGACCGGGTGTTTGTGGTGCCAGAAACCTGGCCCTGAATTTCTGCCAAGACTCTTGCGCAAAAACTTTATCCATCCAGCAAGTCCCGCGCCCATGCGGGCAACGCCTCACAGTAGCGCTGCCACTCGCCGTTTTCCCAGACGGCAACACGAACAAAGGGCTGATCCAGGCTGGAATTATCAACAAGATGCAGCTCATCCACCAGCCCGACGCATTCACGCAAGTTGGCGTACGTTCTCGGAATCCTGCTCTCTATTTTTTTCTCCGGCACGTTGTGGCCACCAGACTGGACGCGAGTGGTGACGCGAGCCTTGTTCAGCGCGGTGGTTTCCAGATGAAAATAGAACATTCGGATACGAAAACCTGCCGCCTTCGCAGCCCCCAAAAAATCTATTTTAGAGGGATGAGAAAAAACCGTTTCAAAACAGAAGCTCTGGCGCTCTTTCAAGAGACGGAACCGCTCTTTCTCAGCAATCAGCGCCGCCTCGTAACTGTGCTTTTCGGGAAAATCAGGCCAAAGGCTGCGCGCAATATTATCTGCATTGACCAAAGGAATACTGCGCCGGGCAAGAAAGCGCTCATAAAACGTAGACTTGCCCGCACCATTACCACCAACGAGCAGCCAAAGCTCAGGCTGCATCGTCGCGGTCGCTCACAGCTTCAAACCGACCATTGCGGAACTGACCGACCTGGCGCAGCCCATCGGGGTAAATAGCTTCCAGGTACCCAGGTTTGTCAGCGGCGGCCTGATAAACCGTCCGCCCCCGAGCAATCGAGCGGCCCAATTCACCGCTGTCGCGGGCCTGATTCACTTCTGCCCACAAATCATCGCTGGTGACCGTTTCCGGAACCACTGGCTCCACCTTCACGCGCCGGATGCCCTGAAGAATGGCAATTAGATCCTCCGCGCTTACCTCACCCGCAACCACACGACCTATCTCGGCCCAATACTCGATCTGTTTGGGCGTAGAGCGGCGGTGGACCTGCCCCTCGGCAGCGGCGTGACGAACCAGATTATCATCCAGACGAATGGCGATAGTCATGTGAACCTCCAATGGCTTGGCTTTTAATGTTTACAGATTACCACGGGCGTTGCGTTTTGCAACAATTGTCACAAATAGATCATGCATCCAAGAGCTCAAGCAAGCCCTGTTCTTTGCTCATGCCGTCATCGCTCTCCTGGAGATGGCCTCGTCGCTTACGAGTGCAAAAATTTCCAGAGTGGACTTGCCGGGATGTATCTTTTGCAACTCCAATACACGCCTGCTCTGGCGCTTCAGTTCCTCGCTCGGCTTCGCCCATTGGTTTTCCGGGAGTGCTTCAGACCAATCAGACATTGCTTTTGGCAGGGTCTTTCGGCTCACGCGTTTGATCTTTTTGACCTCCCATTCCACCAGCCGGTTCGGGATCGTCCAGAAGGTCACAAGGTGGTATAGGTACCAGCCGATCAGGTAGAACATTCCCCGCTTGCCTTGCCTGTATTCGTCATGAAGGCGCTTGCGGGCGTTGCGGAAGACATGAACGCCTTCCCACGGCGGATCGTCCGGGCCTTGAAGCTCCAGTGGGTCCTGGATTTCTTTCAGGGTGTGCACTTCATATTCCATGTACGCCCGGATCGCTTCCCAGTTGCTGATGGCCAGCGGCAGGCCCGGGGTTTCAAACTCCAGGGTATATTTCTCACCCCTTTCCGGGTGATAGAAGCCAATGCCGAAGCCGTACTGGCGTTGCACGCCATATTCCGTAGCGCCTTGTGCTTCTGTGACCCAGGCGACCAAGTCTTCCCAGGGGACGAAGATCGGCTCTTTCTGGCCCTCAGGTACAAAACACACTTCGCGGCGTTGGCGATTGAAGCGGGTGGGGATCACATTTTTTAACTTGCCATAAGCCAGCCAACGAGGAAAGGAGAGCATAAAGAAACCAAAGAGGCTGCCCCAGACAGCTATAGGAAGCCCGTAGTCAAACATGTCTTGAAAAACCTGGCCTGCAGCCTCCAGCTCCCTGCCGTGGGCGATTGCAAGGCCAGATAAAATAAGCGGGAAGCCGAAAGTACCAAGCAAAAAGCAAAACAAAGGTATACCTAAAGTGGCTTGCCACCCAAATACCGAGGTCACCCCAGTCCCAAAATCCAAGTAGCCATTATTCACTTCTCCCACCGCATGACCATGATCCATAGGCGGTAGTCCGGTGGGTAGAGGTCTGGGTGACAAAAACGTCAGTCGGCCACTCGGGAAGGGCTCAGAACGCCCCACAATGGGCGGCTGCTCTGACTGATTGGTTTTCACGTTCATTAAAGGATATCCATCATTGTGATTGGCTGGCAAATTGGCCACCAGAAAATCTCAGCTTTTGGCATTTCCTGAATAGGAGTCAGGGGATACCGACTCTCGGGCGTGACCTTCAGCATATACACAGCACTTGTGTAAGCACCGTCTGCCTGTAGAGTTTCCAGTTTGATCATCAGGCTAAGATCACGGGGTCGGATACCATGTTTAGTTTTATCATGGGCTGGTGGTTTGAAGGTAACCTGAAGCCCAACCTGAACCCGGGTCGTCACCGACTCCTGATATAGGAGGCTACGATATTCACCATCCTGAAGCTCTCGTTTCACCAGAAATCGAACACCACACTGATGAGGTAGGAATTGTCTGGCAATGACTTCCTTTCGTTCATATAGACCACGCTCCCGCCGGTCTCTGCTTTCGGTACTCCTCCATCGAGATCTTGCCTAGCTGTGGGGTGAGTTTGCAGACTCGGCTTCCCCAAGGATATTCATTCTGATATCTGTGAACTTCCGTCCAACCCTTACCCTCCTTCCAGGATTCCAGATCAAGGTCGCGCCAGTATCGCGGGTTACGCCCTGTCTTTCTGTCGTGTTCTGCCGTTACGGGATCCAGGTGACGGAAAGGTTCGAGGCGAGTGGTATCCGGTAGCGGATGAGTCACGTCCATGTAGCGCTGCAACATATCCCAGGTCGCCAGCACTTCATTCTTGTTGGATTCGATTGAACTAAAGGCCGTTTTGTTGAAGGTTTTCTGGGTATAGCGGTGTACTAGCATTAACCGGTAAAACACACCACTTTCCTGAATAACCCTATCAACGTAGGCATCGAATTCTATAAAGGGAGCGTCAAAAAACCGCTTCCCTCCCAAGGCAATGCGGACCTGCCCGGTGATCCGGTTGAATTCACTGCATCCGTCTTCCAACGTCTCACCCAGCTTTTTGATGAGGGTCTTTTCGAAAGGCTTGAGGAAGAAGTCTATACCGCTGCTCATGATCCAGTTGGTTGTTGGCCGTGCAATCCAAAACGCAAACAACATCCATCCGGGAACAAAAATAAGACCAAGCACGCCCACTAGCAGTCCTGGCAGCTCGTAGGCCTTGGCCACTTCCAGTACGCTCCATCCAATTAAGGCCATCCCCCCGACAGTGATCGTTAAAATCCATGCGAAAGGAATAATCAGCAGGAGGAACCTGAGCCCCAGCTTCCCGTTTAAAAATCGTATTCGTTGATGATCCCACCACCACTCTTTATCCTGAAACTCCGGATCATTTTTCTCACAGTCCTGAAGCGCTTCAACAGCCTCAATCGTGCCAAGATAAGGAACGGCCCCCGCGTAGCTGCCAATGGGCTGAAGCTCCTCGCCAATGCGAGCGCGCTTCCTGGGGGATTCAGGCAAGGGGCCGATGGCTGTTGCCTGAAAGGCAGTCTCCATAAACTCAGGCACTTTCTGCTGGCCTTGCCTTGCGGCTTCCTCTGTGATCAGTCACTGGCGTCAACGCTCTGTAACTCAAGAACACTGCCGCTTTGGCCGGAGGCCGCCAATGCAGAAATCAGAATGAAAGGAATCGCAACGTAATAGGTGGGGAAACCAGCATTACCAAAAATATTGATCAGAGCCACAGCACCAACGGTTGCGGCTCCAATAGTTAAGGTCAATAACGACAGTTTGGCTTTTCGTTCTGACTCCGGGTCTGTCTTTATCTTGACCATCGACCCACACTCGGTGCATTCGACAGGTTCATTTTTTTCCAGCTTCTCCAACTGCTCTTTCGATAGCTGATTCTTGCCATTGCAAGTCGCGCAGATTGCTTCTAAATAATCACTCATCGTTTCTTCCCTGAAATTGAGTTCGCTTCTTGGTCTTCCCTGTCCCGGCTTTCTCTTTGAAAGAATGTCTGATCGGGCATTAAATCGGCCAAGCCTCCGGGGATCGCTTTTTGCGATATTCTTCCATTGAGATCTGGCCCAGTTGCGGGGTCAGCCTGCAAGTGCGCTTGCCCCAGGGATATTCCGCTTGTCGCTTCAGCCACTCGGCCCCTTCACCCTGCTTCCACGCTTCTATATCCAGGTCGCGCCAGTAGCGGGGATTACGCCCGGTGCGCTGATCATGCTCGGCGGTTACCGGATCCAGATGCCGGAAGGGTTCCAGCCTTGGCACATCCGGCAACGGCTGGGACACATCCATGTACCGTTGGAGCATATCCCATAGCGCCATCACCTCTTCTTTCGTCGGCTCTACCCGGCTCAGGGATGTTTGGCTGAATTGCTTACCGGTGTAGCGATGCACGAACATCAGGCGATAGAAGATACCACCAGCTTCGATCACTCGTTCTACATAGGCATCGAACTCTTCAAAGGAGGCCGTCAGTTTCTTGCCTCCCGAGACAGCAAAGCTCACTTCGCCTGTCTCGCGACTGAAGAAGCTTTCGCCAGCCTCCAGGCCTCGGTCCAGAAGCTTGGCAAGGAGTTTGTCGAATGGCCTTAGCAGCAGAGCAAAGGCGCCCATGATCCAAGGCATGGTTTTTATGAGGATATAAAAAGACGCGGCTATCCAGCCAAAACCCACCATAAGAATCCAAAAAAATTTAAGCAACAAAGGCATTTCAACCAAATTGGCAAGATACACTGACAGCACGCCGCCGCCGCCTACTAAAGCAGTCCCCCACACGTACGGAATGAGCAGTATCAAAGCAGAAAGACCAAGAAAGGCTTTACCGTTGAGAAAACGAATTTTCTGATGACTCCACCACCAGTCGCCAGAAGTAAATGCCCCTGGTTCGCTCTGTTCCTGTTGCTGGACATCATCAGTATCCACACAAACCCGGTAATAGGGCTCGATCCCGGCGTAATCGCCAACGGGTTGAAGGTCTTGGCCGAGCTGGTTTCTACTTTTTACAGGTTCCGGAAGAAGCGGGATCTGAGCTACCCGGAACCTGCCCTTTTCATGGCTGATTTTTTCACCACTTTTGCTCACAAGGTGACCTCTTTCACGAACCAATAAGGAACGGGATCATTTTTGAATGGATTGAATTGCTGATACGTTTTATCTGGCAGTACCTCATGGCGTTTTGCATCAAACGGCTCGTAGTCATCAAGTACCGGCATAGGAAACCTGAATGCTCCGGTTTCACTTTCGATACGTGCCTGCAAGACAACCCTCAAGCTAATAGTCCGTTGTTCCCGACGCCCAAAAGCCTGGTTTTCACCACCGACAAGATCCCGTTCTATCAGAAAATGCACTGCGCTATCTTCCGGCAAGGCAACCCATGTTGTTATTTTTTTCAACGCCGCTTTTCGGGTTATGTTGAACTCATCTACTTGGCCGGTGGGCGTATCAATAGTGCTGTGGGTGTACTCAAGTTCTTGAACACCCAATCTCAAGTCCGGCTTTTTACCTTTGGCGCTGATCTCTTTCTGGCTCTTCTGACCAAGTTTAAAGCGACTGATCAGCGGGGAAGTCACCGTCACTCGGTAGTCGTTTGCGGATGGGTTATGATCGGCAAACATCGCCTTTTCAACACCACTCAAGTCACCGTAACGCTTAGCAGATACGGTTATCGGTGAAAGTACCCCAAGCAACTGCGGATAGTAAACGGCATCGTCCTCTGGCAGTCCAGGGTGGTTTGGGCCACGACCCAAAGGGCCCTGTTTCAGCACCCTCTCCATTTGGCTATCGGTAGCAATGGCTGCATACACACTGCCACCCAGCACGAGCCCTAGCCCAAACAAAGCCCAACCCCAACCGGGTACCGCCAGCAATCCGCCCATCAACTTAGAAACGACAAAAATGCTGCCCCCAGCTACTGCCAGCCCGTGCCCTAAGGCGGCGTCCAAGTCTCCCCGACTAACATTATTACGGTAATCCCACGCGCTGATGCCGACCATAAATACTCCGGCAATGAAGTTTGCCAACCCCATTGAACGAACAATTGTCTCAGCGCCAACCTGAGAAAGCCTCTTTTGAACAAGTGGGCCGATTAGGGGGACGGATTTAATCTCGAAGAGTGGCCTGAGTATTACCTTTGACACCAGCTTGTTATCCGCCGGGGAACTAACAACATGCAGTTTCATCAACGCTGCCGACACATCTACGAGTGCCCCGAAGGATTTCATAGATGATAATCCGTACTGTCCATGCTTTGAGTTTAGTAGGCTCCATACTTCTGATGCCAAGTTGTAAGCAGCCAATCCCACCAACACCCGAGACAACCCCGGCCCATCAGCAATGGCCTTCGCTTTATTCGCCCAATCAAATTTAAAGGTGCTGAACTTTAGCGCTTCTGAGTGATCGATGGGCAACACAAATACCCAAGTATGAGCGGCAGCCTTCACTGCGGCTTCGCCGATTTCATCAGCCAGCCGGACTGGACTGGTGGATACCACCGTTTTGCCTGCGGCGTTTGCGCGATCCGCGAACAGGTAGTCATTGCGCCTTGTTAGCGCTTCGCTCTGGAGATCTGCATCAGTCAGGCCAAAAGAAATCCCTTTCCCATGCATACCCACGATGCTGTAGCGCGTTAGATCAACTGCCCCTCGGCGCATTACTCGCAATTCGCCGCCGAGATTGGGGTCTGCTATATCTGCCACTTCCGCGACAGACGTAAAAACACGATCCAGCTTTATAGCGGTCAGGTCGCCACTTTCGCGCAACCGTTCAGCAGCTTTCAGAACAGCACCACTCCAACCTCCCAGCGCTGTTTGAACCATTCCGGCAACGGTACCCGCAGCACCGCTGGGAATTGGAGACCCACTATTAAGACTGTCCTTGATGTCGGAATCACCCTCTTCCTGTCTCAGTTGCTGTGCCAAAGCACCGATAGAAGATAGGCCCACCTCGTTCAACTGTTCCTCTGCTAGCGTGTCTTGCGTCCGGGCCAGCTCCTTTAATTGCGCCAGCATGGAGAAACGCTCGCTATTAGCACTCTCGCCTTCCGACAAGGCCCTTATGAGAGGGTTCTTGCCCAAACCCAGCTTGAGCAGTCGAGACACGATGGCTGGCGATTCCAGACCACTGGCACGCAGCACTCCGGGTATTTGCTGAGTCAGATCGAGCAGGCTCGCATGTAGAGAGATAGCCTCACATGGCCCGAGACCCTTATGGCTTAGGTAATCACCACAGGCCGCGTCAAAGGCGCCGCTATCGAGCAGTTTTTCCAGCGCATGTATGTGAACCGTGATTTTTTCAAGCACAGAGCGGCGCTCGGAGTACTCCAGAATTTTGTGGAGTTTTTCCTGGTCCACCGCCGCTCGCAGAGTCATAACGTCGTCACTGGAGGTCGATGCTTGTGGGTCAAACAGGGCCTGACGTATCAACATTGCTGAATGAACCAAAGGCCTGTCCTTTATCGATACATCAACCGCATCAAGATAATGCAAAGCCAACTGTAACTGAGCTAGAGAATGGCGCAGTTTGAATAGCGGATCCGGTAATGCCACACAGGCCAGCCCTTTCTGCCCTCTCAGTCCAGCCAATCGGTCTTCATCGGGGTCACAACGGATATCGAGCTCAATAGACTCCTCACTCTCTTCTTGCGCTTCGCGCAGGCGGGCGGCTAGTTTTGCGCAGAGCTCTGAATCAGATGGTTTTTCGAATTCGGGAATGAAGTCCCTGGGGTTCTCCAGCATCAGTTCAACACCCAGATCCCTTGCGCGGAGTTCGGGTAAATCCTCAACTCGTGATGCCGGAAATCCGGTTTGGAAACTGAGACCTTCCACCGTAGTCACGGCCCAGGCGTGCCCGACGCCTGTCGTGCGGGTATTTCGGGCTTTTTCGTCTGCCTCCAGTTTCTGGATATATCCCCAATCCCACTGCACTTCACTGTAAGCCATGCGGATATCGTGCATGACCCCCTGCCCCTGCAGGAATACCGGTACAAGCACATCATCAAGCCATTCACCTTCGGCTGGCCGCTCTATCCGTAAGTTGCTTTCGGGGCTCTCAATGGCTTTCCGAGCTGCAGCCATATCCACATCACTCACCTTCGAATCTGGCCCAATCTCCAGCTCACGCCACAGTCTGTCCCGACGAAATATATACAGATAACCCGGTCGGAGCATTGCAACAGCCTTACCCTGAAAAACTGGGGCACCATAACCAGTAGAAACGGGCAGTGCGCTTTCGATTTCTGCGAAGGGTTTAATTCTTAAAAGGGTGTTCTCCTGATAGTCTTCCCGCTCAATATTCGAACGGGCATTTTTCAGGAGAGGGATAGTGATTTGCCCCCCTTCACGCTTGGCTATCGTGAGAACCAGATCGTGAGGATTGCTGTCATCGTATTCTGCTTTGCGACGAACTGAACGATCCTTGTATTCGTCAGTAAAAGTTACAGAACCTGTCACGCTTCACCTCCTTCTGAAGAATCCTTGATAACGTCAACGGCTCCCCCGCTGGCATTCCCTCCAATCACATCAACAACGAGCTTCCGGTCGGCACCTGGCAGCTCTTCTATATGAAGCGGATCTGCAGACGCATTTCTGCGCGCACTGACATTCGCAAGAGTTGCTGCGGACGAAGAAACAGGCGCGTCGCCATTTAACATATTTGGCAAATCTGCGCCTTTAGGGCTCACTCCACTTCCACTCCCAGCGCTCCCGCCCGAATTGATATTGATCCCCGGCCCGCTCAACGTAATCCCACTGGGATCCAGCTTGATGACGCTGCCGCCGCCGGCAATGGTGAGTTCAACACCTGCATCCAGCACGACTTTGGCGCCAGCCTTGTAGTGAACCTCATTGCCAGCCTCACACAGTGTCGCGCTGCCGGATTTCTGGTGCAGAGTGCCACCAATGTTCTGGCTGCAATCAGCCCCAACGGTCTGCCGTTTTTCGCCATCAATGGTTGTGTGGTCGTTGTTTTTTACATGGCTGAAACGATCATTCTCAACGGTCAGATGGCTGTCGTTGTTGATGACTTCAGTGCGGTTG